>NYZC01000077.1 GCA_002686995.1 Phycisphaeraceae bacterium | reverse complement strand
GCATAGGTAGCAGGGAAGGCCCTGGTTTTCTAGACATCGACCGTCATAAACCACTGTCAAATAACGAACTCAGCGTCGTCCCAAAGGATCCGCACCCTCATGGCGGAGACCCGGTGCCTCGGCTGATCGTGTGAGCTGATGATCCCGCATACGGCCGTTCCGTGCTCGCAAAACGGTCCGCCCGGCACATGTGGGTGGTCGTTGTCCCCGCGAACGGACGGATGCCCCTTGGGCGGCCCTTTCTCGATCACTCCAATGGTGCATTGGCTCTCGCATTCATCGAGCCGGGGTTTGGAGTAGTTGATGGCCTGGAGGCGCCAATGCGGGTCGTAGGCGGACGGTCGCCCGCTCGAGGGCCCTCCTCCCGAAGAGACTTCGAACGGCGGGTCGGCGAATCGGATCTCAGGAGTCTGACGCAGCAAGGACCGATCTTCCTCAGTCGTAGGCTCCTCGCATTCCACGAAGATGAAGCCGTGGAGCAGGGGCGCGGAATCCGTTGCCAGGCTGGCCTCGAGAGCTCTCCGCACGGCTCCGGGACCGGACTCATTCCATCGCGCGTCTTCGTATCCCTGAGGAGCCCCGATCGGGACGGCGCGCCGAATCACGCGCCGCTCATGCAGTGCCTCGACCGCGTCATCGAGTGTCGGGAGGATTGCGGAAGCGGCTGGACGAATCCCATCTGAATGCGGAGTGACCAGACCCAGGACTACGTGCGGCATTTGCGAGGCTCTCCCTGACTACCCTGCGGCAAAACTGCGTGAGATTAGTCCACACCGTGCGCACCAGCAACACCCTTGTCGGGATATTGGCGACATTGACCAATTTCAATCGTCCGGCGGCCTATTGGAGTGACCGGCCCGGATAACGCGGCCCGGAAAGGAGTGACGAATGCAACGACATTGGCAAGTGAGCGGCGTACTTCAGGCGGCGGCAGTCATCGCAATGTTGACGGTCGTGGTGCTGGCAGTTTCCAACCTGGCCAGCGGAATCGACCGGACGGTAGGCGGAATCGGAAGCGTCGACCGGATCGACGCCATTGCCTGAGAGGCCCTGATGCCGAGAACCAAGAACCAAGCAGCCTCGAGGCCCGAGTGGGTCTCGGGGCTTTTCTCGCCAATGGGATCGCACCGCGATCGTGATCGGTCGACCACCCAGCCCCTCAGTCCCTCCGCGAGATGGCCGTCCGTGCCGGACGATTGCTCGCATCCCCCTCTTCCCTCCGGGCAGACGTTCCGATCTGGCCCTCCCGCGGCGTTCCGCCTTCTTTCTTGGTTTCGTGTCGTCGATTCACCGCTGAATCGTCGGGCTGCGAACGGGACCGCACACTACGACTCCGGCCCCGCTGGCGAGGTCGCGTGACCTCGGGTTACGCTGGATCAGCGGCGCACCCGTTACGTTCGAGCCTTGGACCTCCCCGAGAATCCGCAATGAAGACTTCGAGACCCGTCCTGTGGGCTGGGTTGGCCGTCCTTCTGCCCGCCATCGCGTGTGGGCAGCTCAACGTCCCGACCCCCGCCTTCCCGACCATCCAATCCGCGATCGTCGCCGCGGTGTCCGGCGACACGGTCGTCGTCGCGAACGGCGTCTACAACGAATCTCTCGACTTCATGGGCAAGTTGATCATCGTGCGCAGCGCCGGCGGGCCGGCGAGCTGCACGATCGACGGCGATTTCATGGGCATGCCCGCGGGCACGGTCGTCCGGTTCGAGAACGGCGAGGGCCGCGATACGGAGTTGATCGGGTTCACCATCACGAGTCCGCTCGCGTCGACCAGCGTCGGGATCTCCTGCGATGGGGCTTCACCGACGATCCGCAACTGCGTGATCCGTCCGCAGGCCACGATCAACGTCATCGGCGTCGACGGCAACGCGTCCAGCCCGTTGATCGAATCCTGCGAGGTCGACGTCGGGACGGCAGCGACGTCCGCCATTGGGGTTCGAATGAACCTCGGACTCGCACTCGTGGACGATTGCAACGTGCACGACGCGGCGGCGCCGACGTCGCACGGCATCCTGTTCGTCAACACCTGCGCACAGGTCATGGACACTACGGTGCGCGACGGCGACGGGATTACTGGCGCCGGCATCAAGTTGCAGGGCGGAACGCCGCGCGTCGGCGGGTCGATCGTGCTCTCGAACATGACCAGCGGAATCGAGGTCAGCAACGGTGCGACGGCCGTGATCTGCTCGACCCTCATCGCAAAGAGCGAGGCGACCGCGACCGTGGGAGTCGGGGTTCGCGTCGATGGCGCGGCGACGAGCGCGCGTCTCGTGAATTGCACGGTTGCGCACAACAACCTCCTGACCCCGGTCGTCGGCGGTGCCGGCATCCGGGTCCAGAACGGGCACGTCGACGTGTCCAACTGCATCGTGTGGGGCAATGGTGAAGCCCAGATCCTGCTCCTCGGCACGGCGACGGCTTCCGTCGACAACTCGGACGTGGAGGACGGGTTCCCCGGCCTGAACGTCATCAACCTGGACCCGCTCTTCGTCGATCCCGCGAACGACGATTTCCACGTGCAGGCCGGCTCGCCCGTGCTCGACGCGGGGGAGGGCTTGCTTGCGTTCCTGTGCGTCTCGGATTGCGACGGCGATCCCCGCATCGGCGGCAGCAACGTCGACATGGGCTGCGATGAGTTCTGCCCGCCCGGGGTCCCGCCGGTCACGATCGCCGGACCGTGCGGCGCTGCGAACCCTTCGGTCGGCGTCCCGGTGACCCACACGTGGACCGTCACCAACGCGATGAACTCCGGAGCCGCGATCCAGGTCGTCGAGGCACCGCCGGGAGCGACGGTGACCATCAACCCGACCCCGGGCGGGAGCTTGCCTTCCATCGCGTCGTGCCTCGGAGGCGAGCGCGGTTCGTTGGACGCGACCTCCGCGATGATCAGCGTCACCTGGACCCCGCAGCCGGCAGACCTGAACCGCTGGTTCCGCACGCGCATCAAGTACCGCGGCTGGAACTCCGGCGGCCAGTGCGTACTGACCGAATGTCCGATCGAGTGCTTGATGCTCATTGGCAGCTCGCCGCTGAACATCGAGCTTGGTGCGGGCAGCGGCGACTTCCTCCTCACGACCGTCGACTGGTTCACCCCCGTTCTCATGAACTGGATGCCGACGATCCCGGTTCCGCCCTGGGCGGCCGGGTACACGATCTACGTCCAGATCGGGATGATCAACGGCCCCGAGTTCCCCAACGATCCGCTCCAGATGTCCAACGGACTGGCCCTCACTCTCGGTCAGGGCTCCGCGTCCTACGGGACAGGGTCCGGGATTCTGCTCTGGGAGGACACGCCGTCGCAGGTCGGCCAGAACCTCGACCTCGCGTTCTGGATCAACGCGTTCGGTCCTCCACCGCCGGGCTCAGGCCAATAGGGTCCCCGGGAGCGCGGGCCTCCAGGTCCGCTCCGGGGTCCGGCATCGGCTTCGCCTGGAGGTCCGCGCTCCCGCGGAGAATCCAGGAAGACATTCCCTGGTAGCGGGAACCAGTCCGTATCACCGGCCGGACTCAGGCCTGCCGACGGAAACGCTGGTCACTAGACCCGCCAGGGGGAAACAAATGCAAAGAGGAAGCCTGGCCGTATTGACGGCCGTTGTCTTGGTGTCCGCCGCGCCCGCCCAGTTCGCCGGGTTCGTGGACCCACCGATCATTGCGCCCACTGCCACCGCCAATCTCAACCTCCATGAGGCGACCGGCAATGGCACGTTGTTCATGGATGACTGCCTCATCAACGAAGTGCGGGTTGGGGGGCAGAACGGTCCCGTGGTCTGGACGGCCATCGCGTGCAATGACGTCATCATTCCGGTCGGGAGCGACGAGGATCTCTCGGTCCCATGGACACCGCAGAACCAGTCCGGCGGTGCTCTCCCGGACGGGCAGTACTACCTCGGTGTCCGATCGCGGAGCATCGCGACCGGAGTCGTCTCCCAACAGTGGTTCGCCGTCACCCTGTCGAGCCAGTCGTTGTCGCCACGTCTGCAGGCCTGGCCGTACGTGTTCGCCGGAGTGCCGACCGTCGTTGCCCTCGACGCGCCCGGGTATGCGGGCACGTCGTATGTCGCCGCGGCGTCGTTCTCGACGGACACGGGCATCGACGTGGCGGGACCGGGCCTTCATCTCGCGCTCGATCCGGACCCGCTGTTCTTGTTCACCCTCTCCGAGGCCGGGAGCGCGCTCACCACCGGGTTTCAGGGAGACGTCGGATCTACTGGGGCAGGAACGATGACGTTTACCGTTCCGCAGCTTCCACCGGAGATCCAGGATCTCAACCTTCACGTACAGGCGTTGATCGGCGATCCGTCGGACGCGACCCAGTGGGTGACTACCAACGTCGTGTCGTTCCTCTACAACTGAGGCGCGGTGCGCCAGGCCCGAAACGAAAAGAGCCGGGGCGCTCGCGGCGCTCCGGCTCTTCGCACGTCGAGAGGATTCGTGATCAGTGGATGATGCCGGTGTTCGACCGGTTGAGCTCGTACGCCGCGGAGTAGATCGGGAACTGGAAGCGCTTGTTGCCCCAGCTCCACGTCTTGAACCGGAGACGCACGGACACCGCACCGTCGGGGATGTCGAACGTGAAGTGCGACGTCGAGGAGATCACGTTGTCGCGGGGTAGATGGACGACGGCCGTCGAGCCGTCCGCCAACGCGACGTGGATCGACTGGACCTGAATCTGGAATCGACGCGAGTTGCGCAGCGTGAAGTGTGTGACCGGGACTGGCTTCGACGTGGGCACCCAGACCTTGCGGGTGATCATCTGATAGCGACCCGGGATGGTCACGGTGCGGTAGTACCCCGGTTCGACCAACACGTTGACGGGGCGGCCTTCGCCATCCACTGCCGCGGTGAAGACGGGTGCGATCCAGACGCGCTCGGTGCTGCCCGGGATCCACACCTTCTCTTTGACCACTTCGAAACGACCGGCAGGAGCAGGTGACTTCACCTCTTGCTTGTCCGGCGTCTCCGGCGTCGGGGACGGTGGCTGGGAAATCGCGGACACGCCGAGAACGAGGGTAACCACGATACTGAGGAGTCTTGGGGCGTTGGACATGGTTGTAACCTCCATCTCGTGGACCGATCCTCCCGCTCGGGGATCGGTCCATTGGTCTTGTATAACATGGCGCCCCGGGCTCCTTTTCAGGAACCCGGGGCGGCCAGGAGACGATACTGCCTGGTTGTAGAGAGAACGTCGAAGCGTCCTCCGGGATATTCATAGAGCGCGATCACGGGTTCTTGCGGAAACCGGGACGATTTTCCCCGGTGCCGACCTACTGGTTGAGCTGGAAGAGGACCGTGGAGACGTACATCGATCCCCAGGGGCTCGCGCTGAAGGGCGGGAGAAGCTTGGCGCTTCCGATGTCGATGAACGTGCGGGCCGGGGGCACCGGGAACATCGTATTGGGGAAGAGCGTCGCGGGCGAGGATTGCTCCGTTGCGACCCCGGACACGATGAAGAAGGGTGCTTCGGTGGTGCAAGGGTCGTCGTAGGCCATGATGCCCCAGTACACGGTGAGGGGGACGAAGCCGGTGGAGGTCGTCCAGAAGCCGAGACCGAGCGCGAGCATGCCGCCGGGCAAGAGACCGGGGACCGGGATGCTGGAGAACGTCGTGTTCGTGCCGCCGCACCAGGCCGAGCCGGTCAGCTGCTGGAACTGATACGCCATCGGGGCGCTCGTAGAGCTGAACGTGCAGGAGAAGCAGCGGGGAGTGCCGATGTCGTTCAGGCTCGCCTGGTTGACGTACGACTCGCTGTTGGCCTGGTAGTTGAAGGGCGACCAGGTCAACTGCGACGAACGAACCGATTCGGCCAGCAGCGTGCCTGACGGGGGGGAGACGGGCGTGAAGTCGAAGTTGGACGGCGTGACGAGGTGGTAGCTACGGTCGCGGTGGGCCAACGCGGGGGGCTGGGGGCGGCTCGACCACGGGGCGTGCGAGAGGCAGCCGTTGTGGTGGTTGAGGTTCAGCATCATCTCCCAGCCGGCGCTCGTGCAGATGTAGTCGACGAACCCGGTCATCAGGACGGGCTGGCCGGCGGCGCCCGGCGGGGGCACGGGGCACGGCGAGGCAGCGCCGGTGCTGTAATAGAGGTCGCCGTTCAGGAGGAAGCGCCAGACCTGTTCGAGGCCACCTCCGCCTCCGATACGGGTCCAGGTGCGGGAGTACTTGGCGAGAACCCAGCCGGACGCCATCGGGGCGCCCGGTGCGATCGGCGAAATGCTGACCTGGAGCCCCGCGTAATCATCGATCCCGCCTCCGATCCAGGCGAACGCGACGTCCACATCCACGAGCCATTCCTGTTCCAGAGCGCAGTTGTTCAAGCAGGCGTACTTGCCGGTCTGCCCGAGGGGCGGGGGGGTCGGCAGGTTCGGAGCGGGCGGCAGGCAACAGCCGAGGTCGAACCCGTCATTTCCGAGGGCCGAGCACTGAGCGGGGACGAG
>NYZC01000076.1 GCA_002686995.1 Phycisphaeraceae bacterium | reverse complement strand
GCTCGCGTTGAAGCCGTCGACGCAGCCGCGCTATCCGGGCACGAACGCCGCGCAGGTTTTCCTGCCCGTTCGTTTTCCCATGCCGCGACTGCGATTCACCAGCTTCGACGACACGACCCCGCGCACGATCGAGCCCGGCTCGCGGCCGCGGCTGATCAACCTCTGGGCGAGCTGGTGCCTGCCGTGTGCCGCGGAGCTCAAGGAGCTCGGCAAGCACGAGCAGGCGCTGCGCCGGGCCGGCCTCGACGTGCTCGCGCTCAGCGTGGATGGTCTGGACGAGAACGCGGGGACCGGGCCGGACGATGCCCGGCGCATGATCGCGCGACTGAAGTTCCCGTTCGAATCGGGACGAGCCACCGACGAGCTTCTCGCCAAGGTGGATGTGCTGCAGGAGGTCATCTTCAAGCGCATCGCGCCCATGACGGTGCCCACCAGTCTTCTTCTCGATCGCGACGGCCACCTGGCCGTGATCTTCCGCGGACCGGTGGGGGTCGATACGCTGCTGCGGGCCGTCGAGAAACTCGACGTCGGAGCCGACGAGATGGTCGACCTGTCGCTGCCGTTCAGCGGCCGGCAGTACACCTACATTCCGGGCCTGGACCTGGGGCTGGCGGCCAAGGCCTTCAAGCCGCACTGGCCGGAGGACGCCGCGCGCTTCGCCCGGCTGGCGAAGGAGATGGCGAAGCAGAAGCAGGTCGAATGACGACAGGATGCAGGGTGGGACCCGCTCGGGTCGCCGGCCGGCTCTCGTCAGACTTCGGACCAGGTTGACTGGTTTCCGGCGGCTTCTTCGAACTGCGGCGACGCGGAGCCATGCAGTCGTGAGCACACACCGCGGTCGCCAGTGGCTGTTTCGGATCGTCACCGCGATCGCGGCGCCGGTGCTCTTCTTCGGGCTGCTCGAAGTCGGTCTGCGGCTTTTCGGTTACGGTCGGCCGACGAGCTTCGCGATCCCCGGTGAAGTGAACGGCCGGCCCGTCTACACGAGAAATCCGCAGTTCACCTGGCACTTCTTCTCGCGCGAGATCGCGCGGCTGGCGCGCCCGTTTGCGTACCGGGTCGAAAAGTCGGCAGGCACGGTGCGCATCTTCGTGCTCGGCGCGTCGGCGGCGATGGGAGATCCGGATCCCCTGTACAACTTCGGGCGCCTGCTCCGGGTGCTGCTGCGCGACCGGTACCCGCAGGTGACGTTCGAGATCATCAACACCGGCATCGTCGCCACGAACTCGCACGTCGTGCGCGAGACGGCGCTGCAGGTCGCCGGGCACGACCCCGACCTGGTCATCGTCTACCTCGGGAACAACGAGGTGGTCGGCCCGTTCGGTGCGGGCAACCCCGTGGTGCCGCTCTCGAACAGTATGGCGGTGATCCGAGCCCGCCTCGCGCTGAAGAAGACCAGGGTCGGACAGCTCATCGAAGACGCCGTGCATGCCGTGCGGGGCGATTCGAACGCGAACTGGCTGGGGATGCGGCAGTTCCTGGAGCACCAGGTCCGACATGACGATGCGAACCTGCAGCGCGCGTACGATCACTTCCGCACGAACCTGGAGGCCGTCGCGGAGGCGTGTCGCGGGCGGCAGGTGCCGTTGATGCTCTGCACCATCGCGGTGAACCTGCGTGATTCCGCGCCCTTCGCCTCGTTGCACCGGCCGGGACTCACTGCCGACGAGCTGGACCGCTGGACCGCGCATTTCGAGCAGGGAGTCGGTCAGCAGGAATCCGAGCGATTCGGCGAGGCGCTGCGACACTACGAGGCCGCTGCCGCCATCGATGATGCCTTCGCCGAGCTTCACTATCGCGTGGCCCGGTGTCGCTGGAAGCTGCGGGAGTTCGACGAAGCCCGGTCGAGCTTCGTCCGGGCGCGTGACCTGGACACGCTGCGCTTCCGCGCCGACACGCGCATCAACGACGTGATTTGCGAGATCGCCGGCGAGGTGGGCGCGGACGGGAGCGTGCGACTGGTCGATGCCGCCGCCGCGTTCGGGCAGGCCAGCCCGCACGGTGTGCCCGGGGAGGAGCTGTTTTTCGAGCACGTCCACTTCAATCTGGCGGGCAGCGATCTGCTCGCCCGGACCGTGCTGCCCGCGGTGGAAGAGCTCCTGCCGGCGTTCGCAGCGCTGCGCGCCGACGCGGGAGAACCGCCGGGCCACGATGAGGTGTTTCGTCGCGTGGCACTGACGCACGTCGATCGAATGCTTCTGCTGCAGGAGATGACGCGGCGGCTCGCCAAGGCGCCGTTCACCCACCAGGCTGATCACGAAGCCCGCGACCATCGGCTTCAGGACCGGGTGACGACGACGCTGCGCCGGGTCGAGACGCCGCCGCAGCTCCTGGCCGTCTACCGGAAGGCCGTCGAACTCGATCCCGATAACTGGCTGTTGCGCGATCGGTTCGCGATTCACCTGAAGCAGCAACTGGGCGATCCGGCCGAGGCCGAACGCCAGCTGGGGGTGGTGCTTCAGCATGTCCGCGCACCGGAGATCCTCGACAGTCTCGCAGATGCCCTGCTGCTTCAGGAGAGGCCAGGTGAGGCGCTGCCGCTGCTGCGAGAGGCGGCATCCGACCTGCCTCGCCACCTGACGATCCGGTGGAACCTGGCCCGCGCCCTGCTGGGGACGGGTCATCGGGAGGAGGCGATCGCCGAATTCCGCAGGGCGCTCGGGCGCGCCCCCGCCATGCCGGATCTGCGCTTCGACTATGCCGACGCCCTTCGCCGCGTCGGGCGCTCCGTCGAAGCGATCGAGCAGTTCGAACTCGTCCTTCGGTTGACGCCGGGACACGCCGGCGCGCACAGGGCCCTTGGCCATCTGAGGGAGATTCAGAAACGATTCGACCTGGCCGTCGCTCACTACGAGCAGGCCCTGGCGCTCGACCCGCGCGATCTGGCATCGGCGAACAACCTGTCCTGGCTGCTGGCGACGTGTCCCGACCTGCTTCCCAACGACGGGCGCCGCGCGGTCGAGGTGGCGGAAGGGGCCTGCCGGGCGACGGAACACCGCAATCCACGTCTGCTCGATACGCTGGCGGTGGCCTGTGCCCGGGCCGGGCAGTTCGAGCGGGCGATCAAAAACGCTGGTCGGGCGATCAGCCTGCTCGGGCCCGAGGAGACGGAGTTGGCGCAAAGGATCAGGGGGCGCCTGAAGTTGTTCGAGCAGGGCGAAGCGTACGAGCAGTAGATTGGGAGTGCTTTGAGCGGTGATCTGAAGTCTGGCGACTTCAGCTACGGGCGCAAAGAAAAACGGCCCGCCAGGGGCGGGCCGTTTTCTTGAATCAGGATTGACTCAACGCTTACGCACGCTTCTCGCGACGAAGCACGACCATTCCGGTCAGGGCCAGAGCCACGAGGCTCACCGGCTCCGGAGTGGAAGTCAGCAGGATGTCGTCGAGGCGAATGCTGGAGCGGTTGCCGGCTCCGAAGGTGCCGAATCCGTCGTCCCACATACCGAAGTCGTAGAGCAGGAGGAGACGGTTGTAGTCGGCAGGGGAGTGACCGCCCACCGGGCCGAAGGACGCTTCGGCCGTTCCGCCGTTGCGGGTGCTGTTGCGTCCCTCATAGATGGCCATCGACACGGTGTTGTTCGAGCCGTCGAGAATGATCTCGCCGGTATGGATCACACCGGACTGGATCAGGTCGCCCATGTTGGTCTCGATCGCATCTTCCGGAAGGCGGAAGTCATTGCGCGGCACGGGCTGATCCTCGGGCGGTGACCCCTGGAACCAGCCGATGTGCGGGCCCTTGGGGGCCGCTCCGGCGATCTGGCGAAGGGTGGTGTCGAAGCCGAACTCAGTGTTGTGCGTCGTTTGAGGTATCGTGTCGCGGCGGTCTTCCCAGAGACCGTCCGCACCGGCGCCGTCGTTGTTCGGATCCGCGGCACCGACCGAAGCCGCCGACGTCGTGTTAGGACCGTTCTTCTCGGTCTTGAACACGAAGGTGAGCGTGTAGTCACGGTTCGGATCGAGACCGTTGTTGGTGATGCCGTTGTTGAAGTTGGCGATGAGCACGCGGCCGTCACCCTGCCAGTTCAGACGGGAGTCCTTGTCGAAGCCGTCGGCATAGTTCCCGGTGAAGTCTCCGTCGCCGGTGCCGACCGACATGTTCCAGTTGCCTGGTCCGCCGTTTCGCTCGCCGCCGTCCTTCCTGCCGGCCTGCCAGTTGGGATGGTCGATGACACGATCACCGGCGCTGTGTGCCGCCACCGTGCCGCCGCCGTCGAAGTCGTCGTGCCAGTCAACCCGGTCCGCACCGGCGTAACCGGCCACGAACGCCACGACCACAATTGCTGCCAACCATCGAGTCATGTGCCGTCTCCTTTCTGTTAGTCAGGCACCTTTCCCCTCACTGGGGACATACGTATCTTTCCACTCCGTACCGATATGGTACCGCTTGTTGGTACCATTCTAGCCCAATTGCTAGAAACCTAGCCGACATCGGCTCGCGTGTCAAGGGTCGACCTCGATTTCTTCGTTTTTTCATGAAGACGCAGATTTGGCGTCATGCCTGTAAATTCAAAATAAACAACAACTTATGTCTCTTCTTGCCGTTCGCGGCTTCGCAGGCGTCCTCCGCGGTCAGTACGCAAGGTAAAATTTGTTGTTGTCCTGCATCAGCAGACGGTACTTCTGCGCCTTGGACTGGTCATCCGGCTCCGCGTAGATATCCCACCTGGCGCTGCCGCCCAGCAGGCCCAGGTAGCGCCCCTCGACCTCCTGGCCGGGGTTGATCCGGTAGTCCACTCCGGGGTGATTTGCGCGAAACCAGGCAGGGAAAAAAGGCAGGCCGTCATAGTTGTCATGCTGCCAGTTGTCGTCGTCGCACCACAGGCCCTTTTCCGGGTCGTCGCTGATGGTCCTGGGCACCAGGCGATCCGACGCCGCGTCGTCGATGCCGCCGCCCTGCCCCTCGACGTTCAGGTTGGCGATGAGGCCATAGCTGAATTGCAGCGGGTTACCGAACACAGGCTTCTTCTCCCATTGGGTGTTCTCGACCGTCCTGAACTCGCTTCCGGGGCAGAAGAAGGCCTCCCGGCTGTTGTTGAAATAGGACATCAGGGGGAAATTTTCCGGGTCCGGAGGAAACAGGACGGATGCGTTGTTATTGTCCCAGATGGTCGCCGTCTGGACGTTGTATGGCAGATTGAGGTGCCGGGGGAGCAGGCCGTCGTAATCGTTTGCAAACGCGAGTGAACCGACGACGAGCTGGTGCACGTTGCTCCCGCACGCGGTCACTTGTGCCCAGAATCTAGCCTTCTTGATCGTGGGCAGCAGGATCGCGATGAGCAGCGCGATGATCGAGATCACCACGAGCAGTTCGATCAGGGTGAAACCGCGCACGTCGCGCGTCGACCATCTGGTGTTTTTTCGGGCCTGGTTCATGGCACTCATATCTATAGAACCTGCAAGCGGCGTCGCAGGGGGATCAGAACGAGATCCAGTGGCCGGTACTGGAATCCCCTTGCGGACCGGCCAGCTTGAGCCCGTACCGGGTTGCGCCGATCTCGTCGATCGTGGCATAGCTCACGTCCCCGCCGAGGCGGGCGAGGTTGCGGCCGACGGTGCCGTCGTCCAGCGGGTCATCGAAGATGCCGAAATAGCCGGCCCGGTGGTTGCTGCTCAGCCAGTACGGCGGGTTGAGCAGTGCGGGCCCGTCGGCGCTGGACCGCGTGTCCCAGCCGGTGTGGTCCGTCCAGAGGCCCAGGTCCGGGTCGTCATCGATCTGCCTGGCGAGCGGGGCATCGGACAGGTTGGGTGCATTGGCGAGGTTGACCAGGGTCGTAAACGCGAAGTAGCTCGCGCCCGGCGACGGCCAGCCCCAGCCGAGCAGACCGCCGTCTCCCCCCGAAGCGCGAACCGGGTGCGACGGGCAGAAGAAAACCTCCCTGGAATGACCGAAGTAGGGAAGAAAATAGACGTCGTCCGCGCTGTTGAGCGGATTGATCAGAATGAAGAAATGGGCGGTGTTGTCGTCCCAGACGACGTTGCTCGGCCCGTCATTCCAGACGGCCAGAGACTCGTGCCGAATCAGCAGTCCCTCGTGGTCCCCGGCGAACGCGGACGCTCCGACATGGATCTGGTGCAGCTGCGCTGCGCACATGGTCCGCATCGCGATCTCCCGGGATCTCTTGACCGCGGGCAGGAGCAGTGCGATCAGCAGCGCAATGATGCTGATCACGACCAGTAGCTCGATGAGCGTAAAGGCGCGCCTGGGTGCGCTGGGTCGTGACTCGATGAACAATGGTATGGCCCCGAATCCTAGAACGAGATCCACTGGCCGCCGCCGGCGCTTTCGAGCTGGATGGCGTACTTGGTCACCTCGCCCGGATTATTCGGATCATCGTTCCTCGGGAAATTGGCCCACCGGACGTCGCCGCCGACCGTGGCCAGGTTGCGGCCGACCTGGCCGTTGTCCGGCTGGTCGTCGAAGATGGCGAAGTAGCTGGCCGGGTGGTTGGTGTTCTGCCAGAACGGCGGATTGAGCGTACCCGGATCGACGTTGCCGGACTGGTGGCCGCGTTCATTCCAGTTGGAGTGGTCCGCCCAGAGGCCAAGCGACGGATCGTCCTCCAGTTTCTCGGCCATGGGCCGATCGGTCAGGTTCGTGGGCAGGTTCGCGAGGTTGACGAGGGTGGTGATCACGGCGTTCGGATAGAGCCCGGCCGGCCAGCCCCAACCCAGCACCTCGGTATCGGGTCGGGATGGGTGTGCCGGACAGTAGAAGACTTCCTTGTTGTGGTTGAAGTAGGGATGGAAGTAGACGTCATCCGTCGTACCGGGGGAAATGACGAAAAAGAAGTGGACGGTGTTCTCGTCCCAGAAGAGGTTGCTGGTTCCGTCGCCGCCGAGCCCGAAACTCGGATCCGTGAAGCTCTCGTGCCGGATGAACTTGCTGTTGTTGTCCCCGGCGAACGCGGTCGAGCCAACGTGGATCTGGTGAAGCTGCGCGGCGCACATGGTCTGAAACGCGGCTTCGCGGGACTTCTTGATCGCCGGCAGCAGCATGCCGATGAGCAGGGCGATGATGCTGATCACCACCAGCAGTTCGATGAGGGTGAAGGCGATTCGCGAGGACGCGCGGCTACGTCGATGCGCGACAACCCTTTGCATGCCCATGTGGAGGCGCTCCTTCGTAATTCCGTGTGTCCGGATCTAGCAGTTTTGTCCAGTATTCTAAGGGATATCAGGGCCCTGATCAACCTGCTTGTATCCGATCGTCCGCCCCCAGGTTGATTTCGCGTGAGGGCGCCCTGGAAATGGGACGGAGAGGTCCCGGTTGTTCCCGGCTGCAACCTTGGGATAATCCGGCATCGTTGCCTCCCATCGAGAATCGCGGGCTCCCCTTCCGGCGGCGGCGCTGGCGTTGCTCCTGGTCGCGTGGACGACGGCCCCGGTCGCGGCGGCCGACGAGGACTGGCTTCCGGGCGGCGTGGCCGTTTCTGGCATCAACTTCGTGCGCCAGGACCACTGGTCGACGTGCCGATCCCAGATCAGGAACCCCGAGGACGAGGAGGCCGAGCTTCTGCTGTCGGTCACCTTCAAGCAGACGCCCTTCGTGCAGTTCACCGGATCGGTATGGCTGCCTCCGCGAAGCCGGCGCACCGTGCAGTTCCCGGTGCGGGCGCAGAAGGTGAAAGCGGCGCGGTCGGGCGTTGACGCCGTCGAGGTGCAGGCATTGCTCCTGGCGCCGGGTCGGCCGACGCCCCGGCTGGCCCGCAAGGACGGCCTCATGGCGCGGGAAGGGGAGAAGAGCCGGCCCACCACGGCGGTCATGGAGGACGGCGATGACAATTGGAACGCCGGCGCCGCGACCGCGGTGCGCCTGGCGCTCGACAAGCCGCGCCGCCTTTTCTACCTGCGCGACAGCACGCTCCCGGATCACCAGATCGGCTGGGAGGGGCTAGACACGCTGGTCGTCGCCAGGCACCGGCCGCACCTCGGCGGGGCTCAGCTCGAAGCGCTGCGCCGATGGATCCTCTCGGGCGGGCGTCTGTGGGTGATGGCCGAGCAGGTCGATCCGTCGTTCCTGGCGCGGCTGCTCGGCAACGACTGGACCTGCCGCGCGGTGGACCGCGTGGAGCTGAGCGAGTTCCGGTTCGACGGCGGCTCGGGCCGCGGCCGGACGCTGGCGTTCGAGGATCCGATCGAGATGGTGCGGCTCTACGCGCCGCAGTGGACGGTCCTCCACGAGGTGCGCGGCTGGCCGGCGTCGCTGCATCGTCGCTTCGGCCTGGGTCGCGTCCTGCTGACGACGGTCGGACCGCGCGCCTGGTACGCTGACAAGTGGGTTGTCGATCGCAAGAAGAAGAGCCGGCGCATCAGGGTGAAGCAGGCGCGACCGTCCCTGCTGGATCTGCTGCCGCTGATGGGCAGGCGCGACATGGATCGGCCGATCGAGGCCGCCCCGCTGGCCGAGTTTGCCTCGGACCGCATTGGCTACCAGACGCTGGGACGATCGGGCGTGGGATGGATTCTCGGGCTGTACGTCGTGGGGATTGGCGTCGCCGGCTTCATGCTGATGGCGGTGAGGCGCCTCGAGCACACGGCCTGGATCGGGCCGGCGCTCGCCGTGCTGGCGTCGCTCACGCTGATCTGGATCGGCACCGGCCACCAGGGAAAGGTGCCCCTGACGGTTTCCGAGGCCCGGATCGCGCAGATCACGCCGCAGCGGAACCACGCGATCGTGCATGGCGCCCTGGCGATCTACAGCCCGCAGAAGCACGACGAAAAGGGGCTGCTCAGCGCCGAGCGAGGCGGCATCATCTGGCCGAACCTGCGCTACCAGTCGGCGGAGTTGCTGCGCCTGCAGTGGGACGACGTGGACCGGTGGTCCTGGGGCAACCTGGCGCTGCCGCCGGGCGCGATGCTGACCGGCGAGTTTCACTCGTGCGACGCGCTCGCGAAGCCGGTGGGCGCCGACGTGCAGTTCGGCCCCGACGGCGCGCGAGGCACGATCGAGCCCGGGCCGTTCGGGCAGATCGACGAGGTGGTCGTGGTCGGGCGCAACGGCGCCTTTGCCCCGTCGATCTCGCCGGAGCGGTCGTTCACCATCGGCGCGACGGGCACGCTGACCCGCAGTCAATACCAGGCGGGGACGACGCTGAGCCACCTTCAGCGGCAGCGGCTCGACGTCTATCGGCAACTGTTCGAGGATCCCAAGCGACCCTTTCCTACCGAGCCGACGCTGTTCGCCTGGGTCGAATCGCTCGACCCTGACTATGCGCTCAAGCGGAGCCACGAGCGGCTCTCGACCACGCTGCTCGCGATCCCGCTGCGCTTTCGGCCGACGCCGGCAGGTCAGCGGGTGTCGGTGCCGGACGGGTTCGTGGCGTTCAGCGCCGATCGGGGACCGGGCGGCGACGGGAGCACGACGGTGTACGACCCCCGGCAGCGAAAATGGATCCAGTCACGCGACGCATCGCTGGTCGTGCTGCGGTTTTCGCTGCCCGCGTCCGTACTGCCGTTGAAGATGGACGGGGGGTTGTGGATGGTCGACGTGGATGCGCCAGGGCGCACCGTTGAAGCGTTCCGCTATGCCGGGAGTGAGCGGGTTCCGCTGAAGGCAGGCGTTCGAAGCATCGGGCCCACGGAGATCGATCTCGCGAGCGAGTCGGTTTCGGCTGATGACGACGGCTCGGTCTACCTGGCGCTGCGCATCGGGCCGCACCCTGAGATGACGGCGAAGTGGCAGATCAACGACGTGTCGCTGCGCGTGAGCGGCACGGTGGGAGAGCGGGATTGAAGTCACTGGTCTGCGGTCTCGCCATGCTCCTGCTTGCGTCGACGCTCGACGCGGGTGCCCCGGTGTTCCAGGGCGTCCCCGGTTCGCGGGTGGCCGACGAGTGGGGCGGCAAGCCGGCCACGAACGGCGACACCGACGCGCCCATGTACCTCGATCCGTACCTGGCGCCCGTGCCGATCATCAAGCGATTTCATCCGGGGCTCGAGCCCCGCTGGAGGGCGGCGCTGGGACGCCCGGACACTGAGACGCGTTGCGCGGCGGCGCAGGCGATCACCAAGGCGCGGCGCCTGGGGATGCCGGGGCTCGAGGACATGGCGGGCGACCTGGCGGCGTTCGTCGAAACGAGGGGGCGGGAACCGCTCGTGCCTATGGCCGCTGCCCGGGCGCTGATCGCGCTGGACGCGCGCGGCTCCGCCGCGGCGCTGCTGCGTCGCAACAAGGAAGACGGGCTCGTCATGATCCTGCTGACCGACCCGGCGCTGGCCCGTTGGGATCATCAGCCGGCGCGCGCAGTGTGGATGGGAAGGCTGGATTCAGAGACGGACTGGTCCGCCCGCATTTCGGCCATCGAAGCGCTGGGGGCCGTGCGCCACGAGGCGGCTGCCGATGCGCTACTGGCGCTTGCGACCGACCCGCAGGCGGTGCCGCCCCTGCGGCTGGCGGCCGCCGCGGCGCTGGCTGAGATCGCCTCCGAAGGTCTCGAGTCGACCGCCCGGCGACTGGCGGGCGGTTCGACGGTCGATCGGCTGGCGGCCGCCGCGCTGCTGGGCCGACACGACGGCGAGGACGCCGTCGCGCTGCTGCTCGAATTGGCGGCGGACGCTGAACCCACGGTGGCCGGCGGCGCCCTGCGGCGACTGCTGGCGATCGACCCGCTGCTGATCGAGCCGATGGGCTCGGCGCTGCTCTCGAATCCGGATGCCGAGGTGCGCCGCCTGGCGGTCGAAGGCGTGCTGGCGCAGAAGACACCCGCGGCCATCGCGCTGCTGGGGCCGCGGCTGAACGACGTGAACCCGCGCATTCGACGCGCCGTGAGACGGCGCCTCGTCGAGCAGGACCGGGAGCCGGCCCTGACCGAACCGATCCGCGAGGCCGCGATGACGATGCTCGAGGGCGGAGCGTGGCGCGGACTGGAGCCGGAGGCCCTGGCCGAGACCATCAGGCGTCACTGGCGCGGCCGTGAGCAGGCGGCCATGCTGCTCGGCGCGGTCGACCACAAGCCGGCGGCCGACTGCCTGGTGGACCTGCTCTCGTATCCGCGCGTCGAGGTGCGCACCGTCGCGGCGGCGGCCCTGAGGCGGCTGGCGATTCCCCGGACGCTGGCGCCGATGCTTGCCTACGCGCAGCGTGCGGCCGACTGGCAGGCGGAGGCGGGTCGTGGTCCGCAGTCGGACGAGCCGGAGGAGGCCTGGGATCGATCCCCGAACGGCAAGTGGTTGATCCGGCGCCGGCCCGACGTGCCGGACGTCGCGCGGGGCATCCCGCGCCGGCGCGACCTGGATGACCAGATGGCCCAGATCATGCAGGCGTTCGGGCTCATGACCTACGGCCCGGCCGAGCCGCTGATGCGCCGGCACGTGCCCAAGCACTGCGGTCACGGATCCGAGGCGCGCGGCGCCGCGGTCTGGGCGCTGGGGAAGCTGCACCTGGACGAGCCGGACACGAAGCTGGCCGCGCAGCTGGCCGAGCGCCTGGCCGACATCAACCCGCTGGATCCGGAGAAGATGGAGGTGCGCAGGATGTCGGCGGTGACGATCGGTTTCATGAGGGCCGAGGACGAATTGGACACCCTCGAGGTGTGGTACGAACGGCAGAAGCTGAGCGTGGACATTCACGGCGCCACGCGCTGGTCGATCATGCGAATGACCGGCAGGGACCTGCCGCAGCGGGAGGCGACGCTCCAGGAGGCCACCGATTTCTTCCTCGGGCCGATCGACAAGCTGGAGAAGGACGAATACCTGCTGGCGGAGCCGATGGAGTAGCTGAAGTCGCCAGACTCCAGATTCCCCGTCGGCGTGCATACGTGATCCGAAGCTTCCCCGCCTCAATACGCCTGCCAATACTGATTGGCCCCCTGCAACAGCAGACGCTGTTTCTGCGCCGCTGACTCATCGTCCGGCTCCGTGTACGCGTCCCACGACGCGCTGCCGCCAAGCACGGCCAGCCAGCGCCCCGCGATCTGCTCGCCGGGATTGATCAGGTAGCTCTGGCCGGGATGGTTCCCATGGAACCAGTCGGGCCAGTAGGGCAGGCCGTCATAGGCGCCGACCTGCCAGGTGTTGTCGTCGCACCACAGGCCTTTTTCCGGATTGTCGTCGATGGTCTCGGGCACCAGCAGATCGATCGCCGCGGCGTCAGGTGTGCCGCCCGGCTCCTCGACGATCTGGTTGGCGATGAGCGCGTAGCCGAACCTCAGGGGCTGGCGCGGCACCCAGACGGTGTTGTCGACGGTCTTGAGGTCGTTGCCGGGACAGAAGAAGACCTCCCTGTTGAGGTTGAAATAGGGCAGCAGGCTGAAGTCGTCGGGGTCGGAGCCCACGTAGATGATGGACGCGTTGTTGAGATCGAACTCGCCGCCGTACTTCAATCGCAGCGTCATGTGCTTGGGGAGCAGCCCTTCGTTATCGTTCGCGAAGGCAAGCACCCCGATGGTGAGCTGGTGCACGTTGCTGCCGCAGGCGGTCACCTGGGCCCAGAACTTCGCACGCTTGGCCGCCGGAAGCAGCAGAGCGATGAGCAGCGCGATGATGGAAATGACCACCAGCAGCTCGATCAGCGTGAACGCTCTGGATCGGCGATGCTTCATGGAATGTATTCTAGCAGCGGTGGCGCGTCCGATCACTCAGGTGTCACCTCCAGTTCCACGTTCTTGATCGTGACGTCGCCCTCGATCGGCTGGTCCTTCAGGAGCCTGATTCCAAGCTCGTTATCACCATCGTTCAGCCATCCGGCGCTGACTTCGAACTCGTAGCGGGTCCCCTCGTCGCCGTACATCGAGCACGCCGGGGCCACCTCGTGCCCGTTGACGTCCACCGTCAGCAACAGGGGCTCGTAGGGCCGAAGCAGGGCCCCTTTCCATCGCGGCTGCCGCGCGGTGGCGACGAAGCGCATCGTCAGCGAGGTTGCGCCGGAGTCGCGCTCGTAAGCGCGGAATCGAAAGGCTTCCCGCTCGGCGCCGTTCTCGCCGGGCGAGATGGTCAGCAGGAAGCTCTTTTCGAATCCGAGGATCGGTCCCTGGTACATCGGGTAGTAGAGATACTCCCTCCGGTGACCGGCGATCTCGTCGGGGTCGCGCAGGTGTCGGAAGTAGCCCAGCACCTCCGGGTAGCCGACGTCCGTGCGGGGGTCGCCTCGCCAGTGGTACTGGTAGTTGTAGACGCTCAGGCCGTCGGCGCCCTGGGCGTAAAGGCTGTGAGCCAGGGCGCGGTAGTGGTCGAGGGTCATGATGCCTTGCGCGAAGTTCTGGATGGCGCGATCGTGGATCGGATGTATCGCCGGATAGAGCATGCACGGGCGGTCGCAGGTCAGCGCGCCGAAATCTTCACGGTAACGGGCATGGAAATCGCAATAGCTCGCGTCCGTCGGCGTGACGCTGTCGATCAGTCCGTCGGTGATCCACGTCGCGACGTCGAACCCGAACGTCAGGCACTCGTCGAGCCACGCCGGGACGCGCACGCCCAGCGTCAGCGTCCTGCCTTTCGCCGCGCCGGCCTTCTCCAGCATCCGCCGGATCCGTGCCACGAACCGCGTGATGACGCTGCACTGCTCGGGCAGCGCCGGTCGCTCCGCGAAGACCGGGGGCAGGCGCATCCAGTCAAGCTCGAGCCCGTCGACGTCGTAGCGTTCGACAATCTCCGTCATCATGCTCAGCATCCAGTCGCGCACGCCGTCGTGCCGGTAGTCGAAGGTGCCGCGATCCAGGTGCCACTGAGGGTTTCGCTCCCAGAAGGGGCAGACCCAGTGGCGATCGTTCATGCGAAAGCCGGCCAGGAACGTCATGCCGTGCTTGCGGCAGCGGTCGATGTACAGGTTCAGCGGCTCGACGCCTTCGTCGATCAGCTTTCCGAATCGTCGATGCTGGGGCCGCGGATCGTAGTCGGTCAGGTCCGTCTTCCAGTAGACGCTCACGCCGGTGGAGAAGACATCCTTGGCGAGCGCGTCGGCGCCTCCGCGGGCCAGTTCGTCGACGAACGACTGCATGTCGTGCGGTGCGATGTCCTCGGGATAGAGGTACACGGCAAGGCTCGAGGGATCTTCCGTGTAGATGATCCGTCGGGTGCCGCGCGGGTGCGAGGGTGATGTCATGGAGGTCCTTTAGTAGGAGATCCAATGGCCTTCGTCGCCGGCGCCGTGCATCTTGAGCCTGTACCGGGTCACGTCGCCCGGATTGACCGGATCGTCATGGGTCGGGAACGACGCCCAGCGGACGTCACCGCCGAGGGTGGCGAGATTGCGACCGACCGTGCCGTCGTCCGGCCGGTCGTCGAGGATGCCGAAGTAGCTGGCAGGGTGATTGCTGCTCAGCCAGAACGGCGGGTCGAGCGCGCCGGGACCGGCGGCGCTGATCCGCGTGTCCCAGCCGGTGTGGTCCGTCCAGAGACCCAGATCCGGTTCGTCCTCGATCACCTCGGCCAGGGGCGCGTCGGTCAGGTTTGGTGCATTGGCGAGGTTGACCAGGGTCGTGGCGACGGTGGCGCGCCAGATCGGACTTGGCCAGCCCCAGCCGATCCCGGTAGGGTCGATCCCGGGTCGAATCGGGTGCGCCGGGCAGAAGAACACTTCCTTCGAATGGTTGAACCAGGGGAGAAAGTAGACGTCTTCCGTCGAGGCGCGCGCCGAGAACATCAGGAACACGTGCACGGTGTTGTCGTCCCAGCGGATGTTGCCCGGGCCGTTCGCGAGCGGAGGCGGGGCAAGGGACTGATGTCGCAGGAGCCTGCCTTGATGGTCGCCGGCGAACGCGGCCGTACCGATGTGTATCTGATGCAGTTGCGCGGCGCACATCGTCCGCAGTGCGATGGCCTTCGACTTCTTCATCGCGGGCAGCAACAGGCCAATGAGCAGCGCGACGATGCTGATCACCACCAGCAATTCGATCAGCGTAAAGCCGCGAGCGCGCGACGTCGGGAGATGGGCCAAACGCACGACTGGACTCAGAAACCGATCCATTGGCCGCCGCCCGCGGTCTCCAGTTGGAGACCGTACCGGGTCACATCGCCCGGGTTGACCGGATCGTCATTGGTCGGGAACGACGCCCAGCGGACGTCGCCGCCGAGGGTGGCGAGATTGCGACCAACCGTGCCGTCGTCCTGCCGGTCGTCGAAGATGCCGAAGTAGCTGGCGGGGTGGTTCGTGTTCTGCCAGAAGGGTGGGTTGAATGCTCCGGGGTCGGCGCCGCTCCGCTCGTTCCAGTTGGAGTGGTCGGTCCACAGGCCCAGATCGGGGGCGTCGTCCACCTGCTCGGCCATCGGCCGGTCGGTGAAGTTCGTGGGCAGGTTGGCGAGGTTGACCAGGGTCGTGGCGACGGTGGCGGGCAACGCACTTGGCCAGCCCCAACCGAGCCCGGTGGGGTCGCTCCCGGCTCGAGACGGGTGCGCCGGACAGAAGAACACCTCTCGCGAAAAGTTGAAATAGGGAAGGAAGTAGACGTCGTCGGTCGAGGCCCTTGCCGAGGCCAACCGGAAAAAGTGAACGACGTTGTCCTCCCAGCGCACGTTGCCCGGGCCGTCGCCAAGCGGGAAAGGAGCCAGGTTCGGGTGCCGAAAGAGCAGGCCGTCGTAATCGCCGGCGAACGCGGTCGTGCCTACGTGGAGCTGGTGCAATTGCGCGGCGCACATGGTCTGCAGCGCGATGGTCTTGGACTTCTTGATCGCCGGAAGCAGCAGTCCGATGAGCAGCGCCACGATGCTGATTACCACGAGCAGTTCGATCAGCGTAAAAGCGCAGCGGTTGATGGCGCGCGGGAAATCACGGGTGTGGCTGAGACGTCTGTTGAACATGCCGACTCGTTAGCATAGTAGCGGGAAACGTGCGTTTCAACGGCACGTCAGGGCGAGAAACCGTATAGGTAGGGTGCATGACAGCTGTCGCGGGTCCCTTTGGAATCGTTGGCAAAGTGGGTGGCTGGGGTCGAGCGCGGCGAGCCCCCAGCGGATGTCACGAACGCGCTGAGCCACTTGTCGCGTACCTCGTTCGAGGGCACGCTGCGCCACACCGGGCGGGACCACAAGATCTACAAAGATCTACAAAGATCTACAAAGATCTGCGCTGGGCCGTTTCGGTGTTCTCGGGTGCGTCCGTTTCAGTAATCACACGCCTCCTGGGGGCTCGCTGCGCTCGACCCCAGCCACCCAATCCTCTGGAGCAATCTGAATCATGCCCGCGTCAGCCGTCATGCACCCAGCCGTATTTCGGATGCTGGTGGCTTAGGAGGGATCGCGACGGATTGCTGCAGTCGACCTACGGCCTGCGGCGCCGATGTGCGGCGCTCGATGCGGCCAGCGCCGCCCCCACGATCAGTGCCGTCGACGGCTCGGGGATGAGGAAGCTCTGGGACAGCGGCACGTCGGTGGCTTCGAGGACCGCTTGCACGCCGTCGGGGCCGCTGCCGAAGATGGCGAATCGCGCGCCGACGCCCTGGTCGTTCGGCTCGGCGCCGACGGTCTCGATGAACTCGCCGAATCCCACGAAACCGCCCCCCTCGGGCAGGTCGGGGTCCAGGTACTCAGGCTGGTAGAAATCGAACGGTGGGCTCGCCCTTTGCACCATCGGCATGACCACTTCGATCCATCCCTCCTGGGATGAGCGCGCGACGAACGCCGTGAGCTCGTCGTCCTCCCGGCGCACGCGCAGGGCGTTGGGCATGACGATGTCGTTGTTGTTCAGGTTCTCGGGCTGGCATTGTGTCTGGTCGGGGAATGTCGCGCAGGGCAGCGTGGGCACGCCGCCGTCGGCGAAATTGAAGGGGATGTCGGTGTTGAGGTCGTCGGAGTGGTGCCCTGTGAACTCATTGAGCACGTAGAACCCGTTGCTGGCGCCGTTGACGATCCTGCCCGTTCGGTAGGCGCCGAGATCGAGGAAACCGTCATGGAAGCCGGGAAAGACGTAACCGCGGTCGTAATTGTCGTCGTCCGCCCAGTCCCAGATGAGGCCGTAGCCGCTGCCGCCGAACATCTCCTCGACGCCGGCGAAGGCGATCGCGATGTCGAAGTCGCCGACGACCGGGCCGATCTCGTCGGAGATGATGTAGGTCGGCCGCGCCCGGTCCTTGGGAATCTCGACCAGGGACTGGGCCAGGTTCTCGATGACCGGTTCGGGGTTCTGTGCTGCCGGCGGCAGGTGGACCGTCCAGCCGTCCAGTCCGTCGCTGAAGTATTCGACCAGCCCCTGGGCGGGCGCACCCGCGACCGACAGACTGACAACCGCGAGCATCGCCGCGAGCAAACGCTGCGCTCTCAAGTCGTTCTCCTTCACGTGGCCGTAGCGTATGCGCTACCCGCGCTACCGTCGTCGGCGAACGCCGCACACCGCCAGCGCCGCCCCCACGATCAGTGCCGTCGACGGCTCGGGGACGAAGAAGCTCTGAGACAGCGGCACGGCGGTGGCCTCGAGGACCGCCTGCACGCCGTCCGGGCCGCTGCCGAAGATGGCGAATCGCGCGCCGACCCCCTGGTCGTTCGGCTCGGCGCCGACGGTCTCGATGAACTCACCGAACCCGACGCGTCCGCCTCCCTCGGGGATATCGGTGTCCAGGTACTCCACCTGGTAGAAGTCGAACGGTGGGCTCGCCCTTTGAATCGTCGGCATGATCACCTCGATCCATACCCCCGGAGTGACCCCCGGGATGCTGCGCGAAGTCGCGATGAACGCCGTCATCTGGTCGCCCTCCCGCCGAAGGCGCAGGGCATCGGGCATGACGATGTCGTTGTTGTTCAGGTTCTCGGGCTGGCATTGCGACTGGTTGGGGAAGGTCGCGCAGGGCAACGTCGGGATGCCGCCGTCGGAAAAGGCGAAAGAGGTATCAGTGTTTCCGTCATCGGACTCACCGTTCTCTCCAAGAAACTCATTGATCGGATAGAAGCCGTCGCTCTGGCCGTTGACGATTCTTGCCGTCTGGAAGTTGCCCAGATCGATGAACCCGTCATGGAAGCCGGGCGACGTGTACGCACGGTCATGGTTGTCTTCGTCCACCCAGTCCCAGATCAGGCCGTATGCGCTGCCGCCGAACATCTCCTCGACGCCGGCGAAAGCCACCGCGATGTCGAAGTCGCCGGTGATCGGGTCGATCTCGTCGGAAACGATCAGCGTGGGCCTCGCCCGGTCCTTGGGGATCTCGATCAGGGACTGGGCCAGGTTCTCGATCACGGGTTCGGGGTTTTGCAGGGGGGGTGGCCCGAAGACCGTCCAGCCGTCCAGTCCGTCGCTGAAGTATTCGACCAGACCTTGAGCCGGAGCCCCCATCACCATCAGACAGCCGAATGTCAGCATCGCGGCGCGCGCGCCGAGTGTTCTCATGTCGTTCTCCTTCTCTCGGAACTCTCGATGACGAGATGGAGTCCCGAATATGTTGTCTCCCCCGGTGGTCAGGTCACAAACTGACCTCTCCTTGTGTATGGATTGTAGGGGTCATGATCACGGGCGTCAATACTCCGCCGGTCCGCGATCGCCGTAAATCACATAGATTCAAACATTTAAGTCGGAAATCGGCCGTCACTCGCCCGGGGTGCCGTCAAGCTCGCCCGCGATCCAATCCAGCACGTTCAGCCGGGGACGGTATCCGAGCATCGATCGAGCCTTGGAGTCGTCCAGGGTCCAGGAGTGCCAGTCGGTCGGCTCAGGCTCGACGGGCCAGTCGAACCGCTCCTGCAGGACTCGGCAAAGCTGGTCGCTCGAATACGGCGCCGGGCCGGCGAAGTTGAAGTCATGGCCCACGGCCACGTCGCGCTCCAGGGCCAGGAGGATTCCCTGGACGATGTCGTTCACGACGGCGTCGTGGCGCACCAGCGGCTTGCCGTCGATGTCCAGCTTCTGGCGGATCTTCCGGCTCTCCCGGTCGAGCGCGCCGGCGGCGGTGCGGGCTTGCGCCGGGACCCAGGTCCACGGGAAGCGCGTGATGACGACCGGCACCTCCCATCCGAGCCAGTACTGCCGGCAAAGCTCCTCCTCCACGATCTTGAACAGGCCGTAGTATTCGTCGGCGAAGCGCTTCGGGTGGTTCTCGTTGATCGGACCGGCGTGGCGCATCGTCACGTGTCCGAACACGTTGTCGGCGCTGCCGGCGATGTAGCGCTTCAGCGGCTTGCCCTTCGCCGCCTCCAGGAGATTGGACGCGCCGCGCACGCAGCAGTTGAACCAGCGCTCGCGCGCCGAATCGCCGGGACCCGTGGCGCGGATCAGGTGGCAGACGGCGTCCACACCGTCGAGCGCCTGGTCGAGCGACGCCTGGTCGAGCGTGTTGCCCTGGGCGGTCTCCAGGCCCGGCCGCGGCTCGACCTTCGATCGGTACTGCAGCGCGCGCACCTCGTATCCCAGCGCGAGCAGAGCGGGGATCAGATGGCGCCCGATGTTGCCGTTGGCGCCGACGATCAGGATCTTGCCGATCTCGGAATGTCGGGATGGGGCGTGGGTGGTCATGTCAAAGGAGAATAACCGCAGGCCACTCGGAGATCACGAAGGATCGGGTGGCTGGGGTCGAGCGCAGCGAGCCCCCAGGGGCGCCGGTCTTCGCGAGACGCGCAGCGTTTCGATGGCATCACACTGGGGGCTCGCTGCGCTCGACCCCAGCCACCCAAGCTGATTGCCTGGGTCGCGGGCGCCAGCCCCCATCGCCCTCACTCACCCTTCAGCGTCTCGCGCATCTGCTTGACGTACCGCGGCAGCCGATTCCAATTCAACCTGAACTCGTTCTTTGCGAAACGTTCCAGCGCCGCATGCGGGTCGGCGGGCCCCGGGAACGGCACGCCGCGTTCGTCGGCGGTGGCGCGAAGCTCCGGGTAGCGGTCGAGCCAGACAAAGTCGACGCTCAGCTTCGCTTTGCGCACGCGCTGCGAGAGCTCGGCGTCGCCCTCGACCGCGCGCAGGGCTTCGTCGAAGAGGCGCGTGCCTTTCGACAGATCGTCGAACGTGAGCCAACCCTCCGTCGAAACGGTGTAGGCGCCCAGCACGAAATCCTCGGCGCGTTGCGCGGCTTCGTGCTGCACGTCGATCCATTTCATGATGGACGGCGCGGCGTCCCCGTAGTAGGCGTCCAGGAACCCGGTCATGAGCCGCCGCTGATCCTGCCGCGGATCCCACAGGAGCTGATTCGTGACGTACGTCCTCATTTCCTGCAATTCGACGCCGTTGCCGCCGCCTTCGATCAGCAGGCCCATGACGCCGTGCTCGGCGAAGAACCGCAGGTTGTGTCCCATCACGAAGTGATTTGGGTGTGGCGGGATCGGTCGCCAGAAGTTGACGGCGTGCTCCCAGACCAGGACATGTCGAGCGACCTCTTTCCATCGGGCGACCCATTGGCCCTGGGGCACTTCGCTGAGCGGCCGCTTGCGATCGCTGGTGACCGGGCTCAGGATGACGAACACGTTCGGATGGGCGCGCAGGCGTGCCGGCGGCTTCTCGTTCTGGAGGAAGGCCATCGTCGCGATCAGCACGTCCGGGTAGTCATGCTCGAGTCGCCTGGCGATGGCGTTGACGAAGGTGATCCACCCGCTGCTGGGCGCGCCTTCCCTGGCCGTCATCGCCTCGCACGGTTCGCACTTGCATTGCCATCCCCCGTTGTTCTGGGTGACCAGCACGACCTTCGGAGGGTAATTCCACTTCGCGTACTTCTCTTCCAGCTGGCGCCGCACCGCCGCGGTCGCGGCTTCGAGCCCGCCGGTGCTGGAAACGCAGATCTCATAGGGCAGGCGCCGGGTCCGGGCCACGAGGTCCACCCACTCGGACGGCTTCTCCCTCGAGACGCGTGCGAAGCCGAAGTCGAATCCGTACTCGCCCTTGTTGTCGTCGCCTTCCGGCCTGTAGACGTACCAGTCGGGATGCTCCAGGTAGTGCTCGTCAGGGGGAAGAAGCTTCAGGCTGGTGTGGTCGCCGATGTCGATGCCGAGGAGGAAACCGTTGTGGCGCAGGCGACGGGCGAAGTCGCCATCGCCGTGGTAGCCCCCGGTGTAGAAGAGCCGCACGTCGAACGGCGGCCGGTAGACCACGTCCAGGTCCGATACGGTCAGCGACGGTTTCGAAGGGATGTGCATCAGTTCCGGGGTCCACCACCGCACGCCGACGACGTCCTGCAGGAAGCTGTAGACGCTGAAGAGCACGCCGCGCGGCCGGCCGCCGGTCAGCACGAGGTCGTCGCCGACCGTGCGCATGACGATGCCGTCCGTCTCGAGCGCGTCGAAGTCGACGTCGCCCACGAGCCGCTCGATTTCCGGTGAGCGGCCCACGTAGATGTTGGTCCCCGGTCCCGGCTGGTCACCGGTCTGCGGTCGATCCCCGACGATCTGCTCCAGGTGATCGGCCAGCTCCTGCGCCGCGGTCCGCTCGTGCTCGAGCGCGTCGGCCGGCAGAACGATCGAGCACGCGGCCTTGCCTTCTCGTGCGAGCACGACCGTCTGCTGGGCGCATGCAACCTGGCTCAAGGCGACCGCGACCATCACCAGGACCCCGACCCTGATCGCGCGCCCCGACTTCCCGCAACCTCTAAGGAATACATTCATTTGACTCTCTGACTCTTTGACTCTTGGACGCT
>NYZC01000075.1 GCA_002686995.1 Phycisphaeraceae bacterium | reverse complement strand
CGCCGGTATTCCATGAGCTTGGCGGCGTCGGGGCTGACGATCACGATGCCCCGGTGCCCGTCGATGATCACGGTGTCCCCGGAGTCGACGTGCTGCGTGACGTCCTCGGTGCCGACGATCGCCGGGATGCCCAGGGCGTGGGCGAGGATCGCGGTATGGCTGGTGGGGCCGCCGGCGTCGGTCGCGATTCCCTTGATCCGCGTGCGGTCCAGACCCGCGGTCTGGCTGGGCGTCAGGTCGTGAGCGACCAGGACGGCCTCCTGACGGAGCTGGGAGAGCTCCGCCCGGGTGTCGCCGATCAGGTGGCCGAGCACCCGCCGTTCGAGGTCCCAGACGTCCTTCTCCCGCTCCCGGAAGTAGTGGCTATCCATGCTCCGCAGCAGCCGCGCCTGGCGGCGCATGACCACGAAGACGGCGTACTCCGCGGTCACCATCTCGTTGTCGAGTAGCTGGTTGAACTGGCCGGTGAGCTGGCGATCCTTGAGCATCGCGACGTGGACGTCGAAGATCTTGGCCAGTTCCGGCCCCACCGTGGCGCTGGCCTGCTCCCGGAGCCGCTCGATGTCGGCGATGCTCTCCTCGATGGCCCTGACCAGCCGCTCCCGCTCGGCCGGAACGCCGTCGCGGCTGACCGTCCGGCGCGGAATCGGCAGGTCCTCGGCGTCGATGACAACGGCGCGGCTGATTGCCACGCCTGGGGACACCGGGATGCCCTTGATCGCATGCATGGAGACCATCAGAGGCGGGGGAATATCGCTCGAACTGTACGAAAACGCGTCGCGTCCGGCCTCAGCGGTACGGGGGTGCGGACCCTGCGCAGATCACGCGGTCCCGTCGGAGTCGGCCAGTCGTCCTTGACCTCGGCCATTCCAGTCACCTGGGCCACACGGCGGCGGTGAGAAATCAACCAAGCCCTTCCGGAAGCGGTTTTACCATGCGGTGGAAGGGCGGGCAAGAAAGACGCTCACGGGCCGCAGAGGCCCGCCGCCGGGGCGGAAAACGGGGTCTGCCCCAATCCTGTTCGGCACGGATTCTGCCGAGTCTTTTCGATCGGGTACGCGCTGCCGAGCCGGGCCGTTCGCGGCCCGAAGTGCGTCCGGAGATATCGAACAACGCAAACAGCAAACACCGGGGCAGACCCCGTTTCCGGCGAATCGTCCTCGTCCTCGTCCTCGATCAGCGTTGCGCTGGCCTCCGAACCCGGGTGCATCGCCAGGCGTGATGCGGCGCCCTCAGCTACGAGGTGTGCGGAGCGTCGCCGCCGGACACGCCCAGGCGGCGCATCAGCCAGCCCATCGACAGCCCCTGGACGAGGATCGAGAAGACGACGACCAGGTAGGTCATCGAAAGGATCAGGTCCGTCGGGTTCGCACCTTCGAGATCGGCCCCTCGCGCGGCATCGCGCAGGGAAAGCGCGAGCGCCACGGAGATGCCGCCTCGCAGCCCGCCCCAGGTCATCAGCTTGATGGCGTGGGGCGTGAACGAGCGTCGCCTCCGCATGAGGGTCAGTGGGATCGACACCGCCACCGCCCGGGAGAGCAGCACCGTCGGGATCGCGAGCAGACCCGCGAGGACGTGGCGGCCGGACAGCGTCAGCTCGAGAAGCTCCAGGCCGATGAGCACGAACAGCACCGCGTTGAGCACCTCGTCGACCAGCTCCCAGAACAGGTCCAGGTGCTCGCGCGTCGCGGCCGACATCGCGAACCTCCGGCCGTGGTTGCCGATCAGCAGTCCCGCGAGAACCATCGCGATCGGCCCGGAGAAATGCAGGGTGGTGGCGAGCGCGTAACCGCCGAACACGAGCGCCAGCGAGATCAGCACCTCGACCTGGTACTTGTCGACGGTCTTCAGCATGCGGTAGGCGATCAGCCCGAGGACGACGCCGAGGATGGCGCCGCCGCCCGCCTCCTTGACGAACAGCATCATCACAGGGCCGAAGCCGGTTTCCGCGTGAGCGTCCAGGCCGGCGAACCCCAGCAGCGCGAGGAAGACCACGACGCCGACCCCGTCATTGAAGAGCGATTCGCCGGCGATCTTGGTCTCCAGGCTCTTCGGTGCGCCGAGCTTCTTGAGAATGCCCAGGACCGCGATCGGGTCGGTCGGAGAGATGAGTGCCCCGAACAGCAGGCAGAAGATGAACGGCACCGGCATGCCCAGAAGCTGCGCGATCAGGTACGTGACGCCGCTGACGATACCCGTCGACACGATCACCCCGACCGTCGCGAGGATGGCGATGACCCTGCCCTGCTCGGCCAGGTCGTCGAGGTTGACGTGCAGCGCCCCGGCGAACAGAAGCAGCCCGAGCATCCCCTGCATCAGCGCCTCGCTGAAGTGCATGTCGTGCAGCAGATTCGTCGCCCACTTCACCACATCCTCGTTGAACTGACCGACCACGATCAGCGCCGTCGAAAGGCACAGCGACAGCAGCATCAGCCCGATGGTCGTCGGCAGTCCCAGGACACGATGATTGAAATAGCTCATCAGCGCCGCGAGGGTCAGCAGCACGGCAGTGATTTCGAAAACGTTCATGGGCAACCCCAACGCGCGCCTTCGTCGACCTTCGACCTTTGACTTTCGACCTTCGACACCCCGTCAGTCGATCTGCGTCCGGACCGAGGCGAGGAGGCCGGGCCAGACCGCGGCCAGGTTCATCAGGTCGCCGCCGTAGATGACGAGGTTCGCCTTTGCTTCGATCGAAGCATCGAGCAGTGGCCCCGGGGGCACCATGATGCCCGTCAGCTTGCCCGCGTCGCGCCCGCGCGTCAGGCAGTCGACGACCTTCGCGATCACCTTCGGGTCGGCGAGCTTGCCGATCATCCCCATGCTCAGCGCGAGGTCGGCCGGGCCGATGAAGATACCGTCCAGGCCCTCGATCTGACACATTTCGTCGAGGTTTTCGGTGGCCTCGACGGTCTCGATCTGGGCGAACAGGAAACTGCGCCGGTTTGCGCGCTCGATGGCCTCGACGGGGTCGAGCAGGCCGAACCCGAGATTGCGCGTCCGGGTGTTGAAGCCGCGCGATCCGATCGGCGGGTACTTGCCGTACTCGACGAGGCGCCGGGCCTGGTCCACCGTGTTCGTCATCGGCACGACGATGATCCGGGCGCCCGCCTCGAGCGCGCCGAGCACGTAGGGCCGGCTCCCGTCGGGCAGGCGCACGAGCGGCACCGCGCCCGCCGCGTCGGCGGCCTGGCAGACGGTGTCGACCCGTTCCAACGTCGTCGGCGCGTGCTCCATCTCGATCCATACCGCCTCGAAGCCGATCTGGCCGGCGAGGGAGGCGATGGCCGTGTTGCCGGTGTTCACGGCGGCGCCGCGGACGCGCTTCGGGCGGCCCTGGGCATCGACGAAAGGATTGTCAGGCGTGTTGATGGGACACCTCCTTGGGGATCGTTGAATCCCGATTCCTGAATTGCGATTTCATTTTGAAAGACGGTAGCGCTCGTCGAGACCCCATTTCGGCTTGTGTTCCAGGACGTACTGCCGTTCAGTGTCGTCGCCGATGCAGGGCGGGTCGCCGGCGACGGCGTCCTCGTGCATGCGCTGCGCCATGCGCGATGCGATGACCGAGTCGCGCGCGGTCGGCAGACCGAGATCGCGCCCGGCGTCGAGGCTGCGCGCGAAGCAGTCGATCATCACGTCCAGCTTCTTGCCGCCGTAGGGGCCCGTCCGGTCGACGGTCTCGTGCTCGCCGTGCATGTGGAGTCGGACGTCGATGAAGTCATGATCGTACCGGCACGCGCCGCGCGTGCCGATGACGTCGAGGCATCCGCGGTTGATCCAGTTCTCGGCGACCTGTCCGTATACGAAGCCGACGGTGATGTCGAAGATGACCCCGTTCTCGAAGTGCCCTTGTGCCGTGACCCACCACGGCTGGGACTCGGACCACATGCGCACGCCCTGGGCCTGCCACTTCGCGTATTCACTGCCGGCGTACCAGCGGGCGACGTCGACGTAATGCATGCCGCAGTCGCGAAAGATCGGGCCTTCGGCCTCGTAGCTGCCGTCGGGCACGCGACCGGGCGTCATGTGGCAGATGCGCACGATGCCAAGCTTGCCGATCTCGCCACGTTCGACGAACGCGCGAACCGCGTGGTGGTACCAGGCGTTGCGATTGAACAGGTTGACGGCGATGAGGCGGTCGGCCCCTTCGATCTCGTCGAGCAGTTTCTGCTCGGCATCCGGGTTCGGCGCGATCGGCTTCTCGGCGATGATGTGCTTGCCGCCGGCGAGCGCCTTGCGGATCTGGTCCGGGCGGTACTCGGCGGTCGTGAACAGCCCGACGACGTCGAGCGAAGGATCGTTCAGGACGTCGTCGGCATCGTCCGACACGGCGGGCGCCAACTTCGCTGCCTCGGCCCGACGTTCGGGATCGACGTCGCAGATGCGCGCCAGATCCCATCGGGGCTCGGCGGCAAGTTGCCGCGCCCATGCCGATCCCATGTTCCCGAAGCCGATGGTGCCGATCCTGTACACGAATCGGCGATTCTTGCGAGCGGCCGGCGATTCCGCAAACCACCGGCGTCCGCACGAGGTCGGATCCGGGCGAGTCATATCCGATCTCGTATCCCTCCGTGCGCCGAGCCGGGCCGTCTCGGCCCGGAGGACGAGTATCCAAGGACGCGGACGCTGCAGTTGGATTTCCACCCAAATCGAATGCCGAACAGGATTGGGTCAGATCCCGTTTCTTTCGATTTTCTTCCGGGACGACCCAATAATCGGATTGCACGTCCCGTTATCCCTGGTACAGAGGGCCTGCATGACCTCGAGTGACGACGCGCTGATCCGGCAGTACCTCGAGGGTGACCTCGCGGCGTTCGAGCGGTTGTACCGCCGGTACGCCCCGCGTCTGCTCGGATTCCTGGTGGGGCTCGGAGCGCCGGCCGACGTGACCGAGGACCTCGCCCAACAGGCCTGGATGCGGGCCATCGACGGGCTCGAGGGATACCGGCCGGATGATCGATTCCGCCCCTGGCTGTTCACGATCGCCCGGCGCATCTGGATCGACGAGGTGCGCAGCGCGTGGCGCCGGCACCGCCGGCCGCTGGACGATCACGACGCCGATCTCGAATGGCCGGATCCGTCGGACGGACCGGTCGAGCGGAGCGTCGCGGACGAGCAGCGTCGGCGCGTCCACGAAGCCATCGCCGAATTGCCGCCGTCGATGCGTCAGACGGTCCTGCTGAGAATCGACGGCGCCATGACGCATCGCGAGATCGCCGGGTGCATGGACTGCCCGCTCGGCACCGTGCTGTGGCGGGTGAAGGAAGCCGAACGCCGGCTCGCGAAGCGGCTTGGCCGCGTGACCCAGGAGCAATCACCATGAACGATCACGCTGACGAGCCCCGGGACCTGGTATCCGACGAGGTCCACGCTGCACTACGCGAGCGGGCGCTGCCACAGCCGTCGGCCGAATCGGACCGGATCGTCCTCGAAGCGGCGCGCTCGCGACTTGATCGTCATCGCCGGGGCGACCAACGCGTGGCAAGGTTCGTCCTTCGCATTGCCGTGCCGGCCGCCGCCGCGCTGATCGCCGCGATGCTCTTGCTGTGGCCGGACGCGCCGGGCACCACCCCGCAGCAACCGGATTCATCCTCGACGGAGGACGTCGCCGTGGATCGCCGCGCGATGATGGAGTGGGAGCAGGTCGACGAGCGCCTTTCTGGAACGTGGCGCCGCCTGTCCAGGCTGCGCAGCCCGGAGGGACTCGGTCTTCGACCTCGTGACGTCCGGGTGGATCGCCGCCTGGTCAAGCTGCGCGGCGACGCGCGGCGCCTGCGGGAGAAGGTCGAGCCGGTCAGCCGCAGGCTGCCCGGTTCGCGGAACCCGTATCGATCCTTTCCCGGCATCACCGGGGAACGCCTCACCGTGTCCTGAACACCAGACTGAAAGGAACCGCCATGCTCACGCGAATCAAACATGCCCGCCTGCTTTCGTCGCTCGTGCTGGTTACGGCGCTGCTCGCCGTGCTGGGGCTCGGCGGCGCGTCAAGAGCCGAGGACGAGCGATCAATGTCGCGCCGCGAGCTTCACGAGCGCATCGAGGCGCATCGTCGGGCGCTCGAGGACGCCGAGCACCGGCTCGAGGCGCTGGAAAAGGAGAAGGAGCATGAACAGGACGAGGCCGATCATGGCGACGAGGAGGATCCGATGCGCCGCCTGTCGCGGCTCCAGCGTCGTTTTCTGAAGGAGCAGTTCCCGGCGTTCGTGGATCACCTGCAACAGGTGCTCGGCGACGTCTCCGAGGACGCCCGCTACATGGCACGCGAGTATCGCGAGCGCCTGGAGTTCCTCGTCGAAGAAATGATGGAGCTCAGCGAGCACGCCCCGGCCGTGTTCGAGATCGAGAAGAAGATCTGGCGTCTCGACTACGAGTCGGAGCGGATGGGCGAACGGATTCGCGACACGAAGCCCGGACCGAAGCGCGAAGGCCAGATCGCGGAGCTGAAGTCGATGGTCACCGAGGCCTTCGACCTCAAGCAGAAGCGCCGCAAGCTGGAGGCGGAGCAGATCGAGAAGGAGCTGCGCGAGATCAGCGCCCTGATCCAGCAGCGACAGGAGCACCGCGACAGAATCATCGGCCGTCGCCTCGCGGACCTGACCGGCGGTGACGAGCTTTTCGAGTGGTAGGGGGAGGCGAAGAGTCGAAAGTCGGAAGGTCGGCCCCTTGCTCGAAGGCACGCATCTGGGCCGCCTGCGGTCCACTCGGGGGGATTGAATTAAGATATTAGTCGTTAAGCCAATCGTTATTTGTCACTTCGGGCGCACCTTCCGACGCGAGTCCGAAATGACAAATAACGATTGGCTTAATGACTAATATCTTAATTCGATTTAATTCGATTTGAGTGCCGCGCCCTCAAAAAGTGCGAGCCCTTAGAATGCGTGGATGAGGTGGTCATGGCGGGGGCTCGGTGCGGGGGTGGTGACGCTTCCCGCGCTGGTGCTCGGGGTCGGCTTCATCTTTCACACGTCGCGAGAAGCTGCGATGATCGGGAAGTATTCGCCCGGCTATTTCGCGTTTCTCTGCGCCTGGTTCCTGCTCGTCACGCCCTGCGTTCTCTTCCTGGCTCGCTGGATCTTCAGGACACAGCCGATCCGGTTTCCATCCGGTCGCATCGTGCAGGTCCGGCCGCTCCCGAAGATCCTGGTCATCGCAGTGCTGCTGGTCATTTTTGCCCGCGCCGTCGATCGGACGATCGAGAAGCAGATCGCCCGCAGCACGACGACGCGGTCGGACCGGTTCCACCCGTACCTGCAGAACACGCCGAAGGCGGGGCGGAAGCGTCATTTCACGAACCAGTGGGGCTTTCGAGGCGAAGCCATCGAGCGCGAGAAGCCGGCCGGGGCATTCCGGATCTTCATGTTCGGGGGCTCGACCGTGTTCTGCGGCCGGATGCCGGTCGAGGATTCGCATCCATACCTGCTGCGACAGCGACTGCAGGCGGCGCGCCCGGACGTCACCGTCGAGGTGCAGAACGTCGGGGCCGACTGGCACACGACTCAGCACTCGCTGATGAAGTACCTGTTCAAGGTGCGCGCTTTCAGCCCGGATCTCGTCGTCATTTACCACGGCATCAACGACCTGTCCCGAAGCTTCACGCCCGACCTGTTCGGCCAGGGGCGTTACCAGGAGGACTATGCGCATTATCACGGGGCGGCCACTCACCTCGTCCGGCCGGAGCAGACGAAGTGGAAGATGGTGCGCATGCGGCTGGGCTACTGGTTCTCCGACTTCCTCCAGGAGCAGGTCCACATCATCTACCCGGATGCGAAGGACGGCGCCCGCTCGACGTCGATGTTCTTCCCGCGCGCCCGGCCGGTGGCTGTCACCGAGTGGCCGAGCCTCGGCGCCTTCGAGCGGAACCTGCGCGACTTCGCGCGCCTGGTGCAGTCGGAGGGGACGACGCTCGTCATCGCGTCCCAGCCGTCGATCTATCGACCGGATCTCAAGGAGCATGAGCAGCGCCGCCTCTGGATTCCACTCGCCCAGCAGCAGGACGGCACGCGAGCGGATCTGCCTTCGATGATCGAGGGAATGCGACGGTTCAACGACGTCAGCCGGCGCGTCGCGACCGAGGCCGGCGCGGTGTTCGTCAACCTCGACGCCCTGGTCCCGAAGACCACCGAGCACTTCGTGGACGACGTCCACTACACGCGGGCCGCGTGCGACCTGATCGCCGACGCGTTCGCGTCGCGAATCGGACCCCGAATCAGAAACCAGGAATCAGGGATCAAAAACTGATCTACGGAATGCTGAACTCGATCCCGCGCGGCTGGTAGTCGATGTCGTTCCAGCGCGTCCAGATCAGGTAGGACTCGCTCGGAAGAGGCAGGTCGTCGACGCCGGCCGGTACCGACTCGACGTGCGTGTCGACGAAGACCATGTTGGCGTTCTCGACCGGGTGACGCGGGGCGGGCGCGTTCAGCCACCAGGTAAAGCTCTCGTCGGCGTATGGACCGACATCGGGAAAGGCTCTGGGCTCGAAGGCCTGCCGGCCGGGGTACGTGAGGCCGTCTTCGATCATCGGGCAGTTGGCCGTATTCGCCACGTGATCGATCGTCAGCGCCTGGCCATCCAGGAGACCCGGAAAGCTCGAGTGCCGATCGGCATTCAATTGCGTGTTGTAGGTGTAGTTGGCGCCCATGAAGATCGTCTGGGCTCGGGTGCGCCACTGGATGCGCAGATCGGGAATCGAATTGGCGTGGAAGGGTTCGTTCTCGGGCACGGCGCTGGGGCAGACGTAGGTTTCGCGGCTGTAGTTGGCGTATTCGAAGATCAGGCGTGACCAGTTCTGCATCAGGCCGCCGGTCTCCTGGTTTCGTCCACTGCACCACGTGCATGGAAAGTAACTCGAGTTGTCGGACAGGTACCCGTGCACGGCGATGCCCAGCTGACGAAGCTGGCTGCCGCAGATCGCCGACTGGGCGCTGGCCTTGGCGCGCTTGATCGCGGGCAGCAGCAGGGCGATCAGCAGCGCGATGATCGAGATCACGACGAGCAGCTCGATCAGCGTAAACCCGGATTTCCGATGGGCGGAGCTTTCCATGGTGGTTTTCGAAGTCTAAGCGTCATCTTTCAGGGGATCAAGGTTTCTGCGGCCTGGTGATCTGCTCCGAGCGCGTGAGCTCGGTCGCGTCCCTCACCAGGTCGATGAACGCCTTGATGCGCGCGTCGAGCATGTGCTCGATGTGTGTAGAGAGATCGCCGCTCCGGGCCATGCCGTATCCGCCAGTGGCGTATGTCGGCACCATCAGGTCGCGGTCCAGCCGGTCGATGTGCGCCGGTTGCACGAGCTTGAACTGGATGCCGTAGGCGAAAAGATCTCCCGCGCCGGGTCGTGCGCCGGCCCGCACGGACAGCCACAGCTCGGGGCGGTTGCGGCCTTCGACGACGCGGATGCCGGCCTTCTCCAGCCGGGTCGTCCACCGGCGGCGGACGTCCTCGGCGCTGCTGCCGAGCTCGCGCAGCGCCGAAGGAAACTGGTTGATGCTCAGGGCAACGGCTTCGATGCCCGCGAGCGATGCAACCTCGTCACTGAGCCGGGGCTTCTCGGACAGCATTGGTGCCGCGAGTGCCGCGAGCGTGACGCCGGTGACGAGCCCCGCCGAAACCAGCAACGCCGCCCCCATTCGCTTGCCGATCATGTCAGGTTCCTAGTCGGAATGATGCCGTGTGATTCTATGGCGAATTGCGGTTCCAGGGCGCAATGGAGGCCGTCGAGCGATCGAAGGGCCTACGCCCGCCGCGGGCCGCGTCGCCGGATCGGCAGGATCGTGAGCAGCAGAACGATCGTGGCCGGCTCCGGGATCACCGTCACCTGGATCGAGAACGCATCGAGGGTCGCGGATCCGAATCCGGTGGCACTGGAAGGGTTGCCGGCGAACAGGGACGCGACATCGAACGCCGCGGCCCGATCGACGTAGGTCCCGACCAGGATGCCGTTGACCAGAAGCTCGATCTCGTCGGCGCCGTTGCCGGTGTGGCGCATCGTGATGTCGTGGAAGAGGCCGCGCCGCAGGGCGATCCCGGCGCTCGTGACGCCGTTCGCGTCGGTGACCTCGATGTCCCAGGTGCTGGTGCTGTTGCTGCCGTCGGGGTTCTGCACGGCCTTGAGCAGCAGGTCGGCCTCGGTGTTCGGGTCGCCGGCCCGGACGTTCAGCAGGTAGGCGTTCTGCGTGATCGCGCCGGGATTGATGCGCATCCGGAGGTTGACGTCGTAGATCGCGTCCGCGGCGAGCGGGGCGTCGGCCCGGTACGTCCCGTCGGTGACCGGGAAGTTCGTGAACTCGACCGCGTCGTTGACAAGTGACACTTCGGTGCCGACGCCCGTCGGAAAGGTGCCCGAGGTGAACGACGAGCCGGGCTCATGGAAGCCGTCATCGAACGTTTCGAAGAACCCTGAGGATGGGACAGGAGCGCGGGCATCCTCGTGGGCGTCGAGGTACTGCTCGATCACGGGCGTCGGCGTGTCCTCGAGGAACTGCGACTGCTCACCGTAGGACCAGGCGTACTCGTCCGACGCCGCGAGGGCGTTACGGGTCGCGTACTCGTGCCGCTGTGGATCGCGGAAGTTCACGCTCGGATCGGTCGTGCTCCATACGCCGCCGTTGGGATGGTCGGCGAACACGCCCACCGTGAAGCTCCACTTGTCGAGGATGTCCTGGTCGACGGTGCTTCGGGCGAGGTATTGCGCGAGGGTGTCGTCCCGGCCGTCGACGAAGTCCGCGTAGTCGGAGAGGCCGTACGTGAACTCGCTGCCCGCGATGAGCTTCGAGTTCGCGTCGAGGCCGCTGACGATGCCGTCGAAGAAGAACTGGTAGAGGCTTTCGTCGATCAGAAGGCCGTTGGGCCGGTTGATCGCCGGAATCATCATCAGGGTGATGCCCGGGAACTCGCTGTTGAGCGCCTGGGCGTACTCCTGGCCGCGCTCGAAGACCTTCTGTGAAGCTTCGTTGAACGTTCTGGGCTGTCCCAACGGGCACTGGCAGCCGCCGTTGACGTACTCGTTGTAGCTGAACGGGTGATACCACGGGTCGGCGCCGTGGTGGTCGTACTGCTCGGTGTCCAGCACGACGCCCTTGAAACCGAGTTCGTTTGCCACACGGGCCTGGATCGCGACATTGTTCGTCAGGGTCGCCCAGTGGGCATTGTTGAACCATCCCTGGTTGGTGACGGTGCCGGGCGTATCCCACGGCGCCATGGACGAATGCAGGAAGTTGTCGGTCAGGCGCCCCCAGTTCTGCGCGTTGAGCGTCGCGATCTCGTCGGTGAACTCCGAGTAGCTGCGCTGGACGCGGACGTTCCACCACTGCTGGCCCATCGCGGTGAAGCCCTTTGACGGGGCGTTGCTCGCGATCGAAACGGCCAGGCCGTCGAAGCCGGTGTTCTGCCAGGCGGCGAACCTGGCGGGCAGGTTGGCGTCATCGGACCACGAAGCCGCGCCCTCGAGCGTCGTCTGGAACATCTGGCTGTTGGTTTCCGACGCCAGGCGGATCAGCTTCTTGCCGATCATGTCGCTGCCCTGGGCGTGGAGGAGGGACGTGCTGGTCAGCAGCGCGCAGAGCGAGAGGAAGGCGATTGCTGATCTTTGATTCTTGATTCCTGATTGCGCCGCGGCGCGGCGGGCGAAGAGAGGATGATCGCGGGGTGTTCTCATTTCATCCTTGATTTTCCCCTCCCTCGGAAAGAGCAGGCGCCCGGGGCGGAGCAAGGAGCCCCGCCCCGAGTGCCCACATCGTCATCGTGTGGTTCAGCGGCGTCGCTTGAGCATCATCAGGCCGCCGACGATCGCGAGCGCCAGCGTGCCGGGCTCGGGGATGAACGTGCCGACGGAGATCTCTTCCAGGAACATGTCGGCGCCGTTCTGAATCTGGGAACTGTTGTTGCCGAGCGAACCGATCCGACCGATGTCGCCGGACATGGTCGGGTAGTTACCGACGATACCATTGTTGACATAGAGATCGGCCGTCCCGTCACCCAGATTGTGCAGCACGATCGTATGCGAGGCGCCAAAGGCAAGATCGGGTCCGACGTTGCCGAGATTGCCGCTCCCGCTGCCCGCGATCTCCATCTGCCATCCCGATCCGATCAGCGACGGCTTGGCCTCCACGCGCAGCAGGGATTCCTCAGACAATATGGCGTTCAGGGCGTACATCACCGTGGCGTTCTCGCCATTGATGAAATCGACAACCCAGGTCGTTTCGACCGCAAAATCGGTCGTTTTGGACACCTCTGCCGCAAGGTTGGCGTTGTACTCCTGCTCCTCGAGCGCGCCGGACACGGTGAATTGAACGCCATCATTCAGGTCGTCGACATAGAAGCGCGGCAGGACCGGGTAGCCGCCGCTGCTCGCGAAGTCGCTGGTGCCGCCTGACGGGTTCGGCGAGCCGACCGCCGGGGGCCCGGGGTCAACCTGTGCGCCGTCGAACGTGTCAAAGAAAATGCTCCCGTCGGCACCGATCTGGGCCTGGGCCGTGGTGGCGAACGCCGCGAACGCGGCGACGAGGGCCAATGCGATGATGGATCGATACATGCAAAAACTCCTTTCAGGGAATAGAACGAACAAGATGAAGTCTAGCTCCCTCCAACAGACACTCAGTCGAGGCGTACGTCCGCCTCCATAGTCCCTAAATGGTACCACGCGTCCGTAGTGCAATCAAGGCTCATCGAAGCCCGAAAACGGCAAACGGGGGCGGACCCAATCGTGTTCGGCACGGAAATCGCGGTGCGTTCATCAGGGTTGCCTCACCGACCCGGACCGTCTCGGCTCGGAAGGCGTTGCCGCCTCCGGGTCGGGGACGACCCGGCTCGGCAACGCAAGTCGAGCATCCAGGGACGCCGACGCTGCAGTTGGATTCCCAAGCGAATGCCGGATGGGCGCCGCATCACGCCGGGCGATGCACTCGGGTTCGGAGGCCAGCGCAACGCTGATCGAGGACGAGGACGATTTGCCGGAATCGGGGTCTGTCCGGTCAGACTGGTCAGATCCCAATTCGTCAATCGTGATGCGCCTTCTCGTTGGCCCGGAAGTACTCGAGCATCAGGGGCGTCGGATCGTCCCCCAGAAAGTGGGACTGCTCGCCGTAGATCCACGCGTACTCGTCCGAGGCCTTGAAGGCGTTGCGGACCGCCGTTTCGTGGTCCGCGGGGTTGCGGACGTTCTTCGTGACGTCGGAGTCGCTCCAGCTCCGGTCCGTATCCACCCAGATGCCGGCGGCAAAGCTCGTCTTTTTCCGTAGCGCGTCCGACACGCCGGACAGCTTCTCGATGGACTCGTCGAATCGGCGACGCTCGTTGCCGATATCGATGTACCGCGTCTGGCTGTAGGTCAGCTCGCTTCCTCCGATCAGCGTGGCATTCTCGTCGAGCCCCTCGAGCACGCCGTCGATGAACGCGGGGTAGAGGCCGTGGTGCTTTTCCTCCAGCGGTCCGTCGCCCTCGCGCGCGGTCCATTCGTAGAGACCGGGAATGATCAGAAGCTTGAGGCCGGGGAACCCGGCGCACACGGCCCGCGCATACTGCGTGCCGCGCTGCCGGATCTTCGCCGCGACCTCCTCGAACGGTCGCGGCTCGGCTTCGTCCGCCTTCGCATATCCGTCCTCCTTGTAGTTGAGGTAACTGAACGGAATGTGCCAGGCGCCTTCCGCGTGGTGCCCCTCGTATTGCTCGGTGTCGAACATCAGGCCCTTGAAGCCGCATTCGCGCGCGACGCGCGCCTGGATGCTTACGTTGTTCAGGATGATCTTCCAGTCATCGTCGCTGAACCAGTTCTGCACGCGCATGCGAGGGCCGTCCTGCCAGACGGCATACGACGACCAGAGGAAGTTGTCGGTCAGGCGCCCCCAGTCCTGGACCGACTGGAACGCCTTGATCTCCGGAACGAACTCGTCGTACGTGCGTGGATTCAGCGCCCACCATTGCCCGGCCATGTTGTGATACAGGGCCCTTTCGCCTTCGCGGTGGTGGCTGGTGAGATTGAAGACGAGGCCGTCGAGACCGGTCCGCTGCCAGAGCCGGACGCGTCGCGGAAGATCCGCCTCGGCAATCGAGGGCGAGTAGAGCATGCGGCTGACCAGTTCGCTCGCGACGCGCAGCAATTTCTTTCGACCGGTGTACCTGGATTGCGGCACGTAGGGCGGCAGGGCGGACACGCTCGTCTGGGACACGATGGTCCGCGGAGTCATCGGCGCCTGCCGGCCCGTCGCCGCCATGGTGGCGTTGACATAGTCTCGAATCCGCGACTCGGGCAGCGCCGTGTCGTAGAGCACCAACTCGTCGATGACGCCTGCGAACGACTGGTTGATCCCGCCCGGTTCGCCGGTGTGACCGATACGCAGCGTCTCGATCTTCAGCGGGCGGTCGCGGGCGGCGTCGAGCGTGCCGGTGGCGCGAAGCTGACCGTCGAGGTAGACCTTGACGTGATCGGCGTCCGCCGCGGTGTCCCACGTCACCGCGAGGTGCGTCCACCGGTCCACGGGGATGTCGAGATCGGTCAGCGGCATGTTGGTGTCCGCGCGCCCGGGACGCCCCGTGTGCACGAAGATCTCGCGCCCCGAAAAACCGACCTGGCAGAGACCGTTGATGAATACGAGGCGGCGCAGGCCTGCCGCCTTGCGGTTGATCCACAGGCAGACGGACTGCTGGCTGCCTTCGAGCGAGAGCCCGTCGATCGTGATGCCGTCGCCCGAGCCCTCAAGCTCGAGTGCCTCGCCGATGCGACCGGTCACGAGCGCGGCGCGCTCGACCCTGCCGTCGTGACCGCCTCCGCTCGTGTCGCGAATCGTGGTGCCATCGATGTCGGCCTCGTCGAAGGACCAGTATCCGACGGCGCCGGGTGGCAGCGAAGGCGGCGGGCCGGTGGCGGCGCAGGAGATCAGAACGATCGAGGCGAGTGCAGGCAGGAGTATGAGTGAGGATTTCATCGCGCGGCATTCTAGTGACTCGTCGTGCCGGCACATTCTGCCGGCCCGTCCGGCGTGCGGTTGCTCCGGACGGCGGCCTCGCAGGAGCCCGGCCCTCCGCGGCGCAGAGCAGACCGGCGGGACGGGTCGGGCTGACGACCGCCGTTCGCCGTAGAATCCTCGCCATGCCCCGCCTTCGAATCGGCATCGCCCGTTTCTGGCACGAGTCGAACACGTTTTCGTCCGCGCCGACCTGCATCGAGGATTTCGAGAAGTACCAGGGCGGGACGCTCGTCGGCGAAGCCATGCTCGGCGACACGGGGCGCCGCGACGAGATCGCGGGGTTCGTCGAAGTGCTTGGCGCCCGCGACGTCGAGATCGTGCCGCTGGTCAGCGCCGGGGCGCTGCCGTCGGGGTTGATCACGAAACGGGCGGCGCTGCATCTCGAATCGGAGTTGCGATCCCAACTGGAGGCCGCAGGTCGGCTCGACGGGATCTGCATCGCGCCCCACGGTGCGATGAGCGCGGAGGAGATCGCCGATTTCGATGGCCACCTGATCCAGATTGCCCGGGACCACGTCGGGATCGACGGGGTCGTCGTCACGGCGCTCGACTGCCATGCCATCGCGACCCGGCGGATGTTCGAGGCATCCACGGCGATGGTCGCCTATCGCACGCATCCGCACGTGGATGTCGCGCCCACCGGCGCGCGGGCCGCGCGCCTGCTGATGGACGCGCTGGAGGGAAAGACGCGACCGGTCATGCGGATGCGGAGGGTGCCGCTCATCTTTCCACCGCCTGACGACGGCGCGAACTCCGGCGCGTTGAAGGAGCTGTTCGACCTGTTCACCGCGTGGGACGAACGCGAGCGGGTGATCGGCTGCTCGCTGTGCCCGGCCTTCGCCTGGCAGGATGTCCCGGAGCAGGGGGTCTGTGCGATCGCGGTGACGGATGACGATCCGGACCTCGCGCAGCAACTTGCCGACGACCTTGCGCGACGGGTTTGGTCCGTGCGCGACCGGGTTCAGCCCGCACCGATGATTTCGGTTCCGGACGCGATGCGCCGCGCGGCGGAGATCGACGGTTTTCCGGTCGTTATCACCGATTCCGCGGACACGGTCGGCGGCGGAGCGCCGGGGGACAACAGCGCCCTTCTCGAGGACGTGCTGGCCCACCGGGCGTCGATCGACGGTCTCATCCTGGCGCACCTGCCCGATGCACCGGCGGTAGCGGCCCTTTGTGACGCGAAGGTCGGCGATGTCGTCAGCGTCGACGTCGGCGGCAAGCGCGATACACGGTTCTGCAATCCTGTTTCGGTCACCGGCAAAGTGCTCTGCGTGACCGAAGGGCCGATCGCGGACGACTTCGGTGCGGGAACGACGCCGACGACCGAGACGGGGCCCATCATCTGCCTCGAGATCGACAACGTGCGGCTCGTCCTGACCGGGCGCGTCATTCACGGGCCGCAGCCGTCCCTGTACGAGAAGGTCGGCATCGAGCCCTTCGAGGCGAAAGTGGTGACGCTCAAGACCGGCGTGGGGTTCAGGAAGGCTTTTGCGGCGGTGGCGGCGGAGGTGCTGCGCGCGGACTGTCCGGGCGCCGAGTCGTACGAGCTGACGCGGTACGAATTCGAGCACGTGCAGCGGCCGATCCATCCGCTGGATCAGGATTTCGACTGGGAGCCGTGAGGCAGCGATCGTCATGCTGAACGTCCATCCGTGTTCATCCGTGTCCATCCGTGTCCATCCGTGTCCATCCGTGTCCATCCCGTGGTTCCACCCCGGCGAACGAGTGAGCTCGCATGCCTGACAATTCCCGTCCCCTCGAAGTCGATCAGTTCCCTTCGACCCTCGTGATCGAGCCGCGGAACCCCGTGACGTACGAGATGACGCTGACGCCGGGTGCGGACGAACGCCAACTCTACATCGTCGGATTCGAGTATGAGCTCGGCGGCGGCCGGGACAGCGAGCAATACAAGGCCAAGGCGCCGCGCACGCCGAGCGAACAGAACGATGCGCCAACCGGCGAAGCGGACCTCTCGACCGTCAACACGGCGCCGCGGAAGGATTACATCTACCTCACCATGCGGTCGTCCGAGGACGCGGGTCGGACGTGGAGCGATCCGTGGGAGATGCGCGACGCATCCGGCGAGCGCGTCAAGGGCAATCACCAGTCCGTGTTCCGGATGAACAGCGGGCGGCTGGGTATCGTCTACAACGACCACGATAAGTTTCCGAACGGGCATCCGACGCGCGACAACGGGTCGGGCATGATGTTCCGGTCGAGCGAGGACGAGGGACGCACCTGGTCTGAGCCGGCCGTCGTTTTCCCGATGCACGCGATGTGCTGTGCCGGCCACGCGATCGTCCTGGACAGCGGCAGGATCGTCGCGCCGTCGTACCGCTGGATCTCGTTTGACGAGACCGTGGCGAGCGAGGCCGACAACCACCTGTCGTTCAGTTTCGTGATGGTGTCCGACGACGAGGGGCGGACGTGGCAGCACAGCCGAAGCGAGCTGTTCGTCTGCAACTACCGGGTCTGCTACGCGCTGGGCGAACCGTCAGTGGTCCCGCTGCGCGACGGTCGCCTGATGATGGACCTTCGCAGCGAGCACGGCCGGCGCTACCGATCATTCAGCCATGACCAGGGCATCACGTGGGAGCGGCCCAGGCCCGTCCTGCAGCTTGCCAGCAGTGCGGTGCCGTCGTCGCTGCGCCGCATGCCTTCCGGGGAGATACTGCTCGTTTGGAACCAGGCCGCCCGCGGGGAGATCCTCAAGGGGCTGCACCGGGCGCGGCTGTCGTGTGCGGTTTCGCGCGACGAGGGCGAGACCTGGGAGAACTTCCGCAACCTCGAATCGCTCGACGACGAGACGGTCATTCCGCCGCTGCCGGCCGACTGGCTGGAGATCATCGAGCAGCGCGAGGACTACTGGTACCACCAGCCTCCGGCGAACAGCGAGCGCTATCACCGCGCTCCCGGCGTGCTGCGCATCTGCTATCCCGACGTCCAGTTCGTCGGCGACGAGGCCGTGTTCGCGTATGACTTCGGCTGGGGCATCTACGGTCGCAGCATGACGGGGACGAAGGTTCGGTCGATTCCGCTGGGCTATCTGAGGGGAGATTAAGCTATTAGTCATTAAGGGCGCGCAAAACAATAAGTTACCGAATTTTGATGGGGGCTCGATGTGTTATTCATGAACCGGGAAGTATCTCATAGTTCCAGTCGCCATGGAATG
>NYZC01000074.1 GCA_002686995.1 Phycisphaeraceae bacterium | reverse complement strand
TTGGAATTATCGGGCGAATGCATCGTCTACTGACCAAAAACCACTCCCCGGAGCCCTCGCGGGGACCACCAGATGTGGGTAAGGGTGAGGGCTTACGCCGCGCGGTTCGCCATGCTGTGCGCCGATCATGCGAAACGGGGTCAGACCCCGTTTCGGTGAGTGCATCGGATTGCGTGAACGGGGGATGATGCTGTTTCTTGGTCACCCCTTCACCGCGCCGATTGTCAGGCCCTTCAGGAAGAAGCGCTGGAGGCCGAGGAAGAGCATGATCATGGGTATGGCCGCGACGGCGGCGCCCGCCATGGTCAGGCCGTAGTCGGTGAAGAAGTTGTCCTCGATGCTGCCCAGGCCGACGGGCATCGTCCACATGTCGTTGTCGATGGTGACGAGCAGGGGCCAGAGGAACCCGTTCCAGCTGCTCGTGAAGGTGAGGATGCCCAGCGTCGTGACCGCCGGGATGGAGATCGGAAAGACGATGCGCCAGAAGATCATGAGCTCGTGGCAGCCGTCGATGCGGGCAGCCTCGATCAGGCTGCCGGGAATCGTCTGGATGAACTGCTTCATCAGGAAGATGCCGAACGCCGTCGCGAGCGTGGGCAGGGCCAGGCCGACGTAGGTGTTCATGAGCCCCGCGGTGCGGACCATCAGGAACAGCGGGATGACCGTCACCTGCACCGGCACCATCATCGTGCAGAGGCAGATCCAGAAGAGCGTGCGGCGCCCCATGAACCTCAGCCGCGCGAAGCCGTAGCCGGCCATCGAGCAGAGAATCACGTTGGACAGCGTCGTGACGACCGCGAGCACGATGCTGTTGAGCAGCCAGCGTCCGGCCGGCGAGAGCGAGAAGAGCCTTCGGAAGTGCTCGAGGCTGAACTTCGTGGGCACCAGGGGCGGCGCTTCGAGCAGCGTCGCCGCGGGCCGGACGCTGCCCGTCAGGAGCCAGTAGAGCGGCAGCAGCGCCGCCAGCGCGCAGATCAGCAGCGGCAGGTAGCCGGCGAATCGGGCGATGGGGCGGCGGGTTCGGCGCATCAGTACTCCACGTCGGAAGCCAGCAGTCGAAACTGCAGGACGGCGAGGATGAGGATCAGCAGGAACAGCACGACGGCCTGGGCGCTGGCGAGGCCGAAATCGAAGTAGCGAAAGGCCGACTCGTAGATGAGGTAGACCAGCGTCGTGGTCGCGTAGCTCGGCCCGCCGTCGGTCATGAGATAGACCGTCTCGAAGACCTGGAACGACCCGATCGTCATCATCACGACGAGATAGAGCAGCGTCGGCTTGAGCAGCGGCACGCTGATGTGCCAGAACGACCGCAGGGGGCCCGCTCCGTCGATCTCGGCCGCCTCGTAGTAGTCGTCGGGCACCGCGTCCATCGCGGCGAGCAGCAGCAGCAGCGGCACGCCGAGGCCGCTGGACACGGCGATGAGCGCGATCGAGACCAGCGCGATCCGGGGGTCGGCGAGCCAGCCCACCGGCCCGATGCCGACGTGCCCGAGCAGCTCGTTCAGCAGGCCGAAGTCCTTGCTGTACATCCAGGACCACACCAGGGCCAGCACCACCGCGGACACGACGCCGGGCAGGTAGAAGGCCGCCTTGTAGAAGCTCTGCCATCGCCGGCCGAGCGGATGCACCAGGTACGCGAGGCCCAGGGCGATCGCGATGGCCACGGGCACGACCAAAAGCGTGTAGGCGAACGTGTTGGCGAGCGCGACGCGGAAGATCTCGCTGTCGAGCAGCCGGGCGTAGTTGTCGCCGCCGATCCAGCGGGCGCGCCCCTCGACGACGCCGTATTCGCTGAAGCTCAGCGTGATGACGTGCGCGATCGGGTAGAGGTGCACGAGCAGCAGCAGGCCCATCGCCGGTGCGATGAAGGCGTATCCCCACCTTTCGTTGCGCGGGGCGTGCTCGGATCGGGAAAGGCGCCTCATGATCACCCGTCGGAGAGAATCCGGTTGATGTCCCGATCCATCGTCTCCAGCAGCACGTCGGGCGCCGCCTTCGGCGGCACGGACAGGGCGTCCTGGTAGAGGGTCTGCATCGGCTTGCTCAGGTTGAAGCGATCGGGCAGGCGGCGCGGCGGCAGCATGAAGTTGCGCGACCGCTCGATCTGCCTCATCATCACGGCCAGGTTCGCGTCCTCGGGCGGCGGCGACGAGCGTCGCGGAGACGCCATTCGCCAGAAGAACCGATTCGGCACCGGACCGGTGATGAACCGAGCCAGGGCCATGCAGGCGTCGCGCCGGGCCTTGTCCTGCTGGCGCGACACGAGCACCGTGCCGACCGTCAGGTAACTGACGGGCTCGATCCCCTCGAGGCTGGGAAGCGGCACGAGCGCCCAGTCGAACGGATCGATGGTGTTCTTGCGCGCCTGGTCCTCGGCCCAGATGAGAATGCCGGCACTCGAAAGATACATGGCAACCTTCTGCTGGACGAAGAGCGTCCGCATGTCGGTGTAGTCGTACCCGGTGGCGCCGGGCGTCGCCATGCCTTCGTCGATCAGGCGCCGCAGCATCGTCAGGCCGCGCCGGCCGGGCTCGTCGCCCAGGGCGAATCGTCCGTCGTCGTCGAACACCGACGCCCCGTGGTTGACCAGGTACGCGGTGAGAAAGATGTGGTTGGCGTCGAGCGCGTGCATGCCGACCCCGTAGACGTCCGGCGGGCCGTCGTCGTCCCGGTCGAACGTGAGCGCCCGGGCCAGCGACTCGAACTCGTCGAACGTCCACCGGGCGTCAGGGCCGGGGATGCGATCGGTCAGCCCGCGCTCGCGAAACAGCTCGCGGTTGATCACCATGCACAGCGCATGGTTGTAGAGCGGCCATGCGTAGATGCTGCCGTCATACGAGCAGGTCGACAGCGCCGCCGGGTAGATGTCCGCCCGGTCCGCGTCGGTCAGGTACTCGTCGATGGGTTCGAGAAATCCGAGCGCCGACCAGGTGACGAACTCGTTGTCCGGGGCGCCGTGAAAGACATCGGGCGGCACGCGACCGGCGAAGGCAATTCGGATCTTGTCGCCGCTTCCGCCCGGGTCGGTCTGCAGGTCGACCTTGATATGCGGATGTTTCCGCTCGAACGCGTCGATCTGCTTCCGCTGCCACTCGGCGACGGGGACCGGATCCGCGTCCGGATCCTGGTACTGCGCCGGGTCGCCCCACCAGGCTCGCGTCCAGTAGGTGATGCGGATCGTTTCGGGCCGGCCGGAGCCGGGCTCGCATGCGGCCGGTAGCAGACCGAGCGTTGCGAGCGCGACGAAGCATCCTACATGATTGAGCGGGCGTGGGACGCCGATCATCGGCCGCGATACATTCGGGTTGGAATCACGACGCATGCGCTGACTTGAAGTCACGGTAGAATCCTCCCAATCATACCTGACGACGGGGCCCGCATGGATACCGGCACGGCACAGCGAAACGCGTTTGTGAAGGACGGCTACGTCGTCGTCCCCGATCTCATCGGCCCCGAAGCGCTGGCGGAGCTGGACAGGATGGCGGACCGCCTGCTGGACGGCGAACTGAAGCCGCAACTGCCGTACGAAGGCCACGTGCCCGACCACTTCTACACCTTCTGGGAACCCGCGGCGGAGGGACGATCGGATTTGCCTCGACGTGACCGGGTGCGGCTGATGGCGAACATGTGCCGGCACCACCCTTACTTTCGGGCGCTGGTGCGGCACCCGGCGATCTACCGCGTGCTGTCATGTCTTTTCGGGACCGGGGTCCGGGTCTTCAGCGACTCGCTGTTCATGAAGCCGGCGCGTCACGGCATCGAGGCGGCGATGCACCAGGACACGGCTTTCTGGCCGAAGATCGATCCCAACGCGATTAACTTCTGGCTGGCGATCGATCCGGCCACGGTCGAGAACGGGTGCCTGCACGTCATCCCGGGCACCCATGGCACGGATCTGCCGCACCGCGACGATCCCGTGCAGGGTCACGTCCTGAGCGACAAGCAGGTGGATGTCGGCCGGCTGATTCCCCTGGAGATGGAGCCCGGCAGCGCCGTCTTCTTTGACAGCAGCCTCGTGCATCGAAGCCGGCCCAATCACAGCGCCCGCAGCCGGCGGGCATACGCCGTGGTCTACGGTGCCGAGACGCTGAGACATGTCGAGCCGTGGAACATCAACACGATCGCTGAAGCAACGCCGTCGTATGAGTTCGAACTGATCGAACCGCCGGTCGGTAGTTGAATCAGAAAAAGGGGCCGGACACTGAGTCCGACCCCTTTGGATTCTTACGCTTTCTGCGGCTCGGAGGCTCGCGTCTTCAGCGACGACGACGGATACCGAGCAGTGCCCCGGCGGCCAGCAGTGCCAGCGATGCCGGCTCGGGAATCGGCCGGGCACCCATGTTGTTGTGGGTCACGCCCAGATACGTGCCGAGTCCGCGGTCTTCCCACGCGTGCGGCGGGGAGGCCAGGCCGTTCGGGTTCGCCGTGCCCGCCGAAGGCGAACTTGCCTCCAGGAAGAGGTAGAACGGGCTGCTGGGGTCGGTCGAGACGAACTGGGGATCCAGGCCGACCGGATCGCCGCCGACCCAGTTGATGTTACCGAACGGGCCCGAAGCCGAGTCCCATTCTGCACAGGAGCCGACCGGATTACAGTTCGTGGTGTTGCCAAAAATGTTCGAGTGATTGATCCCGACAAACGACGCTTCCTTACCCGTGCCGTTGTTGTTGTTGGCGAGGATGCTGTTGCTGATATACCACCCGCTGGAGTTGGTGCTGCGAATGCCATGTGACCCCATGTTGACGATGGTGACATGGTTCGCGGAATTCTGGCCGAAGCCGGCATCGTGGTAGATACCGCTGGCCCATGCTGCGGCGTTTCTCCCGTCGACGACCATGTTCTTGAACATCATGAATCGGTTCGTTCCGCCGAACATGGCTACGCCGTGCTGGCCGTCCGCGACCATGATGTCGATGCCGTCGAACACCAAGCTGTCGCGACCGTTCCCGATCGAGAAACCGCCGTTGACGGTCACCGTGCCCCGCTGGTCCGCCCGGATCGTCCAGCCGTCGTTCACGGTGTTCCATGCGGAACCGGCCGGGTCTGCAGGGATCGACACGTTCTCCGTGTAGGAGCCGGGAAAGACGCGGATTTCCTTGTCACGCAATGACGCATTGTCGGTGAGGGGCCCAGGCAGGTCCGTAGCCGCCACAGCGTCGACGGCGTCCTGGATGGAGGCATACGTCTTGCCCGGTCCGACCTCGTAGACGATGGCGTGGACGCTGCCGGCGCTCATCAACAGGATGGCGCACAGGATGCTTAGCATCGAAATCTTCCGCATGGTACAGACTCCTTCTTGGGTGAGATGTGTCTTCGTTTGGTCCTTCTGCCTGCCTCTCGAGCACGCCTGGCGTGCTCCTCGATCCCATTATGATGGCCTCATATCGACCCAAAGTCAAGTATTCGCCCCGAATTGACCGGGTTCCAGGTTTCCTTTTGCGGTGACCGCCGCGGTCATTTCCGATAGAACTGCGACAATGCGGTCCGGAAACGCTGCAAATGCCATGCCGAGACGGCGCGGCGACAGGCGATATCAGCATCGCGGTGTATCAGGCTGGTTGCTCAGGATCCTGGTGGCGCTGATTTCCATCGTGGCGGCGCTGAGCATCGGCGAGGTCGCCGTCCGCACGCTGAATGCCGCTCCACCCCTGAAACAGATCGCGCTGGACGGGGACGACACCGTCTACAGGCGGTCGACGAACCCGATTCTCGGCTTCGAATTGAAGGCGAATTACCGCGACGAGAACGCGAACCTCAAGAGAAGCTATCCCCGCACGAACGCGCACGGGCAGCGTGATATCGAACGGACGATCGCGAAGCCGGCCGGGGTCAAAAGAGTCATTCTGCTGGGCGACTCGGTGGTGGAAGGGTTCGGTATCCGCGAGATCGACGACACGATGTCGCGACAGATCGAGCGGTTGCATCCCGACGGCACGATGGCGGTGCTCAACTTCGGCGTCAGCGCGTACTGCACGCGCGCCGAGGTCGAGTTGCTCGAGGTCAAGGGGCTCGCGTTCCAGCCGGACGTGGTGATCCTCCTGTTCGTGGGCAACGATTTCGATAACTTCAACCGCGAGGCGTTCGTCCTGGGCGGCGCGCGTGAACGTCCCGAAGTCGTCGATCGCCTGTTCGCGGGATCTCACGCGTTTCGCATGGCATGCCTGGGGCTGAACCTTTTCCATTACCGGGCGGACGCGGATCCGGTGAGCTGGAATCAGCAGGCCATCGGGGACAACAACGTGGTGGAAGGCCTGAGGCGATTGCGATTCCTGTCGGATCGCCACGGTTTTGCGACGGTCATCGCCATCTGGCCCAGCTTTCTTGATGACCGAATCCAGGACGTACACACCATGTCGGGTGGGGACGACGGCCCGCTCGTCATCGAGCGGCTCGCGCAGTCCATGGGGATGCCGACGGTGCGCCTTTCCGAGCCCTTCAGGCGCCACCGGGAGTCGACCGATTCGTCCGCCAATCCCCGACTGCGATACACGCTGGGTGACAGGATGCACCCTTCCGTCGAAGGGTGTCGGATCGCCGCCGAATCGCTGTACGCAGCATTGGCGGATCTGCCCGCACACCGGTCGCCGGGCGACGAAGATCGAGACGCCGTCAAAGCCGCAATGACCCTCGGAACGAAGATGCCTGACTACGCCGTCGTCTACACTTCCGTGGCCGACGACCTGAGCGCGGCAGGGCGGTTCGAGCAGGCTCGGAAGTACTACGAGATGGCGCTGGGGGAAGATCCGGACTATGCGGTCGCCCACAACAACCTGGGCATGATGCTGACCGCAAGCGGAAGCGCGGACGAGGCGATCGGCCACTATCGACAGGCCATAGCGGCCGATCCCGATTTCGACCTCGCGCACAACAACCTGGGCAATGCACTGCGATCCCTGGACCGGCTCGGCGAAGCGGCACGTCACTACCGTCGGGCGCTCGATCTACAGCCTGGTCGGGCCGAGACGCACTTCAACCTGGGTAACGTGCTGGCGACCCAGGGGAAGTTCGACGACGCACTCGGCCATTTTCGCGAGGCATTGCGCATCTCGCCCGACATGGCCGAGGCGCAAACCAACCTGGGCAACGCGCTGCAATCGCTCGGGAGGCTGGAAGAGGCGATCCGCCACTACCGTGAGGCCCTGAAGGTCGACTCCGAATCCGCCAAGACGCATTTCGGCCTCGGTTTCGCGCTGGAGACAAAGGGTGAGCTGAGCGCGGCGATCGGCCACTATCGCCGGGCCCTGGCGATCCAGCCTGATTTTGACGATGCGCGCCGAAGCCTGGACAGCGCGATTCGGCAACAGGCTCAATCGGAATCACTGCGCCGAACGGACTAGGCGTTGTCGGAACGTTGATGATCCGGATCGTGCTCTGGAGGGCCGAGCTCCCGCGAGGCCGCCACCGCCAAAGACGGACGCAGCGCCGCGGCCTCGCATAAGCTCGTCCCTTCATGATGGGCCCCGTCGCTGAAGTCAGACGGCCGCGGATGTGACACCAAGAGGCGCTCATCCATCGCCTTGCGTCCGGCGACGCCGCAAGGGTGAGTCCGTCTTCGTAGTTTGCGGCCTCGCGGGAGCTCGGCTCTCCAGGCGCCGCGCCCGTGTGCGGCGGTGGCGGCCTCCATCCCATTCGGTTGATCAAGGTCGGGACGCCTCCGTCGCGACGAGACGAATGATGGTCGGGTTCGGATCGAGCGCGAGATCCATGGTGACCGCGTCCGACTCGAGGCTGTAGGGCACATCGGTCCACTTGCGGTAGTTGAACAGATCCGGTCGGACCGCATACCGATACCTGTCGGCGGCGATCTTCACCGTCGACTTCATCGGCTTGTCGTGCCACAGCATCATGACCAGTTCCGAGCCGCCCGGGACCTCGTGGACATACGACCTCATCATCGAGGGCGCGGGGTCGGCGGTGATTTCGAAGGGGGCTTCGCGGAAATCATCGCGGTTGTAGAACGTGTGCGTGATCGTCTGGTACGCGTACCACCCGGGATGACGGTGCACCGTCAGCCGGTCGTGCTCGTCGATGACGTAGTCCTCGATGCCGAAGAAGCCGAACCATCTCGGGTACACCTTTCCGCGAATGACCCAGTTGCGAAGCGTGATGTAATAGGGCGCCGTGTCCGCTCGCAGATCCCACCAGGCGAACATGTTCTTCGCGATCGATGTGGCCTGTGACTGCTCGGTGCCGTGGCGCGAATAGGGATCGTTCTGGGGAAACCGGGGCTCGGCCGTCGCGGTCGACACGTACCCCACGCCGTTCGACAGGAACATCAGGTTCGGCGCCAGGGCCGCCGCGTCGGCGAAGAACTTCGGCGCGGCCTGGTAGCTGTAGTGGTTGATCGCGACGCCGTCGCCGACGTCGGCGTAACCGTTCTTCAGCAGGTAGAGGATGTTGAACCACTCTCCGCTCGAGGCGGCAAACATCGACACCTTCGCTTCGGGCTCGATTCTCTTGATGGCCCCGCAGACCCGCTTGAAATAGCGCAGGTAGCGATCGGGAGTCCACTTCTTCACGTCGAGATCGGGCTTCGGCTCGTGAAGCGTCAACTCGTCACCGAGGACGTAGTACGCCGTCTGACCCTTGAGCAGACTCGCGATCTCGGTCGCGTACGCCAGGTACTCGTCGATGACGTTGTCCGGGTTGTCCGGGTTCATCGGCCACGCCTCATAGGCTCCGAGCGCATCGAGGCGGACGCCGATCTTCAGCCCGTACTTGCGACTCAGGCGCACGAAGCCTTCGAGCCACACCCGGTAGCTCTCGGTGATCTCCAGGCTGCCGTCGACGGGATAGATGTTCAGGTGCGTGTTGTTGAGGCCCAGCTCCGCCCAGTCGCGGATCATCGCCTCCTGCCAGTCGAGACGATTACGATCGAGCCTCCAGGTGCCGAAGTCCGGGCCAGGGCTGCCCTTTTGGTAGAAGCGCTTGTCCGGATCCTTATCGAGGGCGCCGTTATACTCGAAGCCTTCGAACATGCCGTAGTACATCGGCGTCGAGTAGCAACCGTTGCGCTCGTGTGTCGGCGGCGGCTCGACCATGTCGCGGATCTGCTGTCGGAGTCGGACGGGCAGCGCGGAGAACGAAGGGCCGGGGTCCGCCGCGGCCATCGTCGTGATCATCACCAGGACCAGCAGGCCGATCGAGAGGGTCGAGCTGTTCATCCCCTGATCTGAGCAGAAATGGTCGCCTCGAACAAGCGACGCGTCAGCGCATCGCTTTCGAGGCTTCTCCGATCGTCTCGATCAGGACGCGGGTGGCGTTGCGGGTCTCCTGCATGACGGTGCGCAGCAGATCATCGGGCGCGGTGACCTCCTCGGACATCACCGTCAGCGTGGGGACGATCAGCGTTCGTTTCAACCGGGAAAGGCTTGCCTCCTGGTGAACGTCGATCATGACGATCACGGTCTTCGCATCGGTGATCTCCGCGTTGCTCACCAGGGCGCAGTTGATGACGAGATGAGGTGTGATCGTCTTCTTCGCCACTTCGATCCCGGCCGCGGCGAGCTGCTCGGTCACCATCTCCCGCAGGGCGCCATCCTGCGCGTCGTGCAACGGGATCTCTTCCGGCATGGCGTTGATGCGCAGCGATACACGATCGATTGCGGCCACGGAGATCAGTTCGTCAGGCAGCTTCGGGTTCCTCGGACCGAAGGGCGCCGCGGCGATCGCCGCGGCGAGAATCGCCACGACGGCAGGCACGATGAGGGTGGGGCGGCGAATCATGTTCTCGTTCCGGGGTGCAGGTAGAGCCTGATGTTGTCGCGTCCGGCTGCTGCGGGTGCGTCGTAGTGGTAGCTCACGTAGAGCTTCCGTCCCGTTGGCGGTGTCTCGAACAGCCGGACCACGCCGGTCAGGGGATCATAGCCCGCGCCGTAGTCGTCGCTGCAGACGAAAAGACGCGGCTTGTCGAACGTCGCGGTCGCCCGGCCCATCCACCCCATCGACAGCCAGTTCATGCCGAAGTAGCCCGAGTCGCCGAGGTTGGCCCGGTACACCGCACCGGCCTCCTCCGCGAGCAGCTCCTGGTCGCGCTCGTCGATGACGCCGTCGCTGTTGACGTCGAAATGGTTGCGGTAGCCGTTGTCGTTGCCCTGCTGGATGCCGGCCACGCCGCAGCACGAGTGCTCGTAGCGCGCGCCGAGCACGCCGTCGAGATGCGTCGGGTCAGGGACCGGTGTGAGATCCGGCCGCATGACCGCGCCGATCCGCGCGGCGACCGGGTCGTCCGGACCGGTGGGTTGGTACGGTTCCATGCTCCCTGCAAGGATCTTCGGCTGGTGCAGCGGGATGAGCAGATCCTGTCGCACGGCTTCGACGTCGAGGCAGTTGCCTTCGGCGTCGAAGAAGCGTTCCGGGCGCTCGGCCTCGTCGACCGTCCAGATGCCGTACTGGTTCACGACGGGCGTGTGCCGCGGGCGGAAGTAGTAGAGGCTGCGATAGGGCATGAGCACGTTCGCCCGCCGGACGTAGTAGTTGGTGCCTTCGCACTGGGGGTTGTCCCACACGCCGCGCACCGCGGAGGTGCACTTCATCTGATGCACGTTGCCGCGCACCTCGATCCCGGTGGAGATCGGCGTGCGGGAGACCGTGACCGTGCGCCCGTCGGAATTGAGCTCGACAGGCTCCAGCGCGGGCTCGTGGAAGTGGGTCGTAATCGTCTGCTCGTCGACGTTCCACGTGTACTCCTTGTGGTGGAACGCCCCGTCGATGACCTGAAATGACAGGTACGTGTGCGAGATCGCCCAGCGCCGTCGTCCGATCGGATACTCGATCTTCGGATCCGAGTGGTAGATCGCGAAGTCGGTGAAGGGATCGGCCCGATCGTGAACCAGGCTCGCGAATCGCGTCTTCGGCCGAAAGGTCGTGGTCTCGCCGTCCCCGCTGAGCGTTTCGATGACGCCAGGGAAGGGCAGTGACTGCAGGGACGCTTCGAATCGTTGTCGGTGCTCCGGCGTCGCCGTCGGCTCGCAGTTGCCCTCGGCGCAGACGTCGCACACGCTTCGTACGCCCCGCAGCACCTCGGGAAAGTCCGATGGAAGGGGCTGGACCGGATCGAAGGGAACGTCCGCGACGGTCAGGTTTGCCGCGGCCCCTTTCAGGTGCGCCTTCTTCGGATCGCGGGTCACCGCGTCGATCGCCGCGCGGGCTTCCGGGCCACCGATGCAGGCAAGCGCCTCGAGGCATACGCGCTCCATGCTCGTGCCGTCGGGGATCAGCGGACAGCCGCGCGCGACGACATCGCGTCCCAGGTCCGCAAGCTTGTCGCGAAGAATCGGCACGCCCCTCGCGTCGCGCTGGGCCCCGAGCTGATGGATGAACGACTGGGACATCAGGGAGTCGTCGGCCATTACGTACGACCGTGCGCGTTCCCAGCAGAAACCGTCGATCGGATTGTGCAGCAGGCCGCGCACGATGGCGATCACCGGCTCCCAGTCGTCGCGCCCCTGCGCAGGATCCGAGTGCATGTAGGCGAGGGCTTCTTCTGCATTCATTTTGCTTGCCTCCGGGCCGAAAACCAGGCGGACGAGGGCATCTTATCAACGTGGGGGAATGGCCTTGACGCGTTAATCCGGGCCGTCTAGAGTTACCCTGTGGTGCATTCTTCTTCGGGGTCACGCACGTTTTGCATACCGAGAACCTCACCATGCCGCGCCGATCTGCATTCACGCTGATTGAACTGCTCGTGGTCATCTCGATCATCGCGCTGCTGATCGCCCTGTTGCTGCCGGCGATCAAGCGGGCGAAGCGGGCGGCCATCATCACCACCTGCGCGAGCAACCTGCGGCAGATCGGCATCGGAAACGGCGTGTATTCCAACGATTTCGACGGGTACTACCCGCCTTCCTACCCGGGCGGGTACTGGACGCCGATCTACGAGATCGTCTTCGACTACTTCGAGGCCGCGGGGATCGGGTTCGAAAGCTATTACTGTCCGTCACAAACTGAATTCTATCCAGCCGCGCGCGCGCACAGGCTCTACACCATCGACCCCAACTGGGGCAGGGGCGTGATCACCAGCTACAACCTGTGGACCAATTTCGTGGAGCGGCCCCAATTCGATGATTGGACGCCGCTCGATCCGGTGAATCCCGGGGCCAGCGTGTACTGGCCGGAAGGCATGGTCATAAACGGCCAGGCGGAGATGTGGCTGCGGCGCACGTCGGACGACCTGCCGGTGTCTGCGACGCGGATGGCCTGGGACGAGGTTTACTGGAACACAGGGGTGTGGAAGACCGAGTCCGCCCGACATCTCGATTTCAACGAACCGACCGGCGCCAACGTTCTTTACGGTGACGTGCACGTGGAATGGCGCGCGTTCGATGACATGGTTCCGATCGTGCAGAACGCGAGCCAATACATTCACTGCTACTGACCCGGCGACGGC
>NYZC01000073.1 GCA_002686995.1 Phycisphaeraceae bacterium | reverse complement strand
TGCGGCCTGACCGCAAGGGTCGCCCCGTCCTGCGAGCACACCAGTGCTTCCGCGAAGCACCCGACACCGTCGCCAATGCGGCGATCCGGCTGTACCTCACCCGCGCGCGCCCCGCGCAGCGCCGCAAGTGGTCCCACGTCGTCACGTTGTTCCACCAGGACACGGCGACTCCACCGGAGACGGTCAAGAAGGAGGCGCTCGTCACCGGACACCACCACGACCTGCGCGCCGTGATCGACCGGGTCAACGAACGCTGGTTCGACGACGAACTCGACCTGGACATCACGTTCGGTGATCGCGTCGCGCGCCGCCTGATGGGCCGGCACGAGCGGCGTTCGCCCAAGAACCTGATCGTCATCAACCCGCTCCTCGACCACGAGTGGGTGACCGCGTGGTACCTCGAGTTCCTGGTGTTCCACGAGTGTCTCCACGAGGTGTTCCCGCCGCGGCCGAGCGGCCAGCGGATGATCCTGCACCCGCCCGAGTTCCGGGCGCGCGAACGCACGCACCCCGACTTCGAGCGCGCGCGCAAGTACGAGCGGTGGCTCACCGGTACCGCGTGGCCAAGGCTGAAGAACGCCTACCTCGACAGAACGAGGAACGCGGCTGCCGCCAGGACCGCCGCCATGACGACGACCACGAGTCCGCGCCGGAACCGCTTCGGCACCGGATCGACGGGAGGCAGCGTCCCGTAGGCGTGCATCGACCGCTCCAACGCCCCGAACGCTTCTACCTTCTCCCGGCATGACGCGCATCCCTCGAGATGAGCGCGCACCTCATCGGTCGCCTGCGGGGCGAGGCGGGTCTCCGCGAACCGCGCCCATTCGAGAAGCGGCAGGTCAGGCATGTCGCAACCAGTCACGCCGAAGATCTTAAGCCAGCGCGGCGCCCGCGGCTCCGGGCTAAGCTACCGGGTATGAAACGGGCCCCGGGATTCTGCTTGCTCATCACGCTCTCGCTCGCCGCCGGCTGCGCTGACACTCCTCCCCCCCACCGCGGCGAGATCAGAGGTGCCCCCGGCACCTCGGAGACGGCCGCCCCCATCCGCGCCGCGCGTGCCTTCGTCGACGCCGTCAATGCCCTCGACGCCGAACGCGCCTCCGGCCTCATCGACTGGGAGCGCTGGGTCGCCAACGACGTCCGGCTCAAAGTCCTGGTCCGCGAGCTCCGCCATCGATACGCCAAGTCCCCCCCCGGCCCGAAGAAGCTCGCCAGCCACCCCATCGAGGGCAGCGACGTTACCCTCCAACAGATCCTCGACAGCGCAGACCCCGGCGCGCTCCTCGCCCGCGTCTCCCGCCAACGCTTTGCCGCCACCATGGTCGAGGACTTCTCCCACGAAAACCGCAAGATGCCGGCCCGCCTGGTCACCTGGAACCTCGACCGCATCGACCAGAGCGCCACCCTGTTCATGCCCAACGGGGAACGCGTGGAGATGAAGCTGGTCAACCGCAATCAGCGGTGGTGGTTGCTGCCGCGGTGGTACCCGTAGCGAGGATTGCCGCGCTACGGGAAACGTGGAGAACAAAGCCACCGACGCGGAAGCTCGCCTACCGTGCGAGGGAATCCACGACCGCGCCCCCCGCTACATCCCAATCCCGTCGTAGGAGAACCCGTACTCCTCCAGCGCCGCGCGACCCCAGATGTTGCGCCCGTCGATGATGTGGGGCGCGCGCATCCGTTCCTTGATGAGGCGGAAGTTGGGACGTCGATACTCGTTCCATTCGGTGACGAGAACGAGGGCGTCGGCGCCGTTGACGGCGTCGTAGTTGCGGTCGAACCAGTGGACGCGGTCGCCGAAGATCTGGCGGGAGTTGTCGAGCGCTTCGGGATCCGTGGCGTTCACCGTGGCACCGCGTTCGAGGAGTTCGTTGATGAGCACGATGGCGGGCGCCTCGCGCATGTCGTCGGTGTTGGCCTTGAAGGCGAGGCCCCACACGGCGATGACCTTGCCAGTGAGGTCGTCGCCGAGGCGCGACCTGACCTTGGCGCATAGCCGCGCCTTCTGCTCCTGGTTGACCTTCTCGGCGGCACGGAGGATCTGCGGCTCGTACCCGGCTTCGCGACCCGTTCGCATCAGCGCCTGGAGGTCCTTCGGGAAGCAGCTACCGCCGTAGCCCGGCCCGGGGAACAGGAACGGGAAGCCGATGCGGGAGTCGGTGCCGATACCCTTGCGGATGTGCTCGGCGTTGGCACCGACGAGTTCGCAGAGGCGGGCCATCTCGTTCATGAACGAGATCCGCGTCGCGAGCATCGCGTTGGCCGCGTACTTCGTGAGCTCGGCCGAACGGGGGTCCATCATGAGGATGGGTTTGTTGGTGCGGACGAACGGCGCGTAGAGATCGGCCATGATCTCCATGGCCCGCTTGGACGACGCGCCGATCACGACGCGGTCCGGCTTCATGAAGTCGTCGATCGCGGCGCCTTCTTTCAAGAACTCGGGGTTCGACACCACGTCGAACTCATGCGATGTGTGGGCCGCGATCTCCTCGCGAACGCGGTCCGCCGTCCCGACGGGCACGGTCGACTTGTCGACGATGACCGTGTAGCCGTTCAGGTTCTCGCCGATGGTCTTGGCCACGGCCATGACGTAGCGCAGGTCGGCCTCGCCGTCGTCGCCCATGGGCGTCCCCACGGCGATGAACGCGACGTCCGTCTGGCGAACGGCCTCGGGAGCGTTCGTGGTGAACACGAGCCGCTCCTCCGTGACGTTGCGCTTGACGAGCTCTTCGAGGCCGGGCTCGTAGATCGGAACCTGCCCGGCCAGGAGGGAGGCTACCCGCTCCGCATCGACGTCGATGATGGTGACGTCGTTCCCGGACTCCGCGAAGCACGTCCCTGCAACGAGTCCTACGTATCCTGCGCCGAACACTGCGATCTTCATGAACCTGGCACTCCAAATCCTGCGTCGAGAGGCCTTTTATAGCCCACACTCCGAGCGATACAAAGCTGCGCCGGCGCTTCCCCGCTGCGGACCCTGAGGGTCCGCGCTCTCCTTGTCTCCGGTCGGACCATCGCCCGCTCGACCTGAACCGATTGGGCCGGAGTGACCATCCTTGCGACGGCGGGATTGCTGCGGCGTGCCGCGTTAACATGGCGCGACTGTCCACGCCCCCCGAGGATCCCCATGACGCGCAATCTCGCCGCCGCCACTCTCGCCCTCCTCGTCGCCGCCCTGCCGCTCGCCGCGCAGACGGTGGACGGCGACGGGTTCCACGTCCTCTTCGATGGCAAGAGCCTCGACGGCTGGAGAGCCAACGAGAATCCCGGCTCGTTCAAACTCGACGCCGGCAAGCTCATCGTCCACGGCCCCCGGTCCCACCTCTTTTACGAGGGCGGCGTCGCCGACCACGCGTTCGAGAACTTCGTTCTCGAAGCGGAGATCCAGACCAAGAAGGGCGCCAACTCGGGGCTCTTCTTCCACACGAAGTGGCAGCAATCGGGATGGCCGTCCCACGGGTACGAGGCCCAGGTCAACTCGACCCACACCGACACCATCAAGTCGGGCAGCCTCTACGCCGTCCGCAACGTCACGGACGCGCACTCCAAGGACGGCAAGTGGTTCAAGATGCGGGTCGAGGTGCGCCGTAAGCACATCTTGATCGCGGTCGATGGCAAGACGGTCGTCGACTTCGACGAGCCCGCGAACGCCGGTGGCACACGACGGCTGAGCCGCGGTACGTTCGCGATCCAGGCCCACGACCCGAACAGTGAGGTCTGGTATCGCAAGATCCGCGTGAAGGTCCTCCCCCGCTGGCGCGACGACATGTCGCGCACGGAGCGCCAGCTGCTGAAGCGTCCGGGCAAATGGTGGAACCGGATGGACTATGGACCGTTCGTGTCGTGCAGCGTCGGGATGGGCCGCCGCGGAACCCACGCCGCACTGAAGGGCATCACCGTCCCGCTCGGCCACGACGACGAGGCGTCGGTCACGTTCGATACGGATCTGCTGCGCATGGCGTTCGGTTGGAACGGCGGGCTCACCTACCGGGGCGTGACGTTCGACGGGTCGCACGGCGGGCACCCCTCCATCTCAGGGGCGCCGACGTTCTTCACCAAGACCGGCCCGGGTTGGGCGTCTGGCGGCAAGCTCGACGACCCGCGTCCCATCCCCCATGGCCCCGTGCCCGATGCGTGGGGCCTGTGGCGTGGGTTGCACCGCTACGGCGATCGCGTCGTGCTTTCGTACACCGTGGGCAAGATGGGCGTGCTCGAGATGCCGCAGCTCGTGGCTGACAATGGCGGTACGGCCATCGTGCGCAACTTCCAGATCGAGGCGACCGACCAGGACCAGCTCATGGTCGTCGCCGACTTCGATCGCCACGAAGTCACGCTCGAGGCGGGACTGTACGCAACGGCGCGGCGCAGGCCGACCGCCACGGCGAAAGCAGATGGAGCGCAGGTCATCGTCGATCGCACGACGGGTCCGTGGGACACACTCGCGATGCGCGCGCCGTCCTCGACCGACTTCGGCACCAAGAACGACAAGGTGCAGGTCGGGTGGGACGGGGGCTACGCGGCACCTCATGGAAAGTCGGGCGCCAAGGATGACCGTCTCCCCCGCCTGACCGATGGGGAATCGCCGGGGAACTCCGACGATCCGGCACGCACCACGTTCTTCGACGGCGGGGTCGGCCGCATGTGGATGGACCTCGGTCGCGTCCGGAACATCGCCCGCATCAACACGTACTCGCGGCACCGGGGCGATCGCGCTGCGCAGCGTTTCGTCCTGTGGGCATCGGCGTCCAAGGAGCGTCCGAGCACGGGCGGAGACCTAGCCGGGGCCGGCTGGCGCCAGATCGCCAACGTCGACACGACCGGGCTCGGCTGGGGCGCCAAGCACGGCAGCTGCGTCATGGCGAAGAACGGCCTCGGCCGCGCCCGCTGGCTGCTGTTCGACACGGTCCCGATCTGGCACGGACAGGGCACGTTCTTCGGCGAGATCGACGTATGGACGAAGCGTCAGCAGCCTCCGGAGCTGAAGGCCCTCGCTCACGAGGCCGCCAACGCACCGCTCGCGTACGCGCTCATCGGCGCGCCCGACGGCGTGCGGATGGAGCCCAGGACGGAAGGTAGCAATGCCCGCCTCGTGCTGCGCATCCCGGCGGGGACGCCGGCCTGCCGATTCCGGATCGCGCATCACCGCGGCGACCCCAAGGCGTTCCTCGCCCGGGTCGGCGACTGGAAGGGCGCCCCTGACCTCACGCCGTATCTGGCCGGGGGCCCCGCCCTGTATCCCAAGCCCGTCGTCGTGAAGGGTCGGCTCGGAGACGACAAGAAGGGCAAGAAGTCCTGGGTGGTGGACACCGTGCCCGTCCCGTTCAAGAACCCGTGGGACAGCTACATGCGGGTCGGCGGCATGGACTTCTTCAAGGACGGCACGCGCGCCGCGGTGTCGACGTGGAACGGCGACGTGTGGATCGTCAGCGGGCTCGACGACGATCTCGACGAAGTGAAGTGGCGCCGCTACGCGACCGGGCTCTTCGAGACGCTCGGCCTCCGCATCGTCGACGATGTCATCTACGTGAACGGCAAGGACCAGATCACTCGCCTCCACGACCAGAACGGCGACGGCGAGGCCGACTTCTACGAGTGCTTCAACAACGACGTCTACACGACGCGCAACTTCCACGAGTTCACGTTCGACCTGCAGACGGATTCGGACGGGAACTTCTACATCGCCAAGGGCTCGCCGGTGCGCGGCGGTGGTCGCGGATTCGAGAAGATCGTCCCCCACCACGGGACGGTGATGAAGATCTCGAGGGACGGCTCCGAGCTCGCAGTGTACGCGCGCGGCATGCGCGCACCGAACGGCATCGGCGTCGGGCCGAACGGCCAGGTCACGTGCGGTGACAACGAAGGCACGTGGGTCCCACACTGCAAGCTCCACTGGTTGAGCGAGGGCTCGTTCCAGGGCGTGATCGACGTCGCCCACGCGACGGAGAAGCCCAAGGACTACAACAAGCCGCTGTGCTGGTTCCCGATGGGCGTCGACAACTCCGGCGGCGGACAGGTCTGGGTCACGAGCGGCGAGTGGGGACCGTTCCAGGGCGACCTGCTCCACCTCTCCTACGGCAAGAGCTCGATCTACAAGGTCATGAAGGAGGAGGTCGACGGCCAGATCCAGGGGGGCGTCTTCCGCATCCCGGTGAAGCTCGCGTCGTCGGCGATGCGGGCCCGGTTCAACCCGCGGGACGGCCAGCTCTGGGTCTGCGGCCTCAAGGGCTGGCAGACGAACGCGGCGCAGCTCGCGGGCTTCCAGCGCGTCCGGCGCACCACGCACGCGGTCCGCACGCCGCACAAGCTCCGCGTCACCGAGCGGGGCGTCTACCTCACCTTCACCTGCGCGCTCGACCCAGAGCTCGCCAACGACACCGAGAGCTACGCGGTGAAGCACTGGAACTACGTCTGGGGCCCGCAATACGGCTCCCCGGAAGTCTCCGCGGACCAGCCCGACCCCGAGATCCTCGAGAAGGCGCTCAAGAAGGAGCTCCACAGCTACAAGAAGCACGACACCCTCGAGGTGAAGTCCGCGACCCTCCAGCTCGACGGCCGGACCGTGTTCTTGCACCTCCCCGGGATCAAGCCGGTGATGCAGATGCACATCAAGTGCGACCTCGAATCCAAGGACGGCGAAGAGGTCCGCTTCGACATCTGGAACACGATCAACAAGCTCGGGAAGCCCTCGACGAACTGACGTCGCGATGAGGTGGTTGCTGCTCGCCGCGCTCGTCGCATTCCCGTGGCCGACTCCTCCCGGGAGCGCGGATCTCCAGGTCCCGGGAGCGCGGGCCTCCAGGTCCGCGCTGACGGCGAAGCCGCACCCCGACCCAGAGCGGACCTGGAGGTCCGCGCTCCCGCCGGATCATCAGGCCCGCGCTTCCGCCGGAGGCCTCGGACTCGACCTGCGTCTCGCGACGCTCGGTTCCCCGAAGCTCGAAGATCATCGCCACGCTCGCCTGGTCGCCCTTCACGTCCCTGCCGGCGCCCCTGCGTCGCCGTTCCTACCCGCGCGACGGTTCACCGCGACGTGGCGGGGCTTCCTCAACCTGGACCTGCGAACGCGGCTGACGTTCTCGGCGCGCGGGCGGGGGAAGGTGAAGCTCACGGTGCGGGGGAAGGTGCTGCTGGAAGGTGAGGCCGACGACCTGTCGACCCTGGGCAGCAAGGCGGCGCGAGTGCGCAAGGGAGAGAACCCGTTCGTCCTCGAGTACACCGCACCCGAGAGCGGCGACGCGACAGTACGGCTCTTGTGGCAAGGGCGCGACTTTCAGATCGAGCCCGTGCCCACGACGGTGTTCACGCGCGGGAGCACCGCGGAGTCCCGGGATCGGTCCGCGGCGCGGGTGTCTTTCGCGCGGCATCGGTGCATCAAGTGTCATCGGCCGGAGACGCCCTTGCCAGCGACCGCGATGCCGGAGCTCTCGGCGGACGCCCCGTCCTTCGCGGACATGGGTACGCGACTCGACCCGTCGTGGATGGCGGTGTGGATGATCGATCCGCAGAAGCTGCGTCCGCAGGCGACGATGCCGAAGGTGTTCCCGCATGCGAACGTGGGTGCCGCGGTCGCCGCAAAGGACACGCGGCCCTTCGACGTCGCGGCGTATCTCGGGTCGGTCAGCAGCGGCCGGCCGCTCAACGCGGCCGCACCGACACCGGAGCTCGCGAAGAAGGGCGGCGGCGTGTTCGCGACCCTCGGGTGTGTCGGCTGCCACCCCGTCCCGGGTCGCAAGTCTGCGGACGACAAGTACGACCGTATCCCCCTCGATCACGTCGACTGGAAGTTCAAGCCGGGCGCTCTGGCGGCGTTCTTGAAGGACCCGCCCCGCCACTACCGCTGGGTGCGTATGCCGCACTTCCGGCTGACGGACGACGAGGCGACCGGACTCGCGGCGTTCCTGCGGCTATCGGCACCCACGTGGCCGGCGATCCCGGCGAACCCCGGCGACCCGAAGCGGGGGGCGGGATTGGTCCGAGAGCTCGGCTGCACCCAGTGCCACGAGGGGGCGGGCGACCCCGGACTCGCCGCTCCATCGCTCGAGAAGATCGCGGCGGCAGCGGGCGCCGGCTGCCTCTCGGACGCCGAGCGGGGCCGCGCTCCCGACCCCCAGCTCAGCGCCGGTGAGCGCAGGAGCCTCGTGCGTTTCCTCGCGGATGGAAACGCGCCCGCCGCCCTTGGCCGTCGCAACCTCACGGAGTTTGCGGAGCGCCAGATCGAGCGGCTCCGCTGCACGGCCTGCCATCGCCTCGACGACCAGAACGACCTGTGGGACCTCCTCGCCACGGAGACCATCGGCCTCGACCCGCCGCCGAAGGAAGGCGAGGAGAAGATCAGCCAGCTCCGTCCCGCCCTGACCTGGGCGGGCGAGAAGTTCCACACGTCGTTCTCGAAGCCGTTCCTCGCGGGCGAGCTGCCGGCGCTGCGCACGTGGTTGCACGCACGCATGCCCGGATTCCCGGCGCGCGCCGAGCTCCTCGCGATCGGACTGTCGGAATCCCACGGCTACCCGCCAAGCACTCCGGCACCGCCGAAGCCGGACGCGGATCTGGCGAAGGTCGGCGAGCAGCTGCTCCGCAAGGACGGCTTCGGCTGTACCGCGTGCCACGGGCACCTCGACCAGAAGCCCTACGCGACGTTCGAGTTCGCCGCACCGAACTTCGGCACCGTGTACTCCCGCGTCCGTGAAGAGCACTTCACGCGCTGGATGTGGAACCCCCAGCGAGTGGACGACATCTTCCGCATGCCCATCTACGTCCTGAGCGACGGAACCACGATGCAGGACGAGATCCTCGAAGGCGACGCGGGGCAACAGTTCCACGCCATGTGGCACTACCTGATGACCCTGCACGGGAAGTAACCCGGGAGCCCCTCTTCCCGGGAGCGCGGACCTCCAGGTCCTCTCTGGCGGCGAAGCCGAAGCCGAAGCCGAAGGCAGATCCCAGAGCGGACCTGGAGGTCCGCGCTCCCGCCAGAACGACTATCGCCGCTCCTTGTTGCCCTCTCCGTTCGAGGACTTCACGGGGCGGGGGCCACCTTTGCGACCGGCGCCGTCCGCGAGCGGCTGACCGGTCGGGAGCGCCAGCAGGCGCTGGCATTCGGCGAGCAGCCAGTCGACCTCCATGAACGGTTCGTAGCTGATGTCCTGCCAGCGAACGAGTCCCTGGCCATCGACCAGGAACGTCCCGTGGAGGGCCTGCTTCTCGAAGTCGTCGTGGACGCGCCACTGCTTGAACGTCGTGAGCGCCGGGTCGGCGAGGATCGGGAACGGGAACGGCGCGTCGGCGACGCTCTTCTTGATCTGCGCCGGCGTGCAGGAGCCGACCGTGACGATGCCGACACCCGCTTCTTGGAACTTCTTGGCGACGGGAGACAGCGCTTGCAGCTGCTCGACGCAGTGCAGACAGTCGAACCCGAGGAAGAACACGATCAGCACGGGCTTGCCCTTCCATCGGTCGAGGCCGACGGACTTGCCGTTGCCGTCCGGCAGCGTGAAGGACGACAACACCGGCATCGGCGACCAGCGGAACGGACCCAGTGCATCGTGATCCGGCCGGTCGCCGACGTCGCCGGGCACCACGGACGCGACGCGCCAGTCGGCATCGTGGCCCAGCTCCTTCGCGAGCGGCGCGAGCCGCTTGAACACCGGCATGTCGAGATCGAAGCGCGACGAGTACTCGCGGAGCTTCTCGAACGTCTTCTTCGCGTCTTCGGTCTCGCCACAGGTGTACTGGATGTAGGCGAGGTTGGCGTTCTCGTACGCGACGCCGGTCTTGCGCTTGGCGGCGTCCTTGGCGATCTTCAGCGCTTTCTTCTTGTCGCTGTCGAGGTGTAGACGCGCGAGGTGCGGCTTGAACAAGCGGCCCTTGTCCAGATCCGCGAGCCCCTTCTTCCACTCCTCCCGTGACAAGGCCAGGAAACCTTCGAGCATCTGGCGATGGCGCCCGATCGTGCGCAGCCGCCGCGTGAACGGCTTCATTGCATCGCGCATGGCGTCCGAGACCGCGTCGTCCGACCTCTGGGCGGCGATCGCCTTCTCCTCCGCCTCGTCGCCGGCCTTGGTACGCGCCTTCTTCTCGCCATCGACGATGGTGCCGATCGCAGTGAGCTCGCGCTCGAGCCCTTTCACGTCATCGAGGTGGAACCGCGCCATCCCCAACGTCGCGCGGCGGTCCGCGCGGTGCTCGGCGCTGGTGCCCTCCTCCAGGTACATGGTCTTCTCGAGCCGGAGGATCTCCTCCCACTGCTCGTACTGCTCTAGAGTCTCGATCAAGCGTTGGCGCCCGTACCGCGACGAAGAGCGCTTGTCGGGCGTGTTCCACTTCGGATGGCGGGGCAGCTCCACCATGTTCTTGGCGAGCGCGGTCGCGTCGTGGACGGCGCCGATGTTGCGCAGGCTGCGCGTGAGCCACTCGTTGTTGTGGGCGTAGTTGTGGATCTCGTCCGGCAGGACGCGGTCGCGCATCATGTGCGCGTGGTCGACGCGCGCCGACGCTTCCTGCGACCACGCCGCCGCTCCATGGCGGTGAAGCTGGGCCCAGATATGCCCGCCCATGTGCCACTGATGCGCGATGCCGGGCGACGACGGCCCGCTGTTCGCGGCCGACTTCACGGCGCGCTTCGCGGTCCGGCGCGTGTCCCAGAGGTGGATGCGGTAGTGATGCGCCGGGTGCTTCGGGTTGGCCGCGAAGATCTGGTCGAGCAACGCGCTGTTCGCCGATTTGCTCGAGATCGGGATGCCGTGGTGACGCTGGTTCAGCCAGAGCTGATTGACGAGGAACGCCTTGGGCTCGACGTCGTCCGGATACGCGTCGACGAGGTCCTCGAGGTCCTGCACGAACTGTCTCGCCTTGGCCTTCCACTTGTCATTGCGGCGGTCGCCCCGCTCGAGCTTCTTGACGTCCTTGCGCTCCTTGCTCGCTCCGAAGTACTTGACCAGCGCGTCGAGCCATCTGCGCTCGCGCTCGGACGCCTTGTCGCGATGCTTGAAGCCCTCCCGGATGAAGCCGTAGGCGCGGGGCTCGTTGTAGAAGTTCGCCATCGCCATGCCCCAGTACGCCATGGCGCAATCGGGATCGGACGCGGCGACCTGACGGAACGAACGCTCCGCCTCGAAGTACCAGAACCCGTGCAGCTGCCCGATGCCCTGATCGAAGAACCGTTGCGCCCGGGCGTGCGCGGACGTGATCTCGAAGTGTACGTCCCCGCACCCCTCGACCAGGTACGCGGACTGCCGCGGCCCTTCGTTGAACGCCGCGCCGTGATGCGAGTGCCCGGCGAGGGGCACGTTGGGCTCCTGGACCGGTTGAGCGCGGACGCAGGGGACACAACACGTGATAACGACGACACAGGCGATCAGGATTCGGCAGAGCATGCAGGGCTCCTGGAGCGGCGGAGGTCTGTCGCGCATTCTACTCGACGACGACTCGGACCCACGCCGGCGCCGCGAGCATCGGGTCACCGCGGCCGATCAAGGTCGAGCAGTAGGTGCTCAGTGCGGGCTTGATCTCGTGGACCCGCTCCTTGCCGTTGCACACCACGGTGACCTCCCGGCTGAAATCCACGATGCGGGAGTCGAGCATCAGATCCACGACTGGGGTCTTCTCCGCCGTGGTGATCTTGAACTTGTTCCCGTCGCGGACGGCCTCGATGGTCTGACCTCCCCCGGCGTCCGGCACCCGCAGCCAGAAGTGGCCCTTGACGTAGGTCGGCCGCCACGAGAGCCGGGTCGGCGAGACCTTGCGTACGTGCGGGTACATGTCCTTGATCTTGTCGCGGTCGGGGAGCCCGCCGTGGCCGTGGTTCTTGATGAACTCGAGCGTCACGGGGAACGCATCCTTCATGTCTCCCCGCAGCTTCGTGATCTGCTGGTCGAAGCTCAAGCACCGGCTCTGCCGACCGTGGGCCGTGTCGCGCTCGCCGATCATGTACGTGAACCGCGTGTTGCGGAGATTCTCGGCGAAGGTCAGCCCGCCGGTCGGCGCGGCGGCGGAGCTGTGGACCGAGCCGAACCGATCCGCCATGGTCGGGCCGATCGCGAACGCGCCGTACCCGCCGTGGGAATACCCCATCGCGTGCACGCGGTCGGGATCGACGTCACCAAAGAGCAGGAACTGGCGGATGAGGTTGTCCACGATTGGAAACACGTACCCCGTGTAGAACCCGTTCCACTTGTCGGTCGGCGCACGCAACGCGAGATAGAGGTAGCCCTCGACGGAGTGCTGGTCCTTGTAGTAGCGCTGCATGATGCGCCACTGGCTGTCGTTTATCCGCTTCGGCACGCCGCCGCCGCCG
>NYZC01000072.1 GCA_002686995.1 Phycisphaeraceae bacterium | reverse complement strand
GTGGGGCATCGACAGTTCCGCTTTCGACCTTCAGACTTTGGACCTTCGACTTCTCGTCACCGTGACGAGAAGTGACACCGGAAGAATCTAAGGTCTCCAGCCTGAGATCATCTTCGCAAGGACTCGGCGGCGCTCGATCCACCCAGGGTAGCCGGGGTACCGTTCGATCATGTCACTGAGATGATCGATCGCCTCGCGATATCGCCCCACGTACATCAGCAGGAGCGTGTAGTTGCTGCGTGTCAGCAGGTCGTCGGGCCTCGCCTCGACGATCGGCCGCATGGCCTCGACCTCCCGCTTCACGACATCGCGGTCCAGGCCGCCCTCGTGTCGCTTCGCCTCGGCCGCAGAGAACTCGGCAAGCTCCTGGGTGAACGGCGCACCGTCGGTCAGCTTCGCGACCTTGAGCGCGTCGTCGTAGCGGAAGAACGCGGTGTAGCCGACAAGCTGCGCGGCCTTCCACGCACCGACCGGCGCGGGCGCAGCGTCGTCTCCCCGAATCGACGCGGGCAGGTGTGCGACGATCTTCTCGAACAGAAGCGCCGCGACGACGTGATTGCCCCGGATGTTCATGTGCACGTGCTCGTGCAGCAGGCCTGACCCGGCCAGACCGTCACCGGCGGCCTGGTTCTGCTCGGCCGCGGCGCGGGCGTCCACGAGCGTGACGGTCCCGGATCGGTCGGCGGCGACGGCACGGATCACTTCGTTGATCCTCGTGTCGGCTCGGAATCGGAACACGTCGAGATCGCGGGCGCGGACCAGGTGCCTGCGGCCCGCCTCGGCGTCGCCCGCGGCAAGGTGGCATCGCCCCAGGCGGAAGTGAAGCCCGGCATGTGAGTCATCGATGGCCAGCGCGTCGCCGAAGCGCGCGATCGCATCCGCGTATCGCCGCGCGTCCTCGTCGGTGCAGCCCGCCTCGAAGTGCCCGGTCCATTCGCGCAGGGCACCGGCTCCGAGATCCTCACGGTGTCGCGACGCGAACGGCGCCAGGTCGCGATCGTTGGTGACGACGGTCGACAGCAGAAGCGGGATGCCCAGGCGCACCGCTTCGTCGGCCATGGCGAGCAGGTTCGCACGGTAATGCGTATACGTCGATTCGAGGCGCGGATGATCGTGCCGGATCGCATGATCCAGGAACATCTCCATTCCCTGCCAGCGCTTCGAGCCGCCTGAACCGATGCCCGAGGCCAGGTGCCGAATGAGCTGACCCGTCCGCGTCGAGCCGATCCAGCGGTTCAGGTCGATGAGCCAGCGCGCGTCGGTGAACGGTGTGAAGATCGTGCCGGGGCCGTAGGGACCGATCACCTCGTTGTTGCCCACGTACACGACGTACATATCCGGTTCGAGGCGCCGGCAATCCCGCATGATCGGCAGCACCACGTGCGAGTTGATCGCGGTCACCGCGGTGTTGACGACCTCGAAGCGCGCCTCCGGAAACCGGTCGCGCAGCATGGCCTCGAGGATGCGCGAGAAGCTGAATGCGTCGTTGGGGTACCCCTTCGCCGCGGAGGCGCCGAAGACGAAGATGCGATAGGTTCCTGTAGGCTTGGGCGTCCGGAGCAGGATGGGGATGGGCGGACGGCCGAGACGCGGCCCGAAGTAGGGCCAGGTGTAGCGCGGATTCGACGCGACGAAGCCCGATCGCGGCGCGTCGATGAAGAAATCCGTCTCGTGCCCGGCGTCGAGCAGTCGCAGCACGCCTTCCAGCAGCAGCAGGAACAGCACCGGCGCAAGGACGACGGCGGCGAGCTTGACGCGCCAGGAGTGTCGGCGAGCGTTTCGCCGGCGTCGGTCTCGGGTCGGTTTCGCGGTCGTGGCAGTTTCGTCCAAGCGTGATCACCGGGACGCGGCCGAGGCGGCGTTGGCCGTTTCGACCCGCTGGGTCACCTTGTGAATGATGCGTACCAGAATGCGATCGACGTCGGCAATCAGCTCCGCCGGCGTCGAGATGTCGCCGTGGACGAATGAGTACGTCGGCACGCGGTGGACCTTGCCGAGACGCACGATGCGCGCGTCCTGCTCGACGGTCACGTGGTAGGTCGCGTTGAGGATACCCGGGTGCTTCGGATGGTCCTGCACCAGCACACGCACGCGCAGGGTCGGAGAGGTTTCATCGTCGACGACGTCGATCCCCGATTCCCCGAGCATCGTGGCGAGCCTCCTTTCCGTAGTCGGCACGGAGAAGCCCAGCTTATCGAGCAGGTTCGAGTTGAACTCGATGCGGAGCCGCAGCTTCTCCAGGCCGGCCAGCGAAAGGATCTCACCCTTCACGCTGATCGGCCTCGGCATCACCGGCCCGCCGCCGCACGTCAGGTGCAGGGAGAAGGCAAACGAGCAGAAGACGGTGACGACGATCAGGCTTCGAATGGTCATGGTCTGGTTCCTGCTACTGGCGACTCGTGAAATCCATCACGCCGGCTCGCTCCATCGCCCCGCGGTAGATCCGCAGGTCCGCGACCACGCCCTCGAACTGCCCGTCCGCCAGGCGCGGGCCGTGCGCGGTCATGCCGACGTTCAACCCGTCGCGGCGCACCGCGCGGCGCTTGAAGTCGCGCGGCGTCCTTCCGAGATCCCAGAGACCGAAGATCGCGCGATGGTCGTTCACGAACACGCCGTCGAACCGACCGTCACAGAATCTCACGGTGACCTGGAGATCCGCGCCGGCAGGGTAGTAATGACCGGACCTCTGCCACCCGGCGGGCCGTCCGGACACCGGATCATAGACGGTCATCTCGAGGCGCAGCAGTGTCCCGTCGCCGATCGCCGTGAGATCGAACGCGGGTCCCTTCGGCGACAGCGTCCCGTTGAGCAGGGTGTAGGCCCGCGTGCCCGCCTCGCCGGGACGGAAACGCGCCATGACCGTTGCGTCGCGATCGAGGCCGCCGGGAAGGTCGGCAAGGGAAACGGCAAGATCGTCGATCCAGCGCTCCATGAGGAACCCCGAATCGAACGTCGCCCGGCGCGGCGTCAGCGCGGCGACGCCGGGCACCGCGCTTTGCGGCGAGTCAAGCAGCGGCCAGTGCGCGACAAGGGCAGGCGAATCGCTCGGATCTTCGGGCGCCGCCGCCTGCGGACGCTCGCGCCGGTAATGCCTGGCCGGTCCGCGCCAAGGCGCTGCCGCACGCTCCAGCGCCCGGAAATACGCGTCGGGAAACCGCACCTGCGACGGGTGGTCGAGGCCCCAGGGCTGGATGCGCTCGTGATAGATCCAGACGTACCGGTCCGACAGGTCGAACGCGTGCCGCACGGTGCGCTCGAGGTCCTGGGGCGTGTAGTAAGGCGCATCGGGATCCCAGACACCTTTAACATCGCAGATCCAGATGCCGAAACCGCATCGAATGCGATCGAGGTAGACCTGCGGCGCCAGGCTCGTCTCGGCGCCCTCGGGGCCAAGGATGATCTCGCGGGCAAGTTCGAACTGCTGCCGGTCCTTGTAGCGGTAGGCCCCCTCCCAGACGTCGTGGAACCGCGTCCCGTCGGTCGCTTCGGCCATCATGCCGTCGATGAAGGCCGGCAACAGGCGTATGTCCGTGCGGTCCGCGACCGACTTGTACCGCAGCCATTTCTGCCCGGCGGTGCCCACGATGAACAGGAGATCGAGATCGTCGACCTCCTCGTTGAGCACGCGCATGACCTGGCGGCCGCGCCGGTAGACCTGGTCCAGGCACTGCCCGAGGTGATGGAGCCCGTCGCGCCCCACGGCATCGAAGCTGAAAGGCGGATCGAAGCGCGGGTACTGCTCCGCGTCCACGAGCAGTCCGGCGAGACGCCCTTCGCGCACCAGGCGACCGAGCCTCCGCCAGTTGGGCAGTACCGTCCGCGCGAAAGCTTCGTCGTCGAACCAGTCGGCCCCGGGTGTGAAGTTGGCGCGGAAGAAGAGCTCCGTGTAGCGGCCCGAGTCGCGGCGCGCCGCGAGATGCTCGATGGCCGGGGCGAAGTCCTCGTCGTCAAGCTCCACGCCCCAGGTCACCCAGTCGAGGCGGTCGAACTCGCGACCGTCGGGAAGCGTGATCGTCCGGGGCAGCTTCGCGCCGATGACCATCCCGTCGAACGGGGACGCCTCGTAGAGATTCATCCGCGTGCGGATCTTCTCCGGCATCTGCGTGTCGTAACCGAAGACGATGAGCTTCCTGCCCTCGGACGGCACGGCAGCCTCGCACGCCACGAGCGTCGCAAGCACCACCGGCAGACTGAGACGGACGAGGCACATCCGTGCCAAGCGTAGCCGAAGCGCCTGCCCACCCAAAACGGGGTCGAACACCGTTTCCGGTGAATCGTCCTCGTCCTCATACTCGTTCTCGTCCTCGATGCCCCGCAATCCGAGTGCCGAACAGGATCGGGTCTGACGCCGTTTCGATCGGCCCGCCCGGCAAGGCACGTCATGGATTTCGACCCGCGGGCTTACGCCGCGCGGTTCGCCGGATACCATCCCACTCCATGGGCGGCTCGGAGCTTCCAGGATTGCGATTCGACCGGGGCTACCGGTTGCCTGGCGCCGAGAACGATCCGTGCCGCCGATACGTCGACCTGCTGCAGCGCTGGGTGCCGGTCGCGCTGAATCACTACGCGCCGTGGCCCGGCCGGCCCGATTGCGGGCACCTGTTCGGCGGCGTTTACTTCTACGGGCTCGAGACCTCGGAGCCGATGACCGCACTCGCGGTGACCGCGTGCTCGGAGCATTTCGACCCTGGCGTCGCGGGACGGTCGGCCGACGCGGTTCGGCACGCGGCGTGGACGTGCATGCGCTACCTGCTCTACACGCACGACACCGGTCCGGCCGATTGCATCCGCCCCGACAGCCCGCACGATCCCGAGGGGCTTTCACGAACGAAGTGGGGCGAGCGCGGCAAGGGATTCTTCTTCGAAGGCCAATGCGGGCAGACCGTCGCCGCCCTGCTCATCACCGCCGCGTGCGTGAGCGATCTGCTCACCGAGGAGGACCGTCAGCGCCTGGCCGCCGTGGCGATCGACTTCATGGAGCGCTTCGCGGACATGGCACCGCCGGGAGGCGTGTACGTCAACACGATGATGGAGGAGAACGCGTGGACGGCGCTCGGGATGAGCGCGACGCTGGCCGGTCTCGAGTCGCACGGCCGTACCGAGGCCTGGCGACGCCATGCGCAGCGCTGGATGGCGTGCACCGCGTCGATGCCCCAGGACGCCTATGACGACCGGAAGATCGATCCGTCCGACGACATCGCTGCGCGCCGGCTCGTGGCCGAGACGTTCACGGTCCTTCCCGACGGCACGGCCGAGAACCACGGCATCGTCCACCCGGTCTACATGTCGGCCGGCATCGCGATGTCCGCGATGGCGATGAACCTGCTCGGCATGTTCGGCCAGCCGGTCTCGCGGCATCTCGCCTGGAATCGTGACCGCGTCTACGGCGTCCTGCGCTCCTGGTGCGACGACACCGGGGCCCCGCACTTTCCGCAGGGCAACGACTGGGACTACCTGTTCTTCTACCCCGGCTACGCGTTGATGCACGCTTGGGCGGGCGTCCACCTCGAGGATCCCGACGCCGCCCTGCTCGAGCACCGGGCGCTTTCGACGCTCGAACGTTCCGCGAGGGCGACGGGCGGCGGCCTCGTTCTGCCCGCGTACCTCGAAGCCGTGCGCAACAGCCAGGGATCGATGTTCCTGCGGGAACGCTTCATCAACCGGCTCGCCCACGCGTACCTCGTTCATCGACTGGGCGGCCGCGGCGCGACGCCGGCCACCGACGACGGATACGAGTCGCGCCATGCCGGCGTCCGCGTGTACCGGCACGGCGGCCTGCTGATGCATCGGCACGAGCGCGGGCGCACGAGCCTGTCATGGCGCAACGGATCGATGATCCTGCCGTCGACCCGTGAAGGCATGCGGCTGATCGGCCCGGCGCTCGGATCGTTCACGGCCAGGATCGACGTCGAAGATCGCGCGCGATGCCGCGAGCACGTGGCGCTGACGATCCGCGAAGGCGCCGACCGCGTGGCGGCGCTGCTCGTCGAGAATCTCGCCGACGGCGCATTACGGCGCGAGTTGTTCCTGGCCAGCCTCCCTGACGGGCGATGCCTTTTCGTCGAACGCGTCACGGCCCGCGCCGACGTGACCGTCACCTCCGCGGTGCAGGGACGGCTGAGCATCATGACCGATGCGTGGTTCGGCGAGCACGAAGACGGACGCGGCCGGCGCGTCGTGCACTGGAGCGGCGGCCGGCGCCTATGCCGAGGCTACCCCGCCGACGAGCCCGACGACGTGATCGACCTGACCGACGGCGGATGGATCAACGTCGACGATCGGTTCGGCTTCGTCTTCCGAGGCAGCGGTCACGCCGACTACCGCAACCGGCACCGGTTCGCCGTCTGGCACGCGTGCCTGGACGAGTTGACGCTGAACGCTCACCACGAACCGGGGCGCGTCGCAGCGGACGATCGCGTCTGCAGTCTTGTCGCGCTCTGGTGTCCACAGAAGGCGCATGAGCAGACTGCCGCGGAGACGCTCAGGGTCGTGAGTGATGACGACCTCGTGGTGGTCGAGGTCGACGGGTTCAAGTGCGCGGGCAATTTCGGTGACCGGACCGAGCACATCCTCGGTCGCGCCATCGATCCGCGCGAGCCGGTGATCGTGTAGCCGAAGTCGGTAGACTTCGCAGTGGGATGACGCGCTCACCGCGCGACCTCCACCTCCACCGCCGCTGAATTGTTCCCGTCGTGAATCTCCAGCGCGTCCGTCTCCACCTCGACATGCAGAACATGTGCGCCCGCCGCGCGAGGCGTCCACGCGAACGTCGCCTCCGCCGTCTTCGCGACGAGGTCCGACGGGCAGGCGAGCGAAGCGACGGCGACGTCGGCGATCCGCTTCGAGCCACTGCCTTGCAGTCGGGCCGTCACGCGCACGCGCAGGTCCATCGCGTCGGCCGAGCCGATGTTGTGCACGACGACGCGTCCGCGCACCGTTCGGCCGGCTCGCGCCGCGCCGTCCAGGGTCACGTCGCGCGGCATGACCGCAAGGTCGGGCCTTCGGCGCGGCAGGGCCTCGCCCTTCTCGAGCTGCACGATCTGCACCAGGCACTGGGTGCGCGACGGAAGATCGAACGCGACCTCGCTGAGCCGGTGACGCCGCTCGAACGGCACCTTTTCGACATCGTCCGAGTCGAACCGGCCATCGGCGTCCGCGTCGGCGCCGACGCGAAGCTCGTACCGTCCGGGATCAAGGCGCCAGAGACGCATCGTCGGCCGGGTCGCGGCATCGGCGAAGCTGTAGGCGATCGCGCGCACCGACGCCGCGTCAGCGTGCTGCACGACGCCGGCAAAATCCGCCCCGACACGCCAGGTGACCGGAAACGTCGGCGGCTGCACGAGGTCCACCCAGGAGCCGCTCAGCGGACCGGTCAGCGTGAAGGTCTGCAGGTCGATGCGATCGGTGCCGCGAACCTCCGAGCTGATCATGGGCAGATTGAACCGCATGTGGTTCAACTCGCGATCGTGGAACCCGTCCATCACGCCGACCGGCTCGCCCGACAGGAGCTTGCCGAACGCGCTGTGGCCCGACACCAGGTCGTCGTAGCTGCTGTCGCCGGTCACCGCGCGGTGCCACAGCGCAAAGCGCGGCGCCGATCGACTCACCGCCTGGCGGGTCCAGGCCGGCGAGCCGGACGCCGGTTTCTTTTCGGGCGCGCGCCGATGCTCCCGCCACATCTCGAACTGCCGCCGGATCGGCGCGAGCAGCGCGTCGTCACCGCTCGTCATCCAGGCGAGCAGCACCTTGCCGTAGACCATGTCCTGGTCGTGCGCGCTCCACTTGTAGAGGCCGCCCAGCCCCTCCTGCCAGGTGCTGTGGCCCGTGATGCGCTCGTCGGAGAACCTCACCACCGCGGGGTACACGCCCGCCGGCTTGCCGTCGGACTCGCGCATCGCGTCCTCGGTCCACGCCCGCGCCCAGCCTTCGACCAGCTCCACGCTCTTCGGCAGCCCGCTGTACCACGCAAGCATCGCGGCGGGGCGCATCGCGCGGCCGGCATACAGCACGTCGAAGCCGTCGTCGCCGACCTGCGTCGCGCTCAGTGACGCCGATCGATAGTGCCGGTGCCCGTGTGCGTTCACGGCGGTGTGCAGCCGCTCGGTGGTGCGCGTCGTCTCGAGCATCCGCTCGACGTAGAGCGGATCGCCGTAGGCCACCGCGATCATGATCGACGAGTCGCCGGACATCTCGCAGGAGTGCTCGATGTCCTTGAGCACGCGGTCGTAGCCGTTGACGAGCTCGCCGCTCGACCAGATGCCGTCGACCAGGCGCGCCATGCCGGCCTCGATCACCGGGTTGCCGCAGAGGATCGGCGTCAGTGCGAAGCGGCGCATCGACTCGCAGTCGTCCTCCCAGCCGCCGCCCAGCTCGCCGTTCGGCGCCTGGCGCTCGGTGAACCACCACGCGCCGACATGATCGGCGCGCCGGCGAAGCTCGACCTGGTCGGCCGCCCATTTCGGGGCGCCGGCCGCGTCGGGGCGCAGGTCCGCGCCCCACGGCACCTTCTGCCCCGAATAGATCTTCACCAGCACGTTGTCGGGGAACAGGGGCCTGATCCGGTCTCGGATCTCCTCGAAGCCCTGCTTCGCCATGGGACGGACGCTGCCCATCTGCCGGAACCACCAGTAATAGGTCTTCATGGGCTCGAGCATCGAGCGCGGGTAAAGCAGCGCGTCGGGCGGCACCGTCATGACCGCCCAGTCGTGCGCGCGGGCCGTTTCCAGCAGCGGGCGCAATGCGAGCTGCGACTGCTGGATCCGGTCGAGACCGTCCGCGGGCCGGGGCAGGGCGGCGTCGATCTCCGCGAGCAGGCGCTCGTAATCGGCCCGCCGGTCGGCGCGGCCCGACAGGTGACTCGTGACGTACCAGAGGTTCAGCGGGTGATGGGGCCGCCCCGTTTCCTTCGCCAGCGTCGCGAGGCCGTCGTCCGTTCGATCTTCGAGGACGGCGTCGCGCGCGGGAAGCAGGTTCGGCGTCGGAATCCAGACGTGCCCCGGGGAAGAGGCCGCCCACGGCAGCACCAGGCCGGCGAGGGCCTCGTAGACGTCCAGGCGGTTCAGCAGCCGCCGGGCCGCGTCGGCGTCGGCCAACCCCCTCGCACGCTCGAGATAGACCCGCGCGTCCGCGAGGGCGCGATCGGGAAACGGCATGTCGAGGTGGCCGCCGACCGCCATGGCCAGGAGCCCACGCTGTGCATCCGGCATGTCGGACGTCCCGATTCGCTGCAGCGCCTCGTCGAAGTCATGGCGGTTGATCAGGTCGACGACCTCGCGCACCGCCGGCGACTTTTCGTCGTCGGCGTGCAGACGGCCGGCGTGCCAGCGCAGCGCATCCGACGCGCCGGCGGGCATGGAGACGGCGGCAACGAGCAGAAGGAGCAGCCACGCCGCGGCATCCCGATTCCCTGAATGGCGAATCATGTAGTGGTTCCTTGGCAGGCGCGCCGGGCGGAGCGCCGTTACACAGCGAACATCTTAGCGACAACGCACGTCCGGCCCGGTCGGTCCCCGGCGGAGAAGCAATTCGCAGACGCGGCTCAATCGGCCCCATCTCAGGCCCGATACCCCTGCTACGCGCGGGCGCCACCGTCTACGATCCGGGGCCTGGCCGCGCACAGCCTAGCGCCGCACCAGGGCGCGCTTCGGGGGAACCCACATGCTCGACGGCTCGAACGGCAGCATCCTCATCATCGATAACGACGAGGGCATGACCCGCGCGGTGGCGACGCGGCTGGAGCACCTGGGCTACCGGTGCACGACGGCCGCCACGGGGGCCCAGGGGCTCGCCGCGTTCTCGGCCCAACCGCACGACCTGGTCATCACCGATCTGAACATGCCCCAGCTCGACGGGCCCGGCCTGATCGAGCGAATCCGCCGCGACAGCGACGTGCCCGTGATCGTCATGACCGGTTTCCGCGGCTCCTACATCGCCGGCCTGAGCACCCTGCGGGGCGTGAGCGTGCTGGACAAGCCGTTCGAGGCCCAGAGCCTGATCGATCTCGTCGAGTGCGAGCTTGCGGCGTCCAGGGCCGCCACGGAGTCCGACGACACGCCGGATCCGCTCGAGCTTCAGTTCCAGGGCGGCGTCCGCATTGACGAAATCCCGAACTGACGCCCCGACCCACGCCGCAATCGGCATCAGCGCCACGGCCCCCCTGAGCGGTGACGCGTCGCCCCAGGCTGCGCCGCGGAGGCTCACGTCCCCCTGTCGGTTCTGCCGATCCTCAATCGTGATGCAGGCCTACCTGTTCGAGTTCATGGACCTGCCCTGGCTGGCCCAGTCCCTGCGCCTGACGCTGCGGGACATCCTCGAATGCGTCTGCTCGCGGCCGCTGCGGCCGTACTACGACTGGGTGGCACGACGGGTCCTCGCGACGCTTCGCGAGGGCGACACCGTCGTCGAGCTGGCGGCCGGCACGGCGCCGATCGCGCGCCACCTGGCCCGGATGAAGCTGCCCGACCGCGTGCGGCTGATCGTGGCCGACCTCAATCCCGACCACAAGATTTACGAGGAGCTGAGCCGGCGCCATCCGGGGGTCATCGAGCCGGAGACCGAGCCGGTCGACCTCATGGTCGAGCGTGACTGGGGCCAGAACGCGACGATCGTCCTGTCGGCCGCGTTCCACCACATTCCATTCGAGAAGCGAGGCGAGGCCCTGGGCGCCCTGAGCCGGTCAGCCGGACGGGTCATGATCTTCGAGCCGCTGCGACACCAGTTCGCGTCGCCGCTGCTCGTGCTGACGACGCTGATCCCGAGCCTGCTGCTGCCCCTCTGGTACCTCGGACGGCGCGCCGGCAGCGTCCGCCGCTTCCTGTGGTGCTGGCTCGTCCCGATCGCCCCCCTGATCTTCTGGTGGGAGGGCATCATCTCCTGCCTCCGCTGCTGGAGCGAGCGCACCTGGCGGAAGCACCTTGGCGCGATCGCGCCGGACGACCGCACCCCGGTCGTCGAGCACACGCTGTTCAGCACGTACGTGAGCTGGTGAAACCGGGATCAGCCGACGCGGCGGCGGGCGCTGTAAGCGGCGAGAAGGCCGAGGGCGACGGCCCCAATCCCGCGGTGAGTGGCTCGGGGCCAACCGTACCTTCGTTGTCGATCGACCCGTCAGTAAATCCCGGTGCACCGAATCCCGGAACGGGCGCCGACCGGAGCGCCCCGACGCCGATTCTCCGCGCACGCTAAAGGGCCTGCCGAACGGCAGGCCCTTTAGTTGGTGTCGGAGATGTAGCTGCTTCGGTCAGGCGACGCGGCGGCGACGGCTCATGTAGCCGGCGAGCACGCCGAGGGCGACCGAGCCGAGACCCGCGGTGAGCGGCTCGGGGACGATTCCAGCTTCCTTGTTGATCGAGGCATCGGAGCGGAATCCGAAGCCAGACTGCGTATTCGGGTCGTAACCCGCACCCGCCGCGAATCCGAACAGCTTCTCGAGGAAGTCGTCGATCTCGGCCTCGTCCTGACCGTTAGCCCCGAAGACGTTCGGGTCGAGGGTGAAGTTGCCGTCGACCGTGTGGAGAATGTCCTGACCGGTGAGGTCCAGGAGCGGCCCATCTCCGGGCATCGGCGGGTCCAGATCCTCGAGGTAGCTCAGCTCGAACTCGTCGAACTCGCCAGGGTCACCGAGCGTCGAAAGGACGTCCGAAATCGGTCCCTTGATGTCGGACGAACCGTCGACCAACGTGGGAGGCGCGACCACCGTCGTCGTCACGAGACCGAAGGCGAGCGAGTTCATCTGCTCGACGATGATGCCGTCGTCAAACGTGCTCCAGTTCGACGTGGTGCCGAGAGTGTAATTGCCAGCCTGATCGTCCATCGAATCGAAGTAGACGTCGTACCGGACCGGGGCACCAGGAATCGGCCTGGCGAAGCCGACGCTGCCGGGACCGGGCAGGGAGTCGAGTGTTCCCTGAATGCTGCCGACGATCGTGATCTCATGAGTGTCGAGGCCCTGAGTGGCGGCGGCAGTGCCATAGCCAGGGGTTACGACGGGGTCACCATTCCGGTCGACGAAACTGTCGACCTGGATGGCGAAGTAGTCTGTGAACGTCGTGCCGATGTTGGCCGGAATGAAGCCGCCGGGAGCGTCGAGCACGACCACGGAATGGATCGTGATGCGCCACTCGTCGATGGTCCCGGGGTTCGTGATGCCGAGCGCGGCCGCGGTGCCCGCGCCCTCATCCGCGTTCGCCGCATCGACGAAGTTCAGTGTGTAGTCGTTCAGGTTCGTCTGGGCCGAGGCCGGCGACAGGCCAACCCCGATACAGGCAATTGCTGCCGTCAGGGCCCAGATTGTTCGAGTGCGAGTTCCCATTTGAGGCGTCTCCTTTGGCTGAGCCTCCAACACCGAAAAAATCCCCCTACGTACCAGCGTAGAGACACAGAGTTCTCAATCAAGTGAAGGCGTAGACGTTAGCTCTCTTACTCAGAAATCCACGTTGCTGACGACTCCGTGTGTCGCCAGCCTACGCTTTCTCCACTTCCGTACGCGTACTATACCCGATTCGTTAAATAATGCAAGGTCGTTCGTCTGGAAAACGCGCTTTTTCGAAAGAATCTATCGACAGTCTTCCCATCTTATCTAAACGGCCTAATTGCCTATTAATACAAGCCTTTTAAACAAGGGGGTTTACGTTAATAATCGCCATGCGGATCGGTTTAAAAAAACGAGCGCACAAGAATCGCCGTGTCGTGATTTCCTTAAGTTGGAGAGGGATCACCGACAGCGGCGGCTCATGACATCCTGGATCGCCGACCACAGGGTATTTTTCTGCCAACCAGGGAGGTGCGTCTCCGCACCCGCGGGCGTCTCGCCTCGATCAGCCCGCCGGAACCCTGGCGCCCAATTCTTCAATGCCATCGTCACCGCTTATCCGGCCCCGGGGGCCGGCGCGGCCACGATGCTCATTACGGTTTCAGATGCCTCCCTGAGTAACCCTGCCCTACCGATCGCCCTTCTGTCTGATGCGGCGCCGCAACCTGGCACCGGATCATGACAGTCCGATATTCGAGATCATGCCCGGCGCCGGCGGCCGCCCAGGTAGCCCGCCAGGCTGCCCAGCGCCACGGCCCCCAGGCCCGCCGAGAGCGGCTCGGGAATGATCACGGCAGCCTTGTTGAACGATGCGTCGCTCCTGAATCCGAGGGCGAACTGGTCCGCCCCGACGCTCGTGCCGAACTCGGCAAGGAAGTCATTGATCAGCCCGAGGTCGGCCCCTCCCGACCCGAACAGGTTCTCGTCCAGAGTAAAGTTCGCGTCCGCAATGCCCTGGAGCCTCATCTCGTCGACGTCGATCAGGTCGCCGTTCTCGTCGACGTAGTCCAGCTCGAACTTGTCGAAGTTCCCCAGCGTCGCGAGGACGTCGGTCAGCGGCCCCTTGATGTCGATCGCGCCGTCAACGATGGTCGGAACGGTGACATTGGTCAGCACGATCTGGCCGAAGGTCAGGCCGTTGATCTGCTCGACCGTGGTGCCGTCGGAGAAGGTGGCCCAGTCAGTGGGGGTCGACAGCGAGAAGTCCGCGTCCGCCGCCGCCTGGCTGCTGCCATCGGTCGCGGCGTCGAAGATGATGTCGAACTGGGATAGCTCGGGGAGCAGGTCGAGGCCCGCCACGCCGAGGCCGGTGGCGGGATTGAAGCTGTTGACCGTACCGCTCACGACGCCCATCACCGTCATTTCGTGCGTCACCGTCAGGCCGGCGCCGTACGCGGTATTGCCGTAGTTGGGCGTCACCACCGGGGCCGCGTCCTTGTCGACGAACCGGTCGACCGACACCATGAAGTAGTCGTGGAAGCGCTGCCCCGCCGCGATATTCGGACCGGGATCGTCGACGACCACCACCGAGTGGATCGTGATGCGCCATTCATCGACACTGGTCGGGTTCGACAGCCCGAGGTTGTTCCCGGGCGCGTCGGCTTCCGCCGCGTCGACGAAGTTCAGGGTGTAGTCATTGAGGTTGATATTGGACTGCGCGACCGCACCGCACGCCAGGCCGAGGAGCCCGAACGCAAGGGCCGCCATCCGCGCAGATTCACCGATCGCCCGCCGACAATGTGCCTTCATCGATCTGCCTCCACAAATAGGGCCCCAGCCGGCGCAGCGCACCGGCTCCCTGGACGCTCCTCATCTGCTTTTTCGATACAAACGCACTTAGCCCAAAGCCCCCGCACTATAACGACGGCAAGGGGGATTGCAACCCCCGGGCCGACGAAAAAAACCAAAAAAGCAGCGGTGACCGCCGCCGATCGGCGTCCGGATCAGATCACGGCCGCCCGTTCGGCACGATAAGAGGCCTGGAGTGGTGCCGCCGCCCCGCGTGACGTCACAGCGCGGACGACAGGAGCCGGCAGGGACACAAGATGTGGGGGTTCGCCGGGAACGCGGTATCAGGGACCGGATACCGGCACCGACGCCTGGCCCAGAAGCCTCCGGGCATCCTCGGTCCAGGGCCGCTCCTCACCGCTCGTGGCGGCCTCGAGATGGTAGCGTGCCCACTTGGTCTCGCCCGCCGCCTGGTACACCACCCCCAGGTGATAGTGGACGTCGCTGACATCGGGGAGGCCGACCGCGGCGCGCGTCAGGTGCCGGATCGCCGCGTCATGGTTGCCGGACAGGTGCTCGATCCAACCGAGCACGTGCTGGAACATGGCGTTGCCGGGCACGGCCTCGCAGATTTCCGCGGCCATGGCCCTCGCTTCGTCGATGCGATCCGGGTCGTGCTCGGCCAGCAGGTAGGCGAGGTCGCTGCGGGCCACGAGGCGATATCGTCCCGGCTTCGACGCCAGGCGCTCGAGCAGTTGCATCGCCTCTTCGATCTTCCCCGCACGCTGCAGCTTCTGGGCGAGCTCGTACCCGATCTTGTCGTTGCCCGGCTCCCGCTCCAGCAGGCCGGACAGCAGGGCGGCCGCGTCGTCCCAATCTTCCGCGATCGTCCGGTCTCGCGCCGACAGGTACATCCCCAGACTGCTTTCGGGCACCGCTTCGATCGCTTTGGCGATCGTCGCGTCGTCCACGTCCCCGCGCTTGAGCTGAGCCTGCAGCAGCATGCCCCAGGCCACCGCGAAGGCGGGCTTCTGCTCGATGATCTCGTGGCAGAGGTGCTCGCTGAAGCGGCCCAGTCCGCTCTCCAGAGCCAGCCATGCCGTCGCGAGCCTGAGCGCCGGCGCCCCGTCGTCCGTCATCGCCGCCGCCGACTCGAAGTCCGATGCGAACAGCATCACGCTCGGGGGCAGCGTCGCGAGCAGTTGGGTCGCATCGTCGCCGCGACCTTCCGCCCATGCCCTCAGGTAGCGCGAAAGGACCGGCTCGCGCGCCGTCGGCGCCGCGCCGGTCCCCGCGAGCATGGCCGCCATCGGGCCGATGGTCGAATCCGCCAGCTCCATCGAGCGCTTGTAAGCCTCGACCGCCTGGCCCTGTCGATCCAGGTAGGAGAGCAGGGCCACGCGGGCCGCCGCGACCTTCGGGTTGCCCGGCTGCATCACCGCGATGCGCTCGAGCGTCGTCAATGACGTTTCCCAGTCCTGCCGCCCGGCCAGGATCGAAAGCTGGATGCCCATCCAGTTCAGCCTCACCGACTGCTTGATGCGCTTGTCACGCAGCGACAATGCGACCCAGTCGAGGATTTCCTTCTCGTCCATGTGCTTGAGGTTCAGCGCGAGCAGGCGCCGGGCGGCGCCGGCATCGCTCAGCCGCACCACCGCGCCCTCGAGTCGGCGCCGCGCCGACTCGATGTCGCCGCGCTGCTCCTCGATACGGGCGGTCAGGACCTGGGCCTCGCCGAAGTACTTCGAGAACGCCGGCACGCGTCCCAGCCGCTCCAGCGCCTCGTCCGGTCGCCCCACGTCGGCCAGGACGCGACCGACGACCACGAGGACGCGCGGGTCCTCGGCCGCACCGCTCTGCTCGAGATCCCCGAACGCGGCCAGCGCCAGATCGCGCAGACCCAGGGCCAGGTAGATCTGACCCTTGCCCGCCAGCTCCACTGAACGGGCCACCGGGTCCAGCTCGCCGATCTCGGTCAGGACCGCTTCGGCCCGCGGAAAGTCACGGCTTCGACTGTATGCGTTGGCGAGGCGCAGACGCATGCCCGAGGAGGACCCGGTCATCCCGACCGCCTTCTGGAACAGCGCGATCGCTTCATCGAACCGGCCCAGCTCCACCAGCAGGTCGCCCTTGATCCGCATCAGCTCGATCTTCTCGCCGCTCGAGGCGACCCAGTCGTCGACAAGGGCGATCGCGCGCTCGTATGCGCCGAGTCCGCCGAGCAGGCCCAGCACCTCCATGCGCAACTGGCGCTGCGAGCGGCCGAGAGTGCCCGAGATCTCGTCGAGCCGGCGCAGCGCGCCGTCGCGGTCGCCGGCGGCCGACAGCACGTTCACCTGTCGAAGCACCGCACGGCTGCGCATGAAATCCGCGTCGACCAGCTGCTGGTAGACCTCCACCGCGGCGGAGGTGTTCTCGCTCCGAAGGTGGACCCGCGCCATCGCGTCGGCGACCGCCATCACCTCGCGATGGCCCGTTTCGATGAGCTGGCCAAACATCTCGTCCAGCACCCGGATCGCCGTCTCCGACTGGTCGGAGGCCTCGAACAGCGCTGCCTTCGATACCTGGGCCAGCACCTGCGTGGTTCGGTCGGCGTCGATCTGGATCTGACCGAAGCGCTCGATGCCGGCCTTGAACAGTCTCCGCTGGGCGTAGAAGCGGGTCAGCAGCCCGTACGCACGGGCGTCGTGGGTACGCTCCTGAATCAGTTGCAGAAGCTGGTGCTCCGCCTCCTCGAATTTCTGGTCGTCCTTGTAGATCCGGGCGAGCATGACGCGCAGCGTCGGGTCGCTGTTGCCCTGGGCCAGCGCGCGATTGCACACCTCGGCCGCCCCCGCCAGGTCGCCCGTCGCCCGCATGATCTGCGCCGCAAGCAGAGGAAAGCGGTACTGGTCGATCGACTCGAGGTTGATCGACTCGGCGTACTCGTTCGCCCGCTGCTCCTGGTCGGTGAGCTGGCAGATGCGCGCCGCCAGGCCGCGGGCCGCGACGGCCACGGGATCGGCGGCCAGCACGTAGTCAAGCTGCTCCAGCGCCTGCTCCGGCAGGGCCATCCGCGCCAGCGCCCGGGCAAGCAGCATGCGGGCCACGTGGTTGTCCGGCGCATCGTCCACCACCTCGCGCAACAGCGCCACCGACTGGTCCAGGGCGCCGCGCTTGAGGTAGAGCTTTCCGAGCATCTGGTCGACCGCGCCGTCGTCGTCGATCCGGCCCCGCAGGCTCTCGAGCAGCTTGCTGACCTGGTCGTCGCGCCCCTGGTGCAGCAGCATGTCCGCCAGCCGCAGGTTCGCCTCGAGATCGTCCCGGTCCCGATTCACCAGCTGCCGTGCAAAGCGCTCGGCCACGCGGTACTCGCGCAGATACTCATTCGCATCGATCAGAATCTCGAGGTGCGCCCTTTCCAGGGGCGAAACCATCTGCACCTCCTTCTCGAGGCGCCGCCGCAGCTCGGTGCGGTGCCCGCGGCTCTGGAGGTACTGCACCATCAGCCGGATCGCCCTCGGGTTCTGCCGGTTCATCCGGTAGAACTTCATGACGTCCTCGCCGACCTCGGTGATGAGCCTGTCGCGCTGGATCAGGCGGAAATACTGCTCCTGGGCGAGCATGTTCGACGGATCGAGCGACTTGGCCTTCCACAGCACCTCCTTCGCCCGCGCGGTGTCCCCGGTCCGGGCGAGCGTCATGCCGAACAGCGTCAGCAGGTGCGAGGACCGCCCTTCCTCGACGTTGAGCTTCTCGAGAATGAGCTTCGCCTCGTCGAACTTCTCGAGACCGAACAGGGAGCGGGCATACAGGAACCGGCCGTGCCGGTGCTTGGGATCGATTCCGTGGACGCGCTCGAGCAGCTCGTGCGCCCGGGCGTACTCCTGGCGCGCCAGGTGCACGCGCGACGAGCCGATCAGCCAGTCGAGCGACTCGCGCTGATCGTCGGCCGTGGCCTGCAGGATCAGCGCGGCCGCCTCCAGCCGCGCCGGGCGCGCCTGGACATCGTTGGGCATGCGGATGAGGTTGACCACCATCAGGTCGGCCAGCTTCGACGGCCCCCCCGTCTGCTCCGCCAGCCGGTTGCAGGTGATCCAGAACCCGCGCCAGTCGCCCTGCATGACATGCAGGTTGACGTACATGGTGTAGGCTTCGAAGTAGTCCGGCCGGACCTCGATCGCCTTCTCGAGATGCTCCTCGGACTGCTTGCGCAGCTTCTCGCGCCGCAGCTTGAGCGCCACGTGCTCCTCGGTCTCGAACGCCTCGACGCCCGCGGCGGCGTGCGCGAGGATGCGGTCGATCCCGCCGATCTCCAGGGCGGCGAGCCGCGCCTTGTTGAACAGGGCGTCTGCGGAGGTGTCCGGCTGGCGGGCCATCCAGCTCACCTGCTCGGCCCCGATCACCAGGGCCTCGCGGAATCGCTCGAGGTGGACCGGCTTCGTGGCGAAATCGGACTTGCCCAGGAGCTGGCCCGTGTAGAGCATGCACCAGTCCATCAGCAGCCGACGGCCTTCCGGATCGTCCGGGTGGGCCTTGACGAGCTTCTTCCCCGTGTCGCGGGCCCCGAGGAACTGGCCGAGCATGATCTGCGCGCGCGCCTTGATCAGCAGCGCCTCGGCGTGCTCCGGATCAACGTCCAGCACCTTCATGGCGTGGTCATGGGCCACCTGCGACTTGCCCTGGCCGATCGCCAGGCGGGCCGTGGCCAGCCGGTTCTCCGCGCTCTGACCGCACCCGGATGTGACCAGCAGCGCCGCTACCGCGGCGGCAGCCATCGATCTAGTCATGACAGACATCTCCCTTTGTCGCTCAGAAGCAACATCGGCTATCGGGACGCCGAAGTTCGCCGCCGCAGGGCTTCGGCCTGCGCGCGGTGATAACCGGCCCAGACGTCCTTGCCCAGCGCCGCGTACATCGCCCCGAGGTGATCATGAAAATCAGGCACGGTCCCGAGCGCCGCGCTCACGCGATTGAGCATCGCGAGGCCCTCGGCGGTGCGTCCGAGAAGATGCTCGATCCAGCCGATGGTGTCGGCGAGCGCGGGGTTGCGTGGATCGAGCTTGCGGCACGCCAGCGCGATCTGCCGTGCCTCCTCCAGCCGCTGCGGGCGGTGCTGGGCGAGCAGGTAGGCCAGGTCGTTGCCGGCGAGCGTCCGATGCCGGCCGGGGGCGCCCCAGAGCGATTCGAGCAGGGAGATCGCCCGATCGGCCTCGCCGGCCTTGGCCAGCATCTGGCTCAGGTCGTAGCGGAGCGCCAGGTGGCCGGGCTCGCGCTCGAGCACCTGCTCGAGGGCCTCCGCCGCGCCGGCGAAATCCCCCTCGGCCGTCAGGCGCCGGGCCCGCAGGTGCAGCGCCAGGGCGCTGTCCGGAAGGTGCCCCTCCAGGTGCTCCCGGACGCGGTCCAGCGGCTGGCGCATCTCCACGAGCGCCTGGATCAGGACGCCCTGGGCCACCACCATGCGCGGCTGGGCCTCCATGACCTCGCGACAAAGCTGGTCCGCGAGGACCGGAAGGCCGGTGTGGTGCGCGAGCATGGCGAGCGCCGTCTTCCGCGCGGTCCTGGCCGTCGAGGCCTGGTCCCCGGCGGCTTCGAGCATCGTCCGGACGTCGGAGGGAAAGATCGTCGGATGGCCGGTCATCGTCTCGGCGACCGAGCGGGCGCGGTCGAAATCGGACTCGAGCAGCGCCCGGACGAGTCGATGGTGCGACGGCTCCTGGTCGTTCGGCGTCACGGGCTGGGCCAGCAGCAGCGCGACCAGCGGGGCGTGGTCGCTCGCGGCGAGGGCCTCGGCCGACCGGTACGTCTCGGCCGCCTGGCCGCGCCGGTTCAGGTGCAGCAGCACGACGATGGCGGTCAGCCTGGACCGGGCCCGCTCGGCGTCGCTGGCCCCGTCGATCTGGTCGAGGACGGCGAGCAGACGGTCCCAGTCCTCGAGACGGGAGTACACGGCGACCGCGAGATGCTGCCACCGCCGCGCCAGGTCTGGAGGCAGCGCGTCGGCCTCGATCGCCTGCACCGCCCAGGACTGGAGGACCAGGTCGCGCGCATCGTGGATATCCAGCAGAAGCAGCCGCGTCGCGATGAGCGGGACGAAGCGGCGCTGCGTCATCAGCCGCTGAAGTCGTCCCTGGGCGGGATCGGCCCGGCCCAGCCGATGCTCGATGCCCGCGATGAGAATCTGCGCGTCCGCGAAGCGGGCCGAGAGCGGCGAGATCTCCTCCAGCCGCGCGATCGCATCCTCGTAGCGCTTCATGTCGGCCAGGAGCCGGCCCATGGCGTAGACGGCGCGCGGATCGTACACCCCGCCGGCCTTCTCGAGCTCGGCGAACACCTTGGCGGCCTGCTCGGTCAGCCCCAGGCGCCGGAGTATCGCGCCCTTGGAGATGAGCGCCTCGACCCGGGCGTTGGCGTCGATCTCCGCCATCTCGTCGAGGACGGCCTCGGCCGCCGGAAAGTCCATCTCGCTGACGCAGACCCCGGCCAGCCGCCGCCGCAAGCCGACGGCCTGCGGCGAGATCTCCGCCGCGCGGCGCAGCGCCTCGATCGCCTCTTGCCGCTTGCCCATCTGGACGAGCAGGTCGCCCTTCCAGCCGAGCAGCACCGCGTGCTCGCCCTGGTCCGCGATCCATCGGTCCAGGATCGCCATGGCCCGGTCGGGCTGATTCAGACCCGTGTACCGGCGCATCACCAGGTACCGCGCCTGCTCGCCGAGATTCTCCTCGCCGGCGATCTCATCGAGCGCCGCGAGGGCATCGTCCCGGCGACCCGCCGACACGAGCACGCCCGCCCGCCGCAGCCGCGCGGTGACCACCAGCAGGTCCGCGCCGATCATCCGGTCGTACACCTTCAGCGCCGCGTCGACGTCGCGCTGCGAGAGGTGGATGCGGGCCAGCGCGTCCGCGACCGTGATCGCCCGGCGCTCGCGCTCGCGCAGCATCGGCGTGAACTTCGCATCGAGCTCGGTGACCGCCTCCGGCGCCCGCCGCGCCGCCATCAGGAGGTGGGCCCGGGCGAGCCGCGCCAGCACGTCGTCGCCGTTCAGCTTGATCCGCTGGAACTGCTCGAGCCCCTTGTCGATCTCCTGGCGCAGCGTGTAGAAGCGCGCGAGCAGGTCGTAGGCCTGGGCGTTGCCGGGATGGCTCGCGACCAGGCCCAGAAGCTGCCGCTCGGTCTTGTGCGGCTTGTCCTGGAGCGTGTAGACCCGGGCCAGGATCAGCCGCAGCAGCGCGTCGCCGTTGCCGAGCGTGATCGCGCGATTGCAGATCTCGGCCGCCTTCTCCAGGTCGCCCTGATGCAGCTTGATCTGGGCGAGCAGGCCGGGATAGCGCACCGCGTCGACCTTCGACACGTCGATCCGGTCCAGCCGGTCGCCGGCCTGCTTCTCCTGGCCGATGAGCTGGCAGATCCGTGCCGAGAGGGCCAGGGCCGGCACGTCGTCCGGGGCCTCCTCGAGCACCTTGTCGATGTGCTGCAGGGCCTGGTCGGTGAGCCCGACGTTGGCCAGCGCCCGCGCCAGCAGCAGCCGGGCGTTGTGGTTGTTCGGCTCGCGGACGACGACCTCCTCGAGCAGCTGGACCGCGTCGTCGAACGCCGAGATGCGCAGGTACAGCATCCCGAGCATCTGGTCGACGCTGCCGCAGTCGGAGATGACCTCCCGCTCCTTCATGAGAAGCCGCCGGACGCGCCGGTCCCTGCCCTGACGCAGCATCGACTCGGCCAGCGTCAGCAGCGCGGCGGGCTCGTCGGGCACCAGGTTGACCAGCTTCCGGGCGAACCGCTCCGCCTGCTCGTAGTCCTTCAGGTAGCTGTAGCCGTTGATGAGGATCAGCAGGTGCGGCTCGAGCAGCGGACGGATCGTCTGCACCTGCTTGTCGAGCCTGGCGCGCAGCTCCTTGCGGCGTCCGTCGGCCTGGTAGAACTGCACCATCAGGCGGATCGCCCGAGGGTCGGTCGGGTTGTCCTCGTAGTAGCCGAGGATGTCCTCGCCGGCTTCCGAGAGGACCTGCTCCGCGTTGATCAGCTCGAACAGCTTCTCCACCGCCAGCGCGTTCTGCGGGTTCAGGGCCTTGGCCTCCATGAGGACGGCCTTGGCCATCTTCGTGTCCCCCGTCTTCATCAGCGTCATGCCGTAGAGGGTCAGGACGTCGTCGGACAGCCGTGCCTGCGTGCTCAGCTTGCCGAGGATGCGCTTGGCCTCCTCGTAATCACCGTTGTGGTAGAGCGCCTGGGCCAGCAGGTAGCGGCCGTTGGGATGAGACGACCGGGCGCTGATGACCTCGTCGAGCACCGTGCGGGCCTCGTCGTACCGGCCGTGCACGAGATGCAGCCGCGCCTGCGCGACCTTGAGATCGATGGATCCGGCTTCCTCCGGCCGGACCGCCGTGACGATGCGGTCGGCATGCTCGAGCCGCAGGGCGCGGGGCTGATGGTCCGCGGGAATCAGGATGAGCACCCGGACGATCTGGTCGATGAGCGTCGCCGGCAGCTTCTCCATCTCGCTGAGCCGCTGACAGATCAGCCAGAGCCGGGACCAGGCCCTTCGCTTCGCGAGCACGCCCACGTACATCTCGTAGGCCGGGTAGAAGTCGCGCTGCTCGCTGATCGCCTCGCCCAGCGTGTTCTCGATCTCGAGCCGCAGGTGCTTGCGCTTGTTCTCCAGCGTGCGCACCAGGTGCTCGTCCGGCTTGCGGATCGAGTCCTGCTGGTTCGCGAGCTGCATGTCGACGACGACGATCTCGCGGTCGAAGAACCGTGCCTGCAGAAACAGCGCCTCGGCGACGCGCCCCTCCCGGGAAGACAGCCAGTTCGCCTGGCGGCGGCCGATCTCCAGGGCCTGGTCGAACTGGTCGCGGTACTTGCGGTTGGTCAGGAAATCCGACTTGCGCAGCACCGTGTCGATCCGGATGACGCTCCAGCTGACCAGCAGCTCCCGGGCGTCGGGATCGTCGTCCTGGATCTCGATCAGGCGCTCGATCGTGCCGCGAGCCGCGCCGAGCTGGCCGACCATGACTTGCGACTGCGCCATGACGTACAGCGCTTCGCGCCGGTCCGGCTGCGCCGCGACGACCTGCTCCGCCAGCTCGAGCGCCTTGCGCGGCCGGTTCTTGCGGAGGGCGTGCTGAGCGCTCAGCAACTGCTGATCGGGGGACTGGCCGCACCCGGCGATCGCGAGACACAGCGGCAGGGCCAGGATGAATCTGGTCATGTTCGATCTTCCTGAGCGCCGTCCGCGGTCGTGCGGCCCAGGCGCTCCAAGAGGGTCCGCGCGTCGCCACTCCAGGGTCGATCGGGCCCGGTCAGGGCCTGCTGGAGGTGAAATCGCGCCCAATTCCGGTTGCCGATGACATCGTACACCCGCCCCAATCGGTAATGCACGTACCGGTCGTCGGGTCGACGCAGCACCGCGCGGTTCAGCGTGCGCAGCGCGAGCTGGTGTTCGCCTTCGAGATGCTCGAGCCAGCCCTGCGCGGCGATCAGGACCGGATCGCCGCCTTCCGCGCCGCCGGCCCCGGCGACGAGGGCGCGGACCGGCTCGACGTCGGCGGACCGCAGCAGAAGCCAGCGCGCCAGCTCGCCCGCCGCCACGGCGCGTCGCGGACCGTCCCGACCGGCCAGCCGCCGGTAATGGCTCAGCGCTTCGTCGACGCGATCCGCCGCCGCCAGCGACCGCGCCAGCTCGAGCGCGACGCCATCGTGCTCCGGCGCGCGGCCGCGCACCTCCAGGTAGCGCTCGGCCGCGGTCTCGACGTCGCCGTCGGCGGCGCTCTGCCGGGCGTCGAGATACGCCTCCAGCACGCTCTCGGGGAAGTGCTCCGCCATCGATTCGCGAACCAGGTCCGTCGGACGCTGCTGCTCGATCCCGAGGTGGGCGAACAGCCCGTAGGTCAGCGCCAGGTGCGGCGCTTCGGCGAGCGCTCCACGGCACGCGAACTCCGTCAGGCCCGGCAGGCCCGCGTGAAAGGCGAGCAGGCCGATGGCGACGCGCCGAGCCGCCCGGCGCGTCTCGAGCGCCCGAAGGGTCGGGCCGTCCAGCATCGTCAGGAGGTCGGCCTCGAACACGGTGTCCATCGCCATGGGTCGCGCGGCGGCGACCCGCGCGGCGTCGAGGTCCTCTTCGACGAGGGCCCGCACGAAGCGGGCGAACGCCGGCTCGCCCTCGACCGCACGGGGCGTGGCGCGCACCATCGCGGCAATCAGCGGCGCCAGCGGCGCGTCGTGATCCGCCTCGGCCGATTCCCAGGTCCGCGCCGCCTCGGCGACCCGGCCCAGGTGCAGCAGGACGGCGATCCGAGCCGGCACGAGGTCCGGCGGCGCTTCGGCGCCGCCGAGCAGGGCGGCCAGCTCCTGCCACGCCTGCCGCTCGGCGAGGACCGAAGCCCGAACCGGGATCCACGTCCCGCGCGATTCGGACGGCAGGTCCGAAAGCGTGATCCGGTCGTCGGCCTCGGCCAGCAGATCGCGATGAACCGGGATCCGGGCGTCCAGTTCGACCAGGGCGTTCACCGCTCCGGCGGCGGTGACGCGTCGACGGAAGGCCTGCTCGAGGCGCCAGCGCGCCTTCTCGAACCGGCCGCTCTTTCGATCGATGACCGCCGACAGCACCTGGGCCGAGGCGTGTCCGGGCGACGCGGTGTTGATCAGATCGAAGCGCCGCGTCGCGCGGTCGGACTGACCGATCGCCAGCAACGCTTCGCCAAGCGTGCGGTTGACTCGCGGATCGTGGGTCGAGCCCAAGTCGTCGAGATCGGCCAGCGTCCGCTCGGCCTGCTGAAACAGGCCGATCGCGGCGAGCAGGTGGGCGCCGTACGCCGCGCACTCGAGCCGGTCGCGGCGCGTGCCGTCGAGCCGGCCCAGCGCCTCGATCGCCCCGGCGAAGTCCATGCCGAGCCGGGAGGATTGCGCGTGAAGACGATGCAGCGACGCGTCCTCCGGTGCGCGGGCGGCCAGATCACCGCAGAGCGCCGCGGCCTCGCCGTAGCGCCCCGCCTCGATCAGGACCATGGCCTCCAAGCGACCGGGAAGCCGTGTCGAATCGCCCTGGTCGGACCAGCGTTCGAGCAGGGCCAACACCCCGTCGACCGATCCGGACCGCCGGTAGCGTTCCAGCAGCGCCAGGCGCGTCACGACGTCCGCCGGCTCGGCGTCGGCCTCGAGCCGGTCGAGCAAGCGGGTGGCGGATTCGGCATCGCCGCGCGCCAGGGCCAGGTCGGCAAGGCGCATCCGCGCCGCGTCCACGTGAAGATCGGCGTCGATGAGCGTCGCATACGGCAGCCCGGGGTCCACGTCCGCGCCGCCCAGGTCTCGCATCACGTCGGCGACCGCGATCACGCCGACGCGGCGCTGCGCGACCATCTCGGCGAACACCGGGCGCAGCCGCGTCTGCGCGGCGGCGTGGCGGCCGGCGGCATGATCGACGACGGCGCGCACCATCGCGCAGAACTCCGTTCGCGCACCGCCCTCGGTGAGCAGATCGACGCGCCACAGCGTGCGCCCCGGCGCGCCGCGTCGCAGGTAGAACGCCGCCAGACGGTCGTAGGGAAGCGGACTGTTCGGCAGCATCCGGACCAGCCCTTCGTAGTGAAGCTCCGCCTCGTCGAAGCTCATCTGGGCGCCGCGGCAGCGCGCCTGGATCAGGTGCAGCGCCGGATCGGCCACGCCGTCGGCCATGGCGGTGTCGCAGATGCCGAGCGCCGCGTCGAACTCGCCGCCTGCAAGGCGCATCTGGGCCCGCAGCGCCGGGTCCGCCCGTCCGAGCGTCTCGAGGTCGATCCGCGTCAGGTGCTCCACGGCGCGGGCGTCGTCGCCGGCGAACAGCGCGATCCGGGCGCCGCTCAGGTGGGGCCGCGGATCATCGGGGTGCGTCATTGCCGCGTGGCGCACGTGAAGAAGCCCCTGCTCGGTCCGACCCTGCGCGCTCAGCGCCCAGGCCAGCTCGAGCCGGGATTCGAGTCCGGAGGCCCGGTGACCGACCCCCGGCTCGAGGATTCGCTCCGCCTCCGCGTACCGGCCGATCGCGTTCGCGAGGCGGCCCATCATCAGCTCGATCGACCGCCCGTCGGCGGCGCCGGCCGCGACCTGCCGGGCGGCGTCGGGATCGTCGGCGGCAAGCAGCGCGCGGGCCAGGGCCAGGCGCGGCCCGGCTTCGCCCGGCGCCGCCTCCGTCCACTGCCGCGCCAGCACCGCCGCGCGGTCGTGGTCGCCGATCAGCGTGAACCCGGTCACGAGCGTCCCCAGGTGACGCGTCGTGAGCGGCGTCTCGCCGGCAAGCGCTTCGAGCCGTTCCCGGCACGGATCGATCTGACCGCGGGCGTGCAGCACGAACATCTGCCGCCGCCATGGTCGCCATCGGTCCTCCGTCTTGTCCTTGGCCGGATCGGCATTGGGCGGCGACGGCGCGTCGACGCGGCCGGCCAGCCGCACATGCTGGGCGGTCAC
>NYZC01000071.1 GCA_002686995.1 Phycisphaeraceae bacterium | reverse complement strand
TGACGGCGCTCCGTCAGCAGGTCGACCTGCTCCGCCGCGGGCCACCCTGGCAGTTCGAGCGTGGCCGTCGACGGCTCCTTGCCGAAGTAGACGATGAACAGGGAGCGGTCATCGCCGTCGCTTCGCTCGTGCACGGCGAACTCCATGCGACGATCCGAATGCACCCGGACGGGTGGGTCGATCAGTCCGGTGATCGCGGCTTCGACCTGGTCGCCGTAGCTCTCGGAAAGCGAACGGCCTTTCGTGTTCAGCCTTTCCTGGACCTCGTCGATCATGGACTGCGGCACGCCGTCGAGCACCGTGCAGGCCTGCGGGGTCTGTTCGATCCACTGCGCGAGCGCGGACGCGTCCTCGCCGTCGTCGAAATGCGTGGGCAGCGGGCGAATCCACAGGATCCTTCCGCCTGACCCGGCATACCGGCGAAGCTGCTCCGCGGAGCTTCGAGCGATGATGCTTGCCGCGGGCACGACGACGAGCTCGAAGGTTTCGCCCGCCAGTTCGACCCGGCCGTTCTCGATCTTCGCGCGGGACAGCGCGCCGCGATCGACGTAGTCGAAGTCGATCTGGCGGCGCACCAGCTCGTAGGCCGTCTCCGCGACGATCGGGTAAACCGCCGCCATGCCGTCCCGGACGAACAGGTTGCAGCGGCCCGGCTCCATCGGGCGATGCAGCGCGAGCAGCGTCTCGGTCGGGTAGTAGTACGCCACCGGCGCGCGGTGCACGCCTCGCGTCAGGGCGCGGCCCAGGGTCGCGGTGTAGCGGTCCCAGTCGGGATAGAAGGGCCACAGCGTCCACTGGAAAAAGTAGCTGGGTGTCTCGTAGAGCTGCTCGTGCGCCAGGGAGTAGTGCATCGCGTTCGGGATCAGCAGGTTGACGCCGAACACGTAGAGCCAGTCCGTCACGTGCTTCATCTGTTCGATCGTGGCGCCCCATCCGAGCAGTCCCGGCCCCTCGCACAGGCAGCGCCCGCCGCCGAGGCCTTCGTTCTGGTGCGCGACCGAGCTGGGAAACTTCGGCGACTTGAAGGTCTCCGGGGACTGATTCTCGGGCAGGAGCAGGGCATCCAGGCCCTGCACGTGGTAGGGGCGCACTATCTTGAAGTAGTCGCCCATGCTGCCGAGCAGGAGGCTGTCTTCCGAGAAGCAGTCGCCCGTGAAGATCACCCCGTGATCGTCCGCCCATTTTCGAATCTGCCTGTAGAACGACTCGGCATAGAGGTCGGTGATCGATTCGCCCCAGGCGAGACGGCGACGGGTCACGGACGGCGCATCGTGATCGGCGAACACCGCCGCGAGGCACCCATCGAGGTCGTCGAGCCCGCGCTGCCCGAGACGATCGAGCAGGTCGACGGACCACGGGATGGTGGGCTCGTAGAAGCGGTGCTGCGTGTTGCGGATCATCCGCGTCTCGTCGGTGAAGAACCCCTTGAACGCGCCCCCGAAGTGCGCGCCGACGTACGTCTTGTATTTCTCGTAGGTCAGGTCGATGAAGCAGCGCACGGCTTCGGGGTTGAGCACGTCGATGTTGAGCCCGAAGTCGCGGCTGATGAGCATGAGGATCCGCCACGATTCCGACGGCGGCGACCAGTGCAGCGTCAGATCGTCGCAGGAGCCCGTGATGTCCACGATGTCGTCGACTTGCATGCGCCCGTCGACGATCGGCACGGCGAGCGCGCGCTCGAGTCGCGGCGCGAAGTAGCGGCGGTTGCCTTCCTCGTTCGTCTCCGGGAACAGGTACGGCGAGATCGGCGTGCGCTGCGTCGAAGGTCCGGGCCAGGGCGCCTCGCCCGTGCCCGCCGTGGTCGGCGCGTCGGGCGTGTTGAAGCCCGAATGACCCCAGTCGGGGCTGAAGGTGCAGGCGCCGCTGCCTTCGACGTCATGCGCGAAGCATGACAGCACGCGCATGCGGTAGGTCGGATCGACTTCGGGCACGCGGCTGTTGGCGGAGCAGGTGGGCCAGGCGAACTCGTCGAACACCCAGACGTCGAGGCCGAGCCGCGCGCTGTGCTCGACGGCGAATCGGAACCGCTCCATGAACTCATGGCCGAGGTACTCGATCTCCAGGCCGAACCGCGCCCACAGGGTCCAGCCCTGCATCGAGGCGGCCTTCATGAGATCGAGCTGACGCTCGATTTCGCCGTAGTTCATGTGGCCGTTCCACACCCACCAGGGAATGGTGCCGTATCCGATGCCGGGTGTGCTCATGGGCAGGAATCGCAGGTGTCGGCAGGGAGTGGTCGCGTGGACGAACGTGACCGCGGAGCCATGGTAGTGCCTGCGCTACGACGTCGTCGATCAGAGTCCGCCGATCTGCTATTTTCGCGACCGACATGCACAAGGTCGTGATCACCGACTTCATCGATGTGCAGGATCCGCTCGAGCCGGAACGCGCGGCGCTGGACGGCGTCGCCGACGTCGTGGCGCTGGAAGCCAGGGACGATGCAGAGCTGTTCGGTCGTGTCGAGGACGCGGATGCGCTGATCACCTTTCACTACGCAGTCATCACGCGGCGCCTGATCGAGCGCCTGGATCGATGCAGGTTGATCGCCCGCGCCGGTGTCGGGTACGACAACGTCGACCTTGTCGCGGCCCGGGAGCGCGGCATTCCTGTCGTCAACGTACCTGACTACGGCACGGAAGAAGTGGCGAATTCAGCGATCGCGATGACGCTGTCGCTGGTGCGGGGCACCCATTATTACTGCAGCCGAATGCGCGCCGGCCTCGGCGACTGGTCGTACACCGAGTCAACGCCCTTGCGCCGACTGCGGGGGCGCGTGTTCGGCGTCGTCGGTCTCGGACGCATCGGCATGGCGGCGGCGCTGCGCGCGCGGGCGCTGGGGTTCGATGTCGTGTTTTACGATCCGTACAGGCAGGACGGGTTCGACAAGACCCTTGGCGTTCGGCGCGTCGACACGCTGGAAGCGCTGCTGGCTCGGTCTTTCGTGCTGAGCATCCACTGCGATCTGAACGATTCGTCGCGCGGCCTGATCGGCCGCGATGCGCTGGCGCGGATGCCGCGCGACTCGTTCGTCGTCAACACGGCAAGGGCGGGCGTCCTGGACATGGACGCGGTGATCGAAGCGCTCGCGAGCGGACACCTTGCCGGCGCGGGCATCGACGTGCTGGAGACCGAGCCTCCCGTTCCCGACGATCTCGTGGTCGCGGCCTGGCGCGACCCGGACCACCCGGCTCATCACCGGCTCATCCTCAATCCGCACGCGGCGTTCTACAGCGTGGAAGGACTCGAAGAGATGCGCACCAAGGCAGCGGCAGCGTGCCGGGCGGCGATTCTCGGCGAGCCACTGCGGAATGTCGTGAATTGAGTGCGCGGGGGAGGGGAGAGGAACCACGGATGGACACATCCTCAGATGAACTACGACCGGGAGAAGGACGGGCCGGACATGAAGATGTCGGCGCATCCGGGACCCGCGTTCCCGACGGTGCGCGACGGTGTCATTCCGGTGCGCGTGGACGCGCAGAACTACAGCGTGATTCGGTTCCCGATGCAGTGAGCACTGCCGGTGCGGGCTTGACGAACCTGGCGAACCGCGCGGCGTAAACCCGCGGGTCGGATGCCATGACCGTCAATTAACTGTGACGGCCGCCGAACGCATCCGCAGCCGACATGCCGCCGGCGCGGTTGAACGGTGGCGCACGTCCGACCCGCGGGCTGACGCCGCGCGGTTCGCCGGGGGCAGCGCAAAAAAGAATCCGGGCCGACTTTCGCCGGCCCGGATCGATCAATCAGTCACAAGTTCAATCCTTACGCGCGCCGCGCCCGCTTGGCGAGGGCCACCGCGCCCAGCATCAGCAGCGTGGCGGTGCCGGGCTCCGGGAAGAACTCTTCGGTGATCGAGATGTTATCGAGGAACACGCCCGCGCCGGTGCCCGAGATGTCGCCGGCGAACATGTTCAGATCGTTGAAGCTGTCACCACGTTCCACGTAGTGGTTGGTCCCGACCCGGGTGCCGTTGAGGTACATGTGGACGATGCCGGCCGGACCGTCGGAGGTGATGATCATGTCGTTCCACTGGTTCCTCGGCACGTTCACGCCGGTGGGATTCCAGCCGCCGGAAAGCGTCTCGGTGTCGAAGGTGCCGTCCTCGAAGATCCGCAACGACCAGAGATCGAAACCTCCGGAGATTCCCGGATCGTTCACGAAGACCTCCATGAGACGATCGCCGCCCTCGCCGGCGCCCGGGTTCAGCCAGAAATCGAACTGGACGGTCGAGATGCTCACGTCGGCGTCCGAGATCTGGAAGCGGTTGAAACCGCTGTTGGCGGCGAGCTTCAACGCCTTTTCGTCGCCGGTCAGCGGGTTGTTGTCGGGGTCGCCCCCGCTAATGGCGGTGTTGGCGTCGATGACCTGGATGACCCCGTCGGCGTCCTCGTTGATGAAGTATGGGGGGGCCGGCAATGGGTCGAAGTCGCCGGTACCGTATTCCGAGGCCGCGGTCTGGCTCTGGAAATTCTCGTTGAAGTCGGCTTGGGCCGTGCCCGATGCGCCGAGCAGAACGGCGACGACGAGACCGAGCGTGGTGATGGACTTGGACATGTGATTCTCCTTAGGTGAAAAAGGTGTTGCAGTCAGAATCTGCGTATCCCAACAAGAATGGCATGAAGACAGTATCGATACCCCGGCGCGCAATCTTCCCGGCTCCTTCGTTCATTGCGTCATTTCCAGATCTCCTTCCTTCCGTTCTCTCGGGGATGCTGCTAGTCCGCGAAGATCGACCAGGCGCCGCCGCCGTCGGCGGGCCCTCCGGGATTGGGGATGTAGTACACGCCCCAGGACACGTCGGCGTCGTCGTAGTGAATGCTCTCACCGTGCGAATCGGCAAAGAGGAAGTTGCCGCCCCCATGGTGGTAACGCGGCACGAACTGGTCTCCGATCAGGTTCTCGCGCCGCGTGTCCGAGCGGGGCCACGGCGCGTCCCACTCGTGCATCTGCATGGGATTCATGTCGTAGAGCAGGTAGGTTCCGCCCGGGTCCTCGATATCCGACACGACCTGATTTCCGGGATGGCCGTAGGCCACGTAGTCGCGCATGTTCCCGAGCCAGGAGAGGCCGTTGTGGGGATACCCGTTCATATTGTAGCTGATCGTGTGCACGGGGTTGAAGTTGTCGAGGAACGGCTCGCCGCGGGCGACGGGGCAGAGAAACGCCTCGATGGGCTCGTCCTCCACGAGCAGGTCATACTCGTTCGCCGGGTCAAGCTGGTCGATGCCTGGGATGTGCTCGGTCAGGACGATCTCGCGGTTCCAGGTGTGGCGCCTGCCGGCGCCATGGTGGTTGAACGCGATGTACTGGTAGTCGATCGAGTAACCGGAGACCGCCAGCCCGAGCTGCTTCAGATTGCTCAGGCAGACCATGGCCATCGCTGACGCCTTCGACTTCTTGATCGCGGGCAGGAGCAGCGCGATCAGCAGGGCGATGATCGAGATGACGACGAGCAACTCGATCAGGGTGAACGCCGCGCAACGGCGACCTGGGTGGTCGAATCGGTGTGGCCGGATGGCGGCGCCCTTCAGGTGATCGAGCGTAAACCTAGTGAACGATGGATGTTAGGTGATGGGCGCCCGCAGGTCAAGGATGCGGATGACGAACTGACGAACGGTGCGGCGGAAAAAAAAACCGGCCGCGTAAGGCTCGTGATCCTTTTCAGGACCCTTGTGCCTTACGCGGCTGGTCGAAAGAAAGGAGAAAGACACCACACGTTACAGCAACCCGCGTGCCCACCGCGATGCGATTCGAAAAATATTTCTCAAGTCGTTCTGTTGCAGAGGTTAGCGTCACCAATCCGCATTCGGCGGAGCCGGTGAGGTGTGTCCTCCTGCATCCTCCTGCATCGGAACTAACCAGTTTGGCTGGCTGTTTCGGCGTCCGTTTTGGCATTCAGGCGCGCGCCGGCGTCCGCCCGGCCTGACGCCCGGCCTAGAATGAACGAAGGCCCCGCCCCAGGCGGTCATCACCCCCGATCCTTCATTCCGGTGCGATGAACCTGAGATTGTCAAGGCAGGATCCCGTCTCGTTCGAACCGCTCGAGCCGCGTCTGCTGCTGAGCGGCCGGCCCGCGGGCTGGCCCACCGACTTCGGCAACGCCTGGGTCCAGAGCAACCCGCTCTACCTTTCCGGCCTGACGCAGAACCCGGATCTGCTCGAGATGAGCACCTATACGGGGGCGGGGCTGAACACGATGCTCGCCTGGAAGAAGCAGACCGCCCTGGTGCAGGAGTCGGCCGCCGCGGGCGTGCCCTGGCACCAGCATGTCACCACGTTCGATCTGAGCACGGACATCAATGGCGCCCCGTTCGACTGGATGACGTACCTGACGACGCTCCGGTCGAACAACCCGGGCAACACGGGCCTGCTCCTGAAGGACGAGCCGACCTTTCTTCAGTTCGACGAGCTGAAGATCATCGCCGACGCTTTCAAGCAGAGCTTTCCGGACACGCTCGTGTACGGCAATCTCTTTCCGCCGGGCGCGCTGGGCGACACGTATTACGGCGGCTCCGCGCCGCCGGGATACGACTATGACCAGTACATCGACGATTTCATTACCGTCGTCGAGGCCGACGCGGTCAGCTACGACTTCTATCCCTTCGGTGACACGGGTGACACCTCGTCCTTCTACTGGCCCGCGCTGACGTCGATCCGCGACAAGGCCCGCCTCCACGGCGTGCCCTACTTCAAGTTCGTCCAGTCGTTCGGCAACGCCCTCGGCAAGCGGGTGCCCAGTGAGTCCGATCTGCGCTTCGACCTCTACACGCACCTGGCCGCCGGCTACAAGGGGTTCCAGTATTTCACTTACGACCTCGCTTTCGGTCCGGGCCTGGTCGGATCCGGCGGCGTGCCGTCGTCGATCTACGACGCGGCGGCGGCCGTCAACCAGGAAATCCAGGTGATCGGCGAGCACCTCAAGAAGACGACGAGCGTCGATCTTCGCTTCGTGGGGCCGGTGGGGGCGCTGCCCTGGCTGTCGCGATTCGATCCCACCGTCCAGCCCGAGCTGAAGCTCGTAAGCATCGAGACCGCCAATCCCACGAATCCGAGTATGACCGGGACTTTCGGATCGTTCCGGGACGGCACGGGCCACGACAGCTTCATGGTCGTGAACAACCAGTACGGCATGGGGCTCAGCGCGGCCGACACGGCGCAGCAGTTCACGATCGAGTTCGACAGCACGGTCGATACCGTTTACCGGCTGGATCCGGCGCTGGCGGGTCAGAAGCGAATCTCCCTGACGAACCACCGGATGATCGTGAACCTGCCGGGCGGCACCGGTCACCTCTTCAGCCGCACGCCGTTCCCGGGATTCGACATCGTCGAGCCCGGACGCATCGAAGGGACGGTGTGGCACGACGTCGACGCCGACCAGGTGATCGACGTCGATGAGCCGCGCCTCGCGGGCTGGACGGTCTACCTCGACGAGAACGCCGACGGAGTGCTCGATGCGAACGAGCCGCGCGCGCAGACCGGCACCGCCGGAGGCTATGCGTTTCCCGGCCTGTCTCCCGTGACGCACACGGTCGACGTCGCGACGCCGCCGGGCTGGTCGGCGACGCTGCCCGCGAGCGGCGGCCACGTCGTGAACCTCGGAAGCGGTCGGACCGTGACCCGTGACTTCGGACGCCGGCTGATCCCGGTGACCCTTCCTTACATCGAAGACTTTGCGGACGGCGCGGCCGACGGGCTGGATCCGCTTGCGGGGATCTGGAACGTCAGCGCGGAGCGCTATGATGCGACCGGTCCCTCCGGGAGCGATGCGATATCCGTCCTCGCCTTGAGCGGATCGGGGCTGGCTCCGACGTTTCGCATGGAAGGGGTCACGCAGGGCCGCGACGGTGGCCAGAACCGCAACAGTGCGCTGATCTTCGACTACCAGGGGCCGGCCGATTTCAAGTTCGCCGCGGCGTTCTACGGCGCCGACGAATGGTGGATCGGTCACCACGACGGAGGCGGCTGGGTCGCGGACGCGCGCGTGCCCGACGCGCTGGACGTGAACGTCGACTACGCGCTCGATCTTCTGATCGACGGCAGCGCGGTGTCGCTCCACGTCGACGGGGTCGCGGTGCTGAGCCATACCTTTGCGGACGGGTTGCACGACGGTCGGGTGGGTCTCGGTACGCGCGGCGCCGCGGCGGTGTTCGATGATCTGCTCATTGAGAACGCGCCGCGCCTCCCCGCGTCCGAGGATTTCAGAGACGGCGACGACGGCTTCTTCACGCCGGTCGCGGGGACGTGGCAGGTCAACGAGTTCGACCGCTACCTGGGCACGTCCCCGGAGGGCGGGCATGCGCTGAGCGTCCTGACGCTCGGCGAGACGCTACCCGCGCTCTACGACCTCGAGATGCTCATCCGCGGCAAGGAGGGCGGTGCGTCGCAGAACGGACTGCTCATCTTCGACTACCAGGGCCCGTCGGACTTCAGGTTCGCGGGCGGCTTCATCGGCGCCGGGCAGTGGCAGGTCGGACGTTACGACGGAGCGAACTGGCTGGTCGACGCGATGCTGACCGAACCGTTGGCGCCGGAGCAGGACTACCGGCTGCGCCTGGAGGTTCGAGGTCGCGCGGTGACGCTCATCGTCGACGACGTGCCGAAGCTGGCTTACGACTTCGGCGGCGCCGGCGCGATGACGGGCCAGGTCGGCGCGGGCGCCCGGGACGCCATCGCGGTGTTCGACGACCTGTCGATCCGCGGCGTCGCGTCCCTGCCGCATTTCGAGGACTTCGACGACGGCACCGCCGAATTCTTCATGCCGAGCGGTGGCTGGAGGGTTTCGGAGGCGGGACGCTACGAGGCACGGCCGGCGACAGGAACGCCAGCCGTCTCGGTGCTGGACCTGGCCGGACCACCGGCGCGATTCGACGTATCGGCCGTTGTGCGCGGCCTCGCCGGCGGGTCTTCGCGCAACGCGCTGATCGTCTTCGACCACCGCGGCCCCATGGATTTCGGATACGCGGGCGGATTCTTCGGCGCGGGACAGTGGCGGATGGGACGCTACGACGGCACGACGTGGTCGGTCGAGGCGTCGCACGATGAGAGCCTTCTGACCGACCGGGACTACGCGCTCGTGCTTTCGATCCGCGACGGCGTCGCGACGCTGACCGTAGACGGTGACGAGAAGCTGAGCCACGACTTTGGCGGCAGCCTTGCGATCGGCACCGTCGGACTCGGGACGGACGCCGCGCTCGCCGAGTTCGACGACCTGCTGGTGACCGCCGACCTCGACGACACGGGGCCGCGCGTGCTCGACGTGTTTCTTGGCAGCACCGCGTGGACGCCTGCGTTCGACAATGCGCTTTCGAACTATGGGTTGGGGGGTGCTTCGGGATACCTCCTGTCGACAGGCCCGGATCAGCGGCGCGCCGTGCCGTGGTCGACCGTCGACCGGATCGTGATGCGCTTCGACGAGGCCGTGGCCGTCGCGGCGGAGGATCTCTCGGTCACGCACGCCTCGGGCAGTCACGGCGTGCTGGGCGTCGAATACGACGCGCAGACGCACCTGGCGACGTGGACGCTGGACGGGGTACTGCCTTCTGCGGTGATGCAGATCGCGCTGTCGGACGCCGTAACCGACGCGGCCGGCAACGCCCTCGACGGCGAGTGGGTCGACGATCAGAGCACGACGTCGGGAGACGGGTCACCCGGGGGGGCGCTTGTCATGGGTCTGCATCTGCTCGCCGGTAGCGTCGACGGGGACGAAGTCGTGTCGATTTACGACGTGGCGGCGATGCGCGGCGCATTGCTTTCGAACGTGGGCACACCGTTCTTCACGGGGTATACGCCGCTCGCGGATCTCACCGGCGACGGTGTGGTGATCAGCGATGATGCCCAGATCGTTCGAACGAACCAGGGACGCCGGCTGCGCCCGGTTCCGGGAGGCGGCGCCGGGCCCGAGTCGGCATCGGTGGAAGGCGCCGACCGTTTGATGACGACGCCTTTGACCGGCGCCGTGAGCGGTTCGCTGGACTTCGTGGTGCGCACTTCGGACGTCGATTCGATCGACCTGCTCGACTACTCGGTCCGCGTCCGATTGACGGGCCCTGCGGGGGTCGTGCTGGCCGGCGGGGGGGAGGCGGTGGTGGCGCCGGCGGCGACGGGGCCGAGTCCGCCCGGGCTGCTGAACACCGGAGGCGTCGTTGATGATCTGCCGCAGTCCTATTACCTGGGCACGGCGAACTTCGATACCGGACTGCTGCCGGCGGCGGACGGCGCGGGCCTGGTCCGCGTTGATTACGAGGTGCAGCCGAGCGCGCTGGGCGTCTTCACGTTCGAGATCGTCGTGGACGGTCCGGCGGACACGGTGCTGCTCGCCGCCGGCGGCAGCCCGGTATCGCTGTCGGTGCGCTCGCCGCGGTTGACGGTGACGATTCCAGGTGATGCGACCGGCGATTTCGTGGTCGGCGCCGACGACCTCGGGGCGGTGCTGAGCCGATTCACACAGAGCGTGACGCCCGGCGACCTTGCCGCGGGTGATCTTACGGGTGACGGCGTCGTGGGCAGCGACGATCTCGGCCTGGTCCTGTCGACGTTCACGAACCAGGCGATACCGCCGTCGCGCGCGGATCAGCTTCTGCGCTGGCACGGGTGGATCCAGGCCCGGGAATCGCCGTCCCCGGGTGTCGATCCGGCGTGGCTTCCAGTGCGAGACAATCTCCCTGCGCTCGCGACCCTCTGAGCGCACGGCGGGCGGGTTGGCCGTGCCCGTGACGGCGGCTATCACGCCATGAAAAGCCACAGCGCGGAATGAAGGGTGCAACCGATCTTGTGCCAGATCCGGACTTTCGGGGCACCCCCCGCATCCCCCCGTATGAAGGGGGGCTTACACGCGGCTCAGTGGATGACGACCATCTTCTGCTCAGTCATCTCCTCTACCGCGTAGCGCGGCCCCTCCTTGCCCATGCCGCTGTCCTTGAGTCCGCCGTAGGGCATCAGGTCGGCGCGCCACTGCGTGCCCCAGTTGACGTGCAGGTTGCCGCTGTGCACTTCGTTGACGAAGCGCATCGCGCGATCGATGTTCTGGGTGAAGATCGCGGCGGAAAGACCGTAGTTCGAGTCGTTGGCGAGGCGGATCGCCTCGTCGATGTCGGAGACGGGCGTGAGGCCGACGGCCGGACCGAACAGCTCGTCGCAGCTGATGCGCATCGCGGGATCGACGTCCGCCAGCACCGTCGGTTGCACGATGGCGCCGTCGCGGCCACCGCCGGTGAGCAGCCGCGCCCCGCCGGCGACGGCGTCGTCGATCCATGCGCTGACGCGCTCGGCGTCGGACGCGCGCACCATGGGTCCCATCTTCGTCGCGTCCTCGAGCTGATCGCCGGTCCGGATCGCGTCGGCGCGCTGCACGGTGCGCTCCAGCAGATCGTCGTAGACCTTGCGTTCCGCGAGAATGCGCTGCGTGGAGATGCAGACCTGCCCGGCGTTCGCGAACCCCGTGATGGCGACCGCATCGGCGACCTTGTCGAGGTCGGCGTCGTCCATCACGATCAGCGGCGCGTTCGAGCCCAGCTCCATCGTCACCTTCTTCATGCCGGCGACGCGGCAGATGTGATCGCCGACCTCGAAGCTGCCGGTGAAGGTGATCTTCCGTACGCGCTGATCCGAGCACAGGGCGTCACCGATCTTGCCGCCGGGCCCGGTGATGCATGCGACGCCCTGCGGCGGCGCGCCGGCTTCCAGCAGCAGCTCGACCAGCTTCAGCGCCGAGAGCGGCGTGTCGCTCGCCGGCTTGAGCACGACGCTGTTGCCGGCGGCGAGCGCCGGGCCGACCTTGTGGCAGACCAGGTGCAGCGGGAAATTGAACGGGGTGATCGCCGCCACGACGCCGCAGGGCACGCACAGGGTGAAGCCGAGTCGACCGGCCCCGCCCGGGGCGGCGTCGAGCGGGAGCACCTCGCCGGTCAGACGCTTGGCCTCCTCGGCGGAGAGCTGAATGATCTCGGACGCGCGGGTCACCTCGACGCGCGATTCGGTGATGGGCTTGCCCTCCTCCATGCTGATCGTCCGCGCGAGGTCTTCGCTGCGCTCGAGCATCAGGTCGGCGGTGCGCCGCAGAAATCCGGCGCGGTCGAACGCGGGAATCCGGCGCACGATCTCCGCGCCGGCGACGGCGCCCTCGAGCGCGGCGTCGACATCCGTGGCGCCGGCGCGCGGCACCGTGTCGACGACCGAGCCGTCAAAGGGGTTGTGCACGGGCATCGTGTCGGCGGCGTCGGTCCAGTTTCCCTGGCTGAACATCTTCATGGCCGGTCTCCGGTTCGGGCGTTCATGTGATCCACGGCATGATAAGGCAGTCGAAGGTCGAGAGTCGAAGGTCGAAGGTCGAAGGTACCACGACGCGCGTTCAGGGGCGTGTGGAAGGTGTCAAGGGCACCTGGCAACCGACCCTTTCTCAATGTTCCGCGTTCCGCGTTTCCCAGACCGTGATCCTTCCCGTGCTCGACGCGACGATGCGACGGTCGTCCGGGCTGAACGTCGCGCTGAAGTAACGTCCCGATCGGTCGCCGCCCAGCTCCATGAGCTCTTCGCCGGAGTACGCATCCCAGATGCGCAGTGACGGTCCCGCGGTGAGTAGGCGAGCGCCGTCGCGGCTGAACGCGAGGTCGTCAGGTGGTTCGCCGGCGTACGGACGGAAGCGCGAAAGGACCGCGGCGGACTGAACGCACCAGATCGTCACGGCGTCGCCATGGCAGGCGGCGAGGCGGCGACCGTCGTCGCTGAGGACGATGCGTCCCGGATGCGCGCCGCCGACGATGCGCGCGGCTTCCTGCCAGTCGGTCGTGTCGATGATCATGACCTGGCCGGTGCGGCGCGGATCGATCGAAGCGAGCAGCCCGGCCGTGCGCGCGTGCGCCAGTGGAGCGGCGGCGTTCAGGATGAGCCCTTCCTCTCCGGACATCGACTCGAAGATCGTCAGGCCATGCGGAGTGGCCGCCGCGACCCAATCGTCGAGGCCCGCGAATGCGAGGGACGCCGTGTCGTTCGGCACCGCGAGCACGACGAGCGTCGCGCCGTCGCGTGCGTCGCGGAGGGTCAGCCGGCCGCGGCTCAGCGAAGCGAGGTGGCGACCGTGATTACCGAAGGCAAGGTCCGCGACCGGGCCGTGGTCCGCACGGATGACGGTCTCGGAATGCGATGCGAGGTCGCGCAGGCCGATGACACCGCGCTCGTCGACCGTCGCGGCCACGAGCGCTTCGTCGGTTTGCGACGGCGCGAGGCGCACCAGACGCACTGCCGCGTGATCGCCGGCGCGGAACGTGCGGATGCCGGGGGCGCCCCGCCTGCCCTCGAGGCCGAGATGGCGCACGGTCAGGTCGAGACGGTGCCATGCCCAGTGGCGCAGATTGGGCGGGCAGCGGTCGAGATGCGCCCTGGCCGCCGGAAGATCGCGCCGGACGAGATTGCTGCGCGCCATGGTGAGGTGCATGGCGAACGTGACGTGTCGCGCGGTGGTCTGATCACGCTCGGCGCGCTGCCGCGCGGCGCTTGATCGGGCCGCGAAAGCGAGAACCAGCGCGGCAAGGACGATCAGGGTGGCTGCGGCCGTGATCACCCCGCGCCGATGCCGGCTGAGCCGGCGCCGGCACTTCCGCAGTAGGGTCGGTGCGCGGGCGTGGATTGCATCGCCGGCCAGGAAGCGGCGCAGGTCGTCACCCAGCGCGCCGGCGTCGGGATAGCGGTCGCAGGGATCCCGCGCCAGCGCTTTGAGCAGAACCGCCGCGAGATCGACGTCGACGTGAGGGTCGACGCGCGCCGGGGACGCGATGTGACCTTCGATGATGCGCTGCTGCACCGCGAGGGGACCTCCGGTGCTGTCGTGCGGAAACCTCCCGAGCAGCAGCCGAAACAGGATCACGCCGAGGCTGTACACGTCGCTGCGCTGATCGACCCGGTCGAGCCTTCCGGCGGCCTGCTCGGGCGCCATGTACGAAAGCGTGCCCGCCGGTCCGCCGTCGACGGTGAGGGTGGCCGGTTCGTCGGACGACAGGGCCCTGGCCAGACCGAAATCGAGCACGAACGGCTGTCCCGACGAGGTGACTAGCACGTTGGACGGCTTCAGATCGCGGTGAACGATTTCCCGCTCGTGCGCGTACGCGATCGCGTCGCAGACCGACGCCACCAGCGTGAGCGTCCGCCGCGGGTCAGGATCATGACGGACGGACTCGTCCAGGTGGAGGCCGACCACCAGCTGCATCGCGTAGAAGTAGACGCCTTCGTGCAGTCCGCTGTGGTAGATCCGCGCGATGTGCGGGTGCTCGAGCCGCGCCGACAGGGCGATCTCCCTCTCGAAGCGGGCCCGGGCGCGGGGCGAGCGGAACGCGGCGCCGCCGAGAAGCTTGAGGGCCACTGGCCGGCGCGTGCAGGTCTCGACCGCGCGCCACACCGTGCCCATGCCGCCCTGACCGAGCAGGCCCGTGACCTGGTAGCCATCGATCCTCGGCAGGTCGTGCCGGACGTTCCCGAACGACTCGGCGACGTCGGGCGACGCGCTGAGCGCGGGGATCGACGGCTCCTCGCGGTCGCGCGCTGACGCGTCGCTCGTCCCTGATGCGTGAGTCAACTGTCCCTGGCTCCTGATCGACCGGGCGACATGTTAGGGGATGATGGATCCTGATCTGTCGCCGAAGTGCTCACGCTTCGAAATCATGAAATAAAATGGGCGTAACCGGTGCTCCGCGGGCCGAAACAGCCACAATAAACCACGAAAAGCCACGAAAAGCCACGAAGCGGAAATCTACGATCCCGACTTCATGATTCGACGGTTGATCGGCGGATTCGTCGGCGGCACCAACGATATCTTCGTTCCTCTTTGCGGCTTTTCATGGCTTTTCGTGGCTGTGCACCCGCGGCCGACCGGTTACATCCAAATGAAATGCGGCACCGTGGTTCCTTCAGCTTCCAGCGCTTCGTCGACGCGCATGAAAAAACCGGCCGCGTAACGCTTGTGATCGAAGGATCACAAAGTTTTACGCGCCCGGTCGAAGGAGGAGAATGAAGATGGGAAGCTTAGAGCAACCCACGTGCCATCTGGGCCGGCGATTTCGACCATTCGTGTAAGAGTCGGTCGTGAAGCCGTTTAGCTTGAAAGGGGTGGTGCGGCGCGCGAGGCGGGCCCCGGCGGGAGGCCCGGGGGCTGGCCAGAATGGCTCGCTATTCTTGCCGCCATTGTGGCGACGAGGGTCCGGAATCAGGCCTCGATCGTGGATCGGGACGATTTGTCCGGAACCGACTGGCCGTACTTCTGCATCATCCGATTCAGTCGGCGGTAGTCGATGCCGAGCAGCTGAGCCGCGGCCGTGCGATTGTTGCCGGTCCGCTCGAGCGTACGTCGGATCAGGTCGTCTTCGAACTGCTCGAACGTCGGCCACTGTTCGGCGCTCTCGGGGTGCATCTTGATCTCGAATCGCGGCGGCATCGACTCCACGACGTGGCGCTGGCCGAGGTAGCTGGCGAGGATGCCGGCGTCGATCTCGGGCCCGTCGGTGAACACCGCGGCCCGTTCGAGGATGTTCTGGATCTGGCGGACGTTGCCGGGCCAGTCGTGCTCGGCCATCAGCGCCCGGGCCCCGTCCGACAGTCGCTTGAGCGGCATGCCGGTGTCGATCCACTGGCGGGCCAGGAAGTAGTCGGCAAGAAGCGGGATGTCGTCGCGTCGATCCGCCAGGGCGACGGTTTCGAGCGGCACGACGTTGAGTCGGTAGAAAAGGTCCTGGCGGAATCTGCCCTTGCGGACTTCTTCCGCCAGGTCCCGGTTGGTGGCGGCGACGATTCTCACGTCGATGGGGACAGGTTTCTGGCTCCCGACGGGCACGATGACCCGCTCCTGGAGCACGCGCAGCAGGTGAGCCTGGGCGTCGGCCTGGAGCTCACCGATTTCATCCAGAAAGATGGTGCCGCCGTCGGCGGCGCGGAAGAATCCGATCGAGCCATAGTCGGCGCCGGTGTAGGCGCCCTTGACGTGGCCAAACAGCTGGCTGGCCACCAGGCTCGACGGGATCGAGGCGCAATCCACCGTCACGAAAGACTTCTCCTTGCGCGGACTTGACTGGTGCACCGAGCGGGCGATCAGCTCCTTGCCGGTGCCGGTCGGCCCAGTGATGAGCACGGTGGAGGTGGTGGGGCCGACACGCTCGATGTCCTCGCGTATTCGGTTCGACCAGTCAGATTCACCGACGAGCAGATCCATGGCGTTTCCCTTTGCCTGTCTGAAGCCTCCCGACGATCCTCGTTCCGTCCCGTGGCTTACGGGTCAGTGAGTGATTCGTCGTCCTCGAGAAACCGCCCCCGGTGTCACGGAGGTAAGGTTTGCAACGATCGTGCCAGAAGGATGGAACCGGCTTGACAGGCTGGAAACGCGGATTCGGCCATGGGACTGGGGAATGAATTGGCCAAATTTCCCAATCGGGTTGGGGATTCTCCACCTGTGGCGCCCCGGTCGGCGGGTTGACCGGCCGGTCAGCCCCCGTTTTTCCGCAATCGTCCTCGTCCTCGTCCTCGATCCGCCGCGCGCTGGCAGTGAGATTCGGATGCCTCCTGCGACGTGATGCCGCGTCCGTACCGCTCCGCGTCCGCGTTGCCGGGCCGGGCCGTCCCGGCCCGGAGTCGGCAACGCCCTCCGTGTCGAACGGAATGGGGTCTGACCAGATCCGAACCCCTGTGTTCGCAGGTCTGGGGAATGGGCGCCGCATCACGCCGAGCGATGTGCTCGGGTTCGGAGGCCAGCGCAGCGCTGATCGAGGACGAGAACGAGTACGAGGACGATTCGCCGGAAACGGGATCTGCCCCAATCCCGTTCGCCACGGAATTCGCTCGGGAATCCAACTGCGACGTCCGCGTCATTGGACGTTCGACTTGGGTTGCCGATCCGGGCCGTCCCCGGCCCGGTGTCGGCGACGCCCTCCTGGCAGAGACGGCCCGAAGTGCGTCCGGGGATACGAAACAACGCAAACAGCAAACACCGGGGCTGACCCCGGGGCCGGCCCCGATATCTGCCCCCCCCAAAAACCGAGTGCCGAACAGGAATTGGAGTCGGCCGCGTCAGAGTGCGGATTTGGCTGCCGCGAGGACCGCGGCGTAGTCGGGCTCCTCGGTCACTTCCTTGACGAGCTGGCTGTGCTGCACCACGCCGTCCTTGTCGACGACGATCACGGCTCGGGCGAGCAGGCCAAGCTCCTTGATATGCAGACCGTAGGTCGTGCCGAAGGTGCGGTCCTTGTAGTCGGAGACCGTCGTGACGTTCTCGACGCCGGCCGCGCCGCACCAGCGCGACTGCGCGAAGGGCAGGTCGACGCTGACGGTGAGGACCGCGACGCCATCACCGAGGGCCGAGGCCTCTTCGTTGAATCGGCGGGTCTGCGTGTCGCAGACCGGGGTGTCCAGCGACGGCACGCTGGAGATGATGGTCACCTTGCCGCGGTAGGAGGAGAGCGACACCGGCGAAAGGTCGTTGCCGGCGACCGTGAAGTCGGGGGCCGGCTGGCCGACCTTGACCTCGTCGCCGACGAGGGTCAGGGGGCCGCCCTTGAACGTGATCTTGTCGCCGTGTTCGCTCATTTTCTGGGTTCCTTCTCTTATTGGTGGCGGTCTTGACCGGGTGGGGCGGACAGTTTGGGAGCGACGGGTGGGGGCGTCAAGTTCCGGAGATTTCGTCCTCGACCGCGAAATCCGGAACCCGGACCCCGCAACCCGCCAAAGGGGGGGCGCGGAACCGGACGATAGAATGAGTACTCATGCCCACTTACGTCTACGAAGTCGTACTCGAGGGCGGTGAGCCCGGTCAGCAGTTCGAGGTCGAGCAGAGGATGGCCGACGCGCCCCTCGCGAAGCATCCGACGACCGGGCAGCCGGTGCGGCGGGTGTTCCAGCCGCCGAACCTTCCGAAGAAGTGGACCGACCGGCAGGCGAAGAACATGCTGAGCGGGGACAACGTCGCGAAGCATGGGCTGACGCGGTATGAGCGCGGCGCCGACGGCAAGTACGTCAAGACGGCGGGAAGCGGCCCGGACTCGATCGCCGGCGGGCAGTAAGGCGGGGAGCGAGGAGCGGCGCGAACGGCCGGTCGATCGCGCCCAATACAATTCTTCGACCTTCGACCTTCGACCTTCGACCTTCGACCTTCGACCTTCGACCTTCGACCTTCGACCTTCGAC
>NYZC01000070.1 GCA_002686995.1 Phycisphaeraceae bacterium | reverse complement strand
TCGACCGGCTGCATCGCCCGTTGGCGGCGTCGGCCTCCATCGACGATGCACAGCGACATCGCCTGCTTCGGCCTCCTTGCCAACCGACGATTCGCTCGGCCTTGGGCCCGCGGCAGAGTTCTGAGACAGAGCCTGACGACTAATAGCTTGAATTCGACTCTCGGCTACGCACCCGACTTCGGCAACAGCGACCGGAAGAATTCCGCCGCCACCCCTGAGACGCCGCGCATGTCCACGACATGCGTGCCGACGCCGATCTGGGCGAGCACGTAGTGGCCGATGCCGAACTGACCGATGGCGACGTAGCCGCTCGCGAACTGCCCGAGACCGAAGGCCAGCCCGATCGCCAGCTGGCCCGCGGCAACGATTCCCGTCGTCGCCTGGCCAAGGCCGAACAGCAGGCCCAGCGCGAGCTGACCGATCGCGAACACGCCGGCCGAGGCGTGGCCGATCGCGATGACGCCGATGGCGAGGCGCCCGATCGCGATGAATCCCCGCGCGACGATGCGCCGCCCGGTTTCGGGGCACTTGCCGCGCGTGTAGTGCAGGATTGGCAGGTTGAAGAAGTGACCGTGGGACCGGAACTCCTCGAACACGGTCCCGTTCGGATAGCCGAATCGGCGCCAGACCCCGAACGCGGTTTCTTCCACCTTGTATTCGACCGGCTGGAGAAGCGTGTTTTCCATGTGTCCCGTCAGTGCGAGTCGCGCGTGACGACCGAACCCGAGCCGCCGCGCAGAAAGTCCAGATCGGCGCCCTGGTCGGCGCCCATCACGTGTCGGCAGTAGAGCCCGGCGTAGCCGCGCTCCGCCGGCGGCGGCGGGCACTGCCAGGCGCCGCGGCGCCGTTCGAGCTGCTCGTCCGCGATGTCCAGGTGCAGCCGTCGCGCCGCGACGTCCAGCTCGATCATGTCGCCGTCCTCGACGAGCGCCAGCGCCCCGCCGTCCGCCGCTTCGGGGGCCACGTGCAGGACCACCGTCCCGAACGCGGTGCCGCTCATGCGGCCGTCGGAGATGCGCACCATGTCCGTGACCCCGCGTTCGAGCAGCTTTCGCGGCAGGCCGCAGTTGGCGACTTCGGACATGCCTGGATAGCCCTTGGGTCCGACCATGCGGAGGATGATCACGGACGATTCATCGACGTCGAGGTCCGGGTCGTCGATGCGCGCGTGGTAGTCCTCGATGTCGTGGAACACGACCGCGCGCCCCCGGTGCTGCATGAGGTGCGGACTCGCCGCGGACGGCTTGATCACGGCGCCGTCGGGGGCGAGGTTGCCGCGAAGGACGGCCGTCGCGCTTTCGCGCAGCAGTGGCGCGTCGAACGCATGGATCACGTCCCGGTTGTGGCACTCGGCTTCGCGATAGTTGTCTCCGATCGCCTTCCCGTTGATCGCGATGCAGTCCTTGTGCAGAAGATCGAGCAACTCGTGGATGACGACGGGCAGGCCGCCTGCGTAATAGAAGTCCTCCATGAGGTATTTGCCGGACGGCATGAGGTTCACCAGCAGCGGGACGCGGCTGCCGATGCGGTCGAAGTCGTCGAGCGTCAGCGCGACGCCGAGGCGCCCGGCGATCGCGAGCATGTGGATGATGAAGTTCGTGGAACCGCTGATCGCCGCGTTGACGATGATCGCGTTCTCGATCGCTTCGCGCGTGATGATCCGCGACGGACGGAGGTCCTCGCGCACCATCTCGACCGCACGCATGCCGGCCATGTGCGCCGTGAGTCGCCGCCGGGAGTCGGATGCCGGGATGGCCGCGGCGCCGGGCAGCGTCATGCCCAGCGATTCGACCATGCAGGCCATCGTGGACGCCGTGCCCATCGTCATGCAGTGCCCGTCGCTGCGCGCCGTGCAGGCTTCGATCTCGACGAACTGGTCGCAGTCCATCCTGCCCGCCCGCACGTCTTCGGCGTGTGTCCACAGGTCGGTGCCCGAGCCGACGTCGCAACCCCGGTACTTGCCGTTGAGCATGGGTCCGCCGGTCACGACGAGCGTCGGCACGTCGACGCTTGCGGCCCCCATGATCGAGCCCGGTGTCGTCTTGTCGCAGCCGGTAAGGAGTACGACGCCGTCGAGCGGGTTGGCGAGAATCATCTCCTCGACGTCCATGCTGAGCAGGTTGCGGAAGAGCATGGCGGTCGGACGCAGCAGCGCCTCGCCGAGGGAGATGACCGGGAATTCGAGCGGGAAGCCGCCCGCTTCGAGCACGCCTCGCTTCACGCGCTCGGCGAGCTCGCGCAGGTGGCCGTTGCACGGCGTCAGCTCGGACCACGTGTTGCAGATGCCGATGACGGGGCGGTCGGAAAAGTGGTGGTGGGGGTGCCCCTGGTTCTTCATCCAGCTTCGATGAATGAAGCCGTTGCGATCGGTCTTTCCGAACCAGGCGCTGCTCCGTAGCACGGGGGTGTTCTGTTGCGTCATGGCATCTCACCTTGCAAGAAACCTGGCTCCGCTCGAGGCCGGTATGCGCGATTATGGCGGTCCTTGACCCACCGGGCAACGCCCCCTAACGTTCTGTGCCTGATTGGTGCCCGGGGGACGCAAGGTGGAAGGAGAACCAGGAGATGAGAACGACGCGCGGGTCGCTCGTCCGGGCGGCCCTCCCATTCCTGATCGCGTGCGGAGCATCGACGGCCCTGGCCCTCGACGGCGCCGGCGATCTCGAGCTGCAGATGCTCAACGACTGGACGGCGTTCGAGATCGTCACCCAGGGCGACGATATCGGCGCCATCAGCGACCCGGGCTACGGCTCGACCGCCAGTCGCGGGAGCTATGACGGACTCGGCGGGTACCTGTCGGGCGGCAAACTCTCGATCTACGTCAACCACGAGACCGGCAACGCGGCGATCAGCCGGGTCGACGTCGACCTCGAGCGCTTTCAGCAGGCCGTCGACAGCATGATCGACGACGGAGCGACCGCGTTCCCGCTGTCGTTCGTGACCGGGATGGGCTACGCGTACGACCGCATCTTCGACGGGTCGTACCACGCGGTCGACGATCCGAACCCGGTCGCCGAAGGCACGCCGGCCATCGTCAACTACGGCAATGCCAACTTCGACGGGTTCTGCTCGGGCTCCTCGTACGTGCCGCACGCCTTCGGGACGGACCGTGGCTTCGTCGACCCGGTGTACATCACCGGCGAGGAGGTCACCGGCGGGCGCTTCTATGCCGTCGACCAGGTGACCGACACCATGTGGGAGGTGCCCGACTTCGGTCTCGGCAGATGGGAGAACGCGTCGCTGGTCGACACCGGCAACACGACGCACGTGGGGGTGCTGCTGTTCTCCGATGTCGGATCGAGCCCTGGCGATTACATCCGGATGTACGTGGGCGAAAAGGGCGTCGACGCCAACGACGACGGCGAGATCGACTTTCTCGAACGCAACGGCATGCGGGGGGGCACGGTCTACTATTTCGATCCGGATACGGGATTCAGGACGGATGATCTGCCTGACGGCGCGGTGACCGGCCTTTGGAGCACGTCGACGGCCGGCGCCCTGCGCGAGACGAAGCTGGAGGACGTGCACACCAATCCGAACGACGGCATGGAGGTCGTCTTCGCCGACCAGACCGACGGCGTGTACCGGATGGATCTCGAAATGCAGTTCACCAGCGGCGAACTCGACACGAATGCGTCGACCGTGAACATCTTTCAGATCGACGACGGGAGCGACTCCCCGGTTCGCGCGCCGGACAACCTGACGTGGACGCGCAACGGCCTGGTTTACGTCCAGGAGGACGGAAGCGGCGATGACGTCTGGCAGATGAACCCGGACGGGTCCGACCTGATTCAGATCGCCAGCGCGTTCTCCGAGCCGTCGGGGATCTTCGACGTCTCCGAGCTTGCCGGTTACGCCGCGGGCAGCGTGCTGCTCAGCTCGATGCAGGGCGGGCCCGCTCAGCTCAGCGCGCTCATCTCACCGACGGCACTGAAGATTCCTGAGCCGGCGACGGTCGGGGTGGTGATCTTGGGAATGGGGGTGGGGTACCGCGCGAGGCGCGCGTTCAGGAGGCCCATTCGCGAGTAGAGGGCGCGGGTGGGCCGCTCGGCGTCATCTGGGCCAGTATCCTCTTCACGTGGCCCAGGATGAATCCACAACCTCTTCCTCGAAGCTGCGCGGCTGGTCAGAGCGATGGGAGCAGCTTCAGAAGGAGCCGGGGTTTTGCCGGCGGCCCGTGCGCAGCCTGCTGCGGATCGCACGATGGCGCATGCATTGCGCCGCGTCGCGCGACCCGGTGATCCGGTTCGAGCCCAGGGTCCGCATGCGTCTGCCCGCCGTCTGGCATGGCAGCGCCAAGGTGATGTACGCGTTCCGGGAGGACTACGAGCCAGAGCTCATCTGGATTCGCAGTCAGCTTCGGCCCGGCATGATCTGCGTCGACGGCGGCGCGGCGTTCGGAATCTGGACCCTGACGATGGCGCGCCTCGTGGGGGCAGATGGGCACGTGATCGCGTTCGAGCCTTCGCGCCAGGTGTTCAAGGTGCTCGAGGAGAACGTTCGGCGCAACGGGTTCGAAAACGTCACGCTCGTGCGTAAGGCGCTCAGTAACCGACGAACCGTGGCGCCGCTCTACCACACGCGCCAAGCACCCGGCGCCTTCTCGCTCGAGCCCGAGGGCGGCGAGGCGTCCGAGACGGTCGAGACGGTGCCGCTCGACGAGGCGCTGTCCGAGACGGGCGGGTCGGATCCGCACGTCATGAAGCTCGACCTGGAAGGCGCAGAAGGCGACACGCTGAGTCACATGGAGCCGACGCTGCGCCGACGACCGGTGCCGATCGTCGTGTACGAGCAGCCCTGGCTCTACGGGGCGCGGCCTGGTGTCGACCTGGCGCTCGCGTGGAAGACGTTGGCGGGTCTGGGCTATCACCAGTACCAACTGGGTCGCCGCGGGGCGCCGGCGCCGCGCCTCGATGCGCCCGTGGAGGGCGGGAACGTGGTGGCGGTGCACGGCGGCCCGAAGACGCTGGTGTATTGACAGGGACGCTGGGCTACTCGTTGCTCGCCACCCGCTCTATCTCCAGCTCGATCTTCACGACCTCGTACATTCCCAGGTCAAAGCTGACCTGGGCGGCGTTCACGTCGATCGGCTTTTCGACCACGGCGTTCGCGATCGCCTTTGCCGTGCCCTTCGTGACCTTCACCGCGTTGCCCAGGTCGATCGTGGCACGCCGGCGCGGTATGAGGTCAGCCGACTTCTCTCGGTAGATCGCCGCCGCGTCATCGAACAGCTTCCTGTACCTGCGGCTGCGCGGGCGCCCGGTCCGGACCGCTTCGATCAGCTCCACCATGCTGCCGAAGCGCTCGACCACCCCGCGCTGCTTGAGGTGCCGGATCGCCGCGCCCGTCGCGGCGTCGAAGCCGCTGGTCCAGACCAGGATCGAGAGTCGCCGATCCCCGGCTCGCGCGACGATCAGGCGCGTCCGCCGCGCCAGGGGGTCGTCGGGACCGTGCCGAACGATCGCGATGCCATCCGGCTGCCGGCCGATCTCGTCGAAGAAGCGGTGGAGGTGGAACGCCGGTTTCCGCTGACCCTCGAACGTAACCAGGCCGTACCCTTCGCGATGCGGCGACGGATGAAAATCAGCCCAGGCGCAGATCGTCTGCACGTCGACGCCGGCTTCGTAGAGCCCCAGCATGGCGTCGGCAAGCATCGCCGCGGCCATCGGGGCGTCCCGGTCGGCGGGCATGAGGTGCCACTCGGACACGATCCATTCCGGCATCCGTGCATAGCCTGCGTCCCGGCAGGCGCGTTCGTAGCCTGCTCGAGCTTCGGCGATCACCGGCTCCTGTCCCGTCCCGTAGTGATGCCACGAGACGAAGTCGAGAGGAAGGTCGCGGCGGCGCGCGAACCGGATGAGCTCGAGGTTCACCGGGTCGCGTTCGGGCGACGCTCGAACCTTGCCCTGCCATCCGTTGGCGGCAGCGCCGCCGATGCGTCCTTCGCGGTCGATCGCGCGAATCGACCGTGCGGTGTGCGCGTACAGACGCAGGAACGCGTCCACGCCCTCCTGCCAGTATTCGAGGTCGGGCTCGTTCCAGATTTCGTAGTACCGTTCGACGTCGAACTGGCGAAAGAACTCCGCCGCTGCCGTCACGATCTGTTCCCACTTCCGGTAGTCCGTCGGTCCGTGGGCGTGAAGCCGGCGCCATCGGCCGAGGATGAGCCGGTCGTCATCGGAGACGCTCAGCCAGGGCGGCATCATCGCGATCATCACGATGAGCTTGCGGTGACGGCGGCTGAGCGCTTCGATCTCTTCCCTCCGCGCATTCAGGAGCTTCCGGAACGAGTCGAGGTCGCGCGACCTCCAGCTCTCGGTTTCGAACAGGCCCCAGATGCGCGCGGCGTGATGATCCGGGAACGCCTCGACGTAGAGTCGCCGAGACGTGTCCGTGGCGGCGTTGTAGAAGACCGAGGATCGGAACAGGTGCCGGCGCTCGCCGCTGAACTTCAGTGCGTCGACGTCCACCGTGATGTGTTCGGCAGGCGGCTCCGCGGCCGCGGCGAGCGCAGACAGGACGAAAAGCACCGTGGTGACGAGAAGACATCGCATCGGGTTGATCACTCTACGTGAAGCACGCGTGTCCTGGCGGTGCTCACGCCGGCGCAACGCTGCGGATCCAGTCGTCCACTGCGTCGGCGACCTGTTGCTGGTGCCGCATCATGGTGAAGGTGTGATCGGAGTGTGCGACGACCTCCTTGCGGATCGCGGCCTCGAGTGTCGGCCGGTCGCGGTCCCGGTCCAGGATCAGGTCGAGGTAGTCCAGGCCCGGGTCGCGCTGCGAGTAGATGGCGAGCAGCCCCACGCCGCGCTCGACCAGGTCGCGCCACTGCCCGGCAAGGCGCTCGGCGATCTCGTCGACCCGTCCGCGTCCGGCGATCCGCCCCGTGAGGTGGTGCGAAAGCACCCTGAGCAGGCGCCGGTAGTTGACGCGCCCCGTGAGCAGGCGCTTCCAGCTTCCGGCGCTGCCCGCCGACTCGGTTCGGTAGTGCCGGATCCAGTTCAGATTGTGAGCGTGCTGAATCCACTGCTCGTCGGCGTCGAATCCCTGCGCGTTGATCATCACGGCGCCGGCGACACGGGGATCTTCACACGCCACGCGAAAGGCCGTTTCGGCGCCGGAGCACAGTCCCATCAGGACGAAGCGATCGACGCCGCGCTCCTTCGCGAGCCCGTCCATGACCTCGCGAGTCTCTTTCACCGTGCGTTGCTCGAACGGCAGGTCGTCCCGGCGCACGTCGCTGTCCCCGATGCCGCTGTGGTCGAACCGGATCGTGAGGTAGCCCCGCTCGGCCAGCATGCGCGCAAGGCGGACATACATCCGACCCGGTCCCACCCGGTGCACGATGCCTGCGCCGAGCAGAAGGACCGCGGCGGACGGTGCGCGACCGTCGGCCGGCTCGGTCACGATCGACGTCAGGGGCGCGGTGGCGCCGAGCACCAGGGCATGCTCGTTCACGGGCGCCCTCCAATCCATCCGACGACGGTCTGCAGCGTCTGGTGCGGCACGATCGCCTCGTACGGCTCGGCCAGCCAGATTCGGGGCCCCTCGATCACCTGGTCCTCGAGGCTCACGCCGCGGTCGCGCAGGCGCGCACCCACGCGATCGCCGTTGGTCGGTAGCGCGTGCGCGATACGAAGCGCGTCGATCCGGCGGTCGAGGGCGGCGGTCGAGGCGTCGAGCCGACCCAGATCGTCGATCAGTTGCGGCGAGAACTGAAACCCCAGCACCTCCAGGTCGGCTTCCGCCTCGGCGCCTTCCGGTACGGGCTCGCCCAGTGCTTCGAGATGCGCGCGGTGGGCCGATCGGATCTCGTCGAGGTACGCCCCGCCGGTGTCGACCGGAGACCACAGCACGAGCCGGTCGACGGCCGGGGATCGCGCGGCGCCGAGCAGCGCGAGGTTCGCGCCGAGTCGCAGGCCGACGACACAGACGCGGGCGGCGTGGCTGCGACGCTGAAGCTGGATCACGGCCTGCTCGACGTCGGCGATCCATTGCGCGATCGTCGCCTGTCCGTCGCCGGACGAGTCGCCGCAGCACGCATAGTCGAAGCGCAGGACATGACAGCCCGCGTTGGCCAGTCGGATCGCAAGCTGGCGCAGCGCGCGGTGAGCGCGGATGTATTCGTGACCGATCGGGTTGCAGACCACGACGTGATGCTCGGGGCCGTCCGCGGCATCGCGCCGCGGTCGATGATGGCACGCGAAGAGCCGGTGCTCGCCGCTCGAAAAATAGAAGGGTTCCTGGTTCATCGATGCGCCGGCGGTCGTCTCGAGATCAGGTTTCTCAGGGCCCGCAGCGGCTTCAGCTTCGCTCTTCGGGCCGGCTCCGCGTCGCGGCAGAGCGTCGCGACCTGCGCGAGGCTCTGGAAGGCCAGTTCGGTGGGATTGAGCTTCAGCCCGGTCGTCTCTTCGAGGCGGGCGACGGATTGTAACGAGAGCAGGGAGGTGCCGCCGAGGTCGAAGAAGTTGTCATGGCGGCCGACGCGTTCGGTATCCAGAAGCTCTTCCCAGATCGCCGCGATCTGCTTCTCCAGCGCCGATTCGGGCGCCGCGAAGTCGTCGGTGCGCGCGGGCGCCGTGTTCGAGACGACTGAATCAGCGGACGTGCTGCCGGCAGTCACCGCGACAAGCAGGTCTCTCACCGTTCCGGACGGTTGGTCGGCCATGACACGCAGGACGTCGTTGAGGCCGCGCAGAAGGAGGTTGACACCGTCGCCGTCGAATCGCGCCGCATCGGCGCTGATCGCGAGGACCAGGCGCTCGGCCAGGCCGCCCATGATCGTCAGCGGGTATGCCGAGCGCGAACGGGCGCCGAGCGTGCGGACCTCGAGGGACGAGGCAGGTCCGTCGGCTGCGGCGCGAGGATCGACCTGGAAGACGAGCAAGCTGTCGAACAGCGCCTGTCGTGGCGGCACCTCGGACCAGCCGCGAACCCGCGCGATCGACGGCCACTGGTGCGGACCGGATTCGGCCTGCTGCTTCTGGATGTCCGCGAGCCACTTGATGATCGCCTGGTCAGCCGGCAGCCCGACGCGAAGCGGGAGGTTCGTCGTGAACAGTCCGATCATCGACTCGATGCCCTCGAGCTCGGCGGGCCGCCCGGACTGCGTGACGCCGAACACGACCTCGTCCCGGCCGGCGATCCGGCCGAGCACCACGGCCCACGCGGCCTGGCAGAGCGTGGCGAATGTCACGTGCGCCTGGCGCGCCAGCTCACGCAAGGCATCGGTGCGCTTCGGATCGATTTCGATTCGTCGATCGACGTAAGACGTCTCCGCTCCGAATTGCGGTTCGGGCGCCAACTGCAGTGGAAGCGGGGTCGGTCGCGTGAACGCTGCGAGGGCATTGCGCCAATAGCGCTCCGCGCCGGCCTCGTCTCGGCTGAGGATCCATTCGACGTACTTGCGAAACGGGTGCGGCGACTCGAGATCCTGTTCGACGCCGCAATTCACGACGTCGTACCGGGACAGCACCTCCCGCAGGAGCAGGCCCCATGACCATCGATCCAGGAGAATGTGGTGCACGGTCACCGTGAGCCGATGGAGGTCCTCATCGACGCGCGCGAGCGCCAGACGCAGCAGCGGAGCATGCAGGGGATCGAACCGTCGTGTGCGATCGTGAACAGCTTGCTCCTCGATGCGACGAAGCTGCTCCGAGGGTTCGGCATGACGCAGATCCTCGAATGCCCAGGGCACCTCGACCGATCGGCGGACCACCTGGATCGCCTGGCGCAGGCCGTCGCTGACGAAGGCGGTGCGCAGGATCGAGTGACGTTCGGCCACCCACTGCCACGCCTCCCGGAGGAGGTCGGGGTCGAGCCGGCCGCGCACCTCGTAGCTGTCCTGCTCGACAAGCACCGACGAGTCCGGCGCGGAGATCAGCCGCACGAGCATCAGCTGCTGCATCGGGGATAGCGGGTAGACGTCTTCGATCGCCGACGCGTCGATCACGTCCCCCAGACGCTGCCGATCATCGTCATCGAGGGAGACAAGCGGCCGTCCGATTGACGTCCGGGCGGGTTCAATCATCTTTTTGAGACGCTCGACCAGTTGCGCCGCGAGCCCGTCGATCGTGTCGGGCTCATGCACGTCTCGACCGTAGGTCCAGACCAGGCGCAGGCGGTCGTTCTGGATCGCCGCGTCGATCTCGATGAGGTGACTGCGTCGAGCCGACGGACTGATCGACCGGGCATCGAAGTCCCCGGTCGGCCGAAGCGGAGCGTCCGTCGGGGTTTCGAATCGACCGAGGTAGTTGAACGAGATGCCGGGCGCAGGCGCGTTCCGAAGCACTTCAGCGACTTCCCGGCTTCCAAGGTGTCTGAGTAGTCCGTAGCCGATGCCGCGGCGCGGTATCGCGCGAAGCTGTGTCCTGATGGATCTGATCAGTGCGATATCGCCCGTCCTGTTCGGCGCGAGGCACACCGGGAACTGCGAGGTGAACCACCCGATCGTTCTGGATACGTCGAGATTCGAGTCGGTCGATTCTCGTCCATGCCCTTCGAGGCCGATCGTGATCGCATCGTCACCGGTCCATTCGGTGCAGACGGCGGCGAGCGCGGCGATCAGGACCTCGTCGACGCGGGCCCCGGTGCTTCGGACGATCTCGCGCTGCAGTGACTGCGTCTGCTCGGCGGTCAGCATCGTCGTGACGCGCGCCGCCGATGCCTCCGTGTTCCCCGCCGGGTCATCGGAGTGATCGACGGGCAGTGACGCGAACCTGGCGGTCGCGACATGCAGCCAGTGACCGGTCTCATTGTCGTCGGCCTCGATGTGGCCGGCTGCGGTTACGAGTTGCCTTGCCCAGTCCTGGAAGGAGACGGTCTTCGCCGGCAGCGCATGCGGTTCGTCTCGTATCGACACCGCGCACGTCGTACAGAGATCTTCGAGCAGGATGCGCCAGGAGACGCCGTCGATGACGAGATGGTGCACCAGGGCCAGAAGACGGGCCGGGCTATTGGGACCGAGATCGAACCACGCAAAGCGGGCGAGCGATGCGGTGGCGAGATCAAGTCCGGATTCGAGCGCACCGAGATGCCGCCGCATCGCCTGGTCCTGATCCTGCGCAGGCGCTGTCGAGAGGTCGATGACCTGGAGCACCGGGTCGTCACCGGGCGGAGCGACATGCTGACGCCACGCCGTCTTCGATCGTTCGAATCGGGTGCGGAGCGCGTCGTGATGGCGCAGCAACGTGCGCAGGGACGCGTCGACGTGAGCGGATTCGAGCGACGGGTGCGCCTCGAGCATGACGGCGTGGTTGTAATGATGGGGCTCTTCGAGCTCCTGCTCGAAGAACCAGTGCTGAATAGGCGTGAGGGGCACGTCGCCGGTGACCGGCTCCTGGTCGACCGGGTCGGCCGGAACACGAGGTCCTTCCGACGGCGTCGCTTCGATGCCGCGCGCGAGCGCGGACACGGTCTGGGCGTCGAACATGTCCCTGGGTTCGAGATCGATCCCGGCCTGCCGGGCGCGGGACACGATCTGGATAATCATGATCGAGTCGCCACCGAGCTCGAAGAAGTTGTCGTGTACGCCGACGCACTCGACGCCGAGCAGATCGCGCCAGATTCTGCAGAGCTCCCGCTCGACGTCATTGCGCGGCGGGGTCGCGGTCCGGTCGCCGCTGTCGTCTGGTGTCGCGATCCGCTCGAGCGCGGCCCGATCGATCTTTCCGTTCCGGGTGAGTGGAATCCGGTCTACGATCACGATCCGCGCCGGAATCATGTGTGCGGGAAGGCGCTGACCGAGAAAGGTCCGGACGGCTTGCGGCTCGGCGTGACCGACCAGGTACGCCACGAGGCGCCGGGTACCCGATTTCTCTCCGGCCGTCAGCAGGACGACGGATTCGCGCACGTCCGGGTGCTCGGCGAGGTGCGACTCGATCTCGCCGGCCTCGATACGGAATCCGCGCAGCTTGATCTGCTGGTCGGCGCGGCCGAGGAACTCGATTTCACCGTCGCTGCAGAAGCGCGCCAGGTCCCCTGTGCGATAGAGCCGGCCGGTCCGGCCCGTGGTGTCCAGGGGGTCGTCGACGAAGGCGTGCCGCGTTCGATCCGGATCGTTCAGGTAGCCGCGGGCGACGCCCGCACCGCCGATATGAAGCTCGCCGGTCACGCCGACGGGCACCGGCTGCCGGTGCCGATCCAGGATGTAGATCCGGGTGTTGGCGATCGGACGGCCGATGGGGACGCGATGCAGACGTCGATTGCGGACGCAGTTGTAGAACGTCGACCCGATCGTCGCCTCGGTCGGACCGTATAGATTGGCGAACTCGACATCGAGCTCTGCGAGGACATGGTCGTGAAGCTCGACCGAAAGCGACTCGCCGCCGGAGGTGATTCTCCGGAGGCGGGGACAGGTGCACAGGCCGCCGGGACCGAGCAGGGCGCCGAGCAGTGACGGCACGACGTCGATGGCCGTCACGTTCTCGTCCCGGATGAGGCCGACGAGATACTCACGATCCAGCGCTCCGCCCGGACGAGCAATGACAAGACGCGCGCCGGCCACGAGCGGTGCCAATATTTCCAGGATCGCGACATCGAAGCTGCAAGCGTACTTCTGCAGCATCGCGTCTCCTGGACCGAGCGGGTACGCCGACTGCATCCAGGCCATGTGGTTGGCGAGCCCGCCGTGCGTCACCATCACGCCCTTGGGGGCGCCGGTCGACCCGGACGTATAGATCACGTAAGCGAGCTGATCGTTGTCAAGCTGCGATTTCGGTCCGGATTCGGCGGATGCCGGAGCGTTGATGTCGTCGAGCAAGACGACCGCGGCCCGGCCGTGGGGCACGAGATCGACCAGTCGTCGCCGGGTGAGCAGGAGCGGAGCGGCCGTGTCCTGAATCATCAGCTCGAGCCTGCTCGTCGGATGAGCAGGGTCGAGCGGCACGAATGCCGCGCCGGCCCTGAGAATGCCGAGCAGACCGATGACCGCTTCGGGCGATCGGTCGGCGCAGAGCGCGACCAGCGCTTCAGGACCGGCGCCGTGATCACGAAGCCGCGAGGCCACTTGCCTGGAGGATGCGTCGACTTCGGCGTAGGTCAGCGATCGGCCCTCGCACGTGACCGCCGGGTCGTTCGCGTGTTCGGTCACGATGCGATCGAACATCGTGATCACGCCTCCGGGTGGCGGTGGATCGCTCGATGTGTCGTTCCAGGTGACGGTGATTCGATGAATCTCTTCGTCGTCGAGCACCGGAAGGATCGAAATCGGCCGGTCGGGATCGCGCAGCGCGGAGTCGAGAATCCGCTGAAAGGCCTCGCTGAAGCGGTGAACGGATTCGGGTTCGAACAGTGCCGTGGCGTATTCGAACGTGCCGTGGAGCCGGCCTTCGGATTCAAACATGAACAGCGTCAGGTCAAACATCGACGTGCGGTTGTGGATACCGATCTGCTGCGCGCCGAGATCATGGAGACCGAGGCGCCGACCGTCCGGCGCCGCGCCGAAGCTGAACATGACCTGGAACAGCGGGTTGCGTCCCTGGTCGCGCTGCGGCTGCAGATCCTGGACGACGAGCTCGAACGGCATGTCCTGCTGCTCGTAGGCGTCGAGCGCCGAGCAGCGCGTCCGGGTCAGCAGCGCGCGAAACGCAGGATCGCCGGAAAGGTCGCCGCGAAGGACGAGCGTGTTGACGAAGAAGCCGATCAGCCCTTCGACCTCGGGGCGATTCCGGTTCGCGATGGGGGTGCCGACCGCGACGTCGTCCAGTCCGCAGAAGCGGGCCAGGAAGACCTGGAACGCGGTCAGGAGTGTCATGAACGGCGTGACGCCTTCGGCGCGACTGAGGCCGCGCACCGCGCTGGTGAGTGCGGCATCCAGCACGAACGAATGCGCGGCCCCCGAGAAGTCCTTGACGGCCGGCCGCGGATGATCCGTCGGCAGCTCGAGCGGCGCGCATCCCTCGAGCCGGTCGCGCCAGAATCGCTTGAGATCTTCGAGCGTCCGACCGGAAAGATGTTGCCGCTGCCATTGGGCGAAGTTGCGATACTGTCCGGTCATTGCGGGCAGCGGCGACGGGCGGTCATGGCAGAACGCCTCGTAGAGCGCGGCGAGCTCCTTGAGCAGGATCCACGTCGAGGTCGCGTCCGTCACGATGTGGTGCAGCACGAGCAGAAGCACGTGATCGTCATCCCCGATGCGCAGCAGGCGGACGCGAAGGAGGGGGCCTCGGGCAAGATCGAAGGGCTCGCGAATGATCCCGGCACATTGCTGCCGGATCCGGTCCTCGAGGTCGGCCGTGGAGCGTGGCAGCGGCTCGGCGGAAATCCTGATCTGCCGGCGTCGCGCGATGATCTGCACGCCGCGTCCTTCGACGGACGGGAACGTCGTGCGCAGCGATTCATGCCGGGCGACGATCTCGTCGAACGCACGGCGCAGCGCGTCGAGGTTCAGTGGTCCGGTCAGGCGAAACGCCGTGGGCATGTGATAGACGGCGCTTTCCGGGTCGAGCTGGTGCAGGAACCACAGTCGCTGCTGCGCGCGCGACAGCGGGTGCATCCAGACCGAGCCGGTGGCGCTGCCGAACCGGCGGGCGAGACGGGCGCGCTTCTCCTCGGGTGTGGGCGGAGACGCGTTCGAGGTCATTGCGCCGCCTCGGAGGGATCGTCGTCGCCGACCTGGCGCAGCAGGGCGTCGACCTGCTCGTCGGTGAGCGCGTCGAGATCGATCGCGTTCTCGTCGTTCTGAGGCGGCGCGGTCGGATCGGGCAGGTCGTACCCCAGCGTCGCCGCCAGGGCGGCGGTGCCGGCGTCAAGCGGTTCGGGCAGCACGATGTCGTGCCAAGCATCGGCCAGTCGTGCGTCGATGCCCTCGTGCTGAAAGATGTCGGGATCACCGGGCCCGTCGATCATTCGGCCCGGTTCATAGGGTCGCAGCATCGCGGTTTCGAACCCGATGTCGAGCCCGTCACTGATTCGCTCCATCGTTGCGTCCGGGCTCTTCACGAGATCCTCGTACCGGACACGGATGAATCGCTCCGGCTCGACGGCTCGCTGGAGCTCGAGGATGTTGCGCTGGCAGAGCGACCAGTGTGCCTGAGCCGACGCGTAGGGCTCGACGTCGTCATCGCCGACGATCTTGTGAATGCGGTGCCGCACGTACGAATCGATGACGGACCAGGGGTGTCGTACGAGGTGGAGGTAACGCGGCGCTTCGAACAGCGCTTCGGCTCGCTCCAGCACGCTCATGCTCGCCGCATAGATCGGCGTCTTGTCGACGAGCATGCGCGGCCGCGCCAGCTTCTGGAGCCGACGGTAGACCGCGGCGGTCGATGCATCGTCACGGGCCCAGTCGTCGACAGTGGCCGCACAAGCGTCGAGCGGATCGCCCGTCAGGACGCGGAGGGCATGGACGACCGTGTCGCGCGCATAGAGCACCTGGGCGCGCTGCTGCCACTGGCGCATGCCGGCGCACGCGAGCAGGCCGAGCTCGGGCGGACAGAACAGCCCTGAATGCCCGGCGAGCATCAGGCGGAGCAGCGTCGATCCCGACCGGGGTGCCGACAGGACAAAGACCATCGTCGGGTTTCGTGGCGCGGATTCCGCATTGACAGGCCGGCCTCGCTGCGGTGCGGAGTTCGCGGAAGCAGTGGCGGTGTATGTCGCTTTGCCATCGCGGGCGTCGAGCTGGTCGCACAACCATCCTGCGATGTCGTCGACGTCACTCAGCGGTCGCAGCTCGTTCGGGTAGACCGAGAGTCCGAGGTCCCGCTTCAGCGACCAGATCAGCTCGTTGATGGCGTCGGGGGCGAGTGGATTCATCCCGTCGTCGTCGCGCGATGCGGGAGCGATGCCCTCGATGTAGGCCCGCGCCAGATCGCGGCGCTGCGGGCCCGGGGCTTCGAGCAGCATTCGACCGGCATCGGCCGGGCCGTCGTCCTCGCCGGTCCGCTCGTCGATGAGCTCGGCGAGCCGGGCGATCGTCGTGCGATCGAACACGTCGGAAAGCGACAGCCGTGCCTCGGGCATGCGCTGGCTCAACTTGTTGAGCAGCTGGGTGGCCAGCAGCGAGTGACCGCCCAGGTCGAAGAAATCGTCGTGGACGCCGATGGGTTCGATGCCGAAGAGCGTCTGCCAGAGCTCCGCCAGGGTGCGCTGCAGTTCGGTTGCCGGGGCAGCGAAGGAAGTGGGGAGCTCGGGTCGCGCCTGTCCGGCGCGGAAAGGTTCTTCCGTGTTGATGGTCTCGGCACTCGAGCGTCTCACCCACTGGTCGAGGCGCGCGTTCAGATCACCGGTGGACACGCACACGTCGGTCAGATTCCAGGAAAGGATCCGATCGAACGCCCTGATTCCGTCTTCGGGCGAAATCGCGAATTTCGCGACGGTCGAGCTCCGTCCCCGCTCGCCGGCGTCGTCGAACGTCCAGCCGTCCCAGTTCACGCACTGCCACGATGGACCGCCGCGACGATTTCGCTGCCGCGCGTACCCATCCATGAACGCGTTGGCCGCGGCGTAGGCCGCGAAGCCGAGCCCGCCCAGGATCGAGGCGAGCGACGAGAACAGGACGACGATCTCGACGTCGCGTCTCTGCAACATCCGATCCAGCACGATCGTGCCGCGCACCTTCGCGTCGTAGTGTCCGGAGAACGAATCGAGGTCGGAGTTCTCGATGGCGCCGAATCCCTCGGGCGCAGTGATGCCCGCCGCGTGCAATACGCCGTGGATCGTGCCGAACCTCCGGTCGACTTCTGCGAACACCTCGGACATGGCTGCCTCATCGGAGACGTCGGCACTCTGAACGAGCACATCGGCACCCTCCGACTCGAGGGTCATGATTTCACGCAGGCGCTGTCTGAGCGATTCCGGCATCCCCGGATCATCCGATTTCACGCTCCAGTGGGATCGCGGCGGGAGTTCCGATCGTCCGAGGAACACCAGCCTCGGCCGTTCCAGCGTGCGCGCCAGGTAGCTCGCGATCTTCAGGCCGATGCGCCCAAGTCCTCCGGTGATCAGGTAAACGCCGTCGTCGCGCAATCGCGCCGTGACGCCGCCTCGTTGCAACGGCGTCGGCGCGAAGGTCTGTGCCCAGCGATGGGCCCCTCGTATCGCGATGACCGGTTCCCTGGACGAGGAACCGGCGGTTGTGACGATCATGTCCAGAAGTGAATCCGAAAGGCGATGCGGATCGTTCTGAACGATATCGATCTGTCGGCTGCGCACGTGCGGCGCTTCCTGGCCGATGACACGGCACGGACCGGCAAGCATCGCCGCGTGCGGATCGAGCGGCTCCGTGCCGGTGACGTCATGAACGTTGCTCGTAAGGACGATCAGGTCAATGGCGTCGCGCCGCGATGCCCCGGCGAGGGCACGGCATGTCGCGGAGAGATCGCGATACGACGTGGTCGGCCAGTCGCGATGCTCCGTCTTCTCAGAGGATTGATGCAGTCCGACGTGGATCACGCCGTCGCAGGTGTCGTCCAGAACGCTTCGCATCTTCTGTGGGAATGCTTCGCCTTGTTCCAGCATGCAGGTGACCGTGTCGCCGTTCGCCTCGACACGCTTGCCGATTCGCTCGGCGACCGACTCGGACGACCCGACGATGAGCCATCGCCGAGCCGCTCCGCGATCGGCGACCGCTTCCGGAAGCATCCGCGTCCAGGTCGGCACGTAGAACCAGTCTTCGATCGGCTTTCGAGCATCGGGCGTCGATGGGGGCGCGTCCCTCCGTCGTTCAACCCAGTATCGGCGCGGCTCGAAGGGATAGGTGGGCATTGGAATCCGACGCCGCTTCTCGTGACGGTGGAATCCGGCCCAGTCGACCTCGGCGCCGGCGACCCACGCGCGGCCGAGGGCCTCGAGCAGCACCGATTCGTCGTCGACAGTGGTCTGCGCGTGGCGCATCGTCGCGATCATCTCGTGCCCCTCGCGACGGGACGGATGACGCGCGGCAGCGGCGCTCAGGGTGCGGCCGGGCCCGACCTCGATCAGGATCGCATCGGTGTCCTCCAGCAGCTGCGCGAGACCCGGTTCGAAGCGGACGGGCAGGCGAAGGTGTGACGCCCAGTAATCGGCGCTGCACGCTTCGACGTCGGTGATCCATGTGCCCGTCACGTTGGAGCCGAAGGGGCACTTCGGCGCGTCAAGTGGCACGTCGCGCACGATCGCTGAGAATGGGGCGACGACCGGTTCCATCATGGCGCTGTGGAACGCGTGCCGGGTGCGCAGGCGACGACTGTCGATGCCGTCACCCTCGAGTCGCTGCTCCATCAGGCGGATCGCGGGCTCGGAACCGGACACGACGCAAGTACCAGGCTCGTTGAACGCCGCGATGTCGAGATCGTCGGACAGGTACGGTTCGATTCCTGCCGCGGTCATGTCGACGGCAGTCATCGCGCCGGCAGGCTGAACCTGCATCAACTTGCCGCGGGCCGCGACGAGTGTCAGCGCGTCCTCGAGCGAGAAGACACCCGCCAGGCATGCCGCGACGTACTCGCCGATGCTGTGACCGATCATCGCATCGGGCTCGAATCCCCAGGACATCCAAAGACGCGCCATGGCGTACTCGGTGATGAACAGCGCAGGCTGTGCGATCGCAGTGCGGGCCAGCAACTCCGGATCGTCGGAGTCGTACATCGCATGCTTCAGGTCGACTGCAATCTCTCGAGGAATCAGGCCGAGGCAACGGTCGACCTGTTCGCGGAACACCGCTTCGTGCTCGTAGATTCCATGGCCCATGCCAGCGTGTTGGGCGCCCTGCCCGGGAAACATGAACACGATGCGTCGTCGCGTGTCCGATGCGCGGCCGCTGATCCGCCGCCGTTCGTCGGCGCCGGTCAGGGCCGCCACGGCGTCGTCGGCGTCGTGGCACACGATACAGCGGCGCTGGGCGAACTCCTTGCGGCCGACATGAAGCGTGTGGGCGGCGTCAGCAAGGTTCACATCGGTCCGCTCGAGGTGGTGTGCAAGGTTATGAGTCGCAGTGTCCAGTGACACCTCGGTGCGCGCCGAGAGCGTCATCAACTGGAACGGTCGAGAGGGCTCCGGGGTGTGGGCAGGGCAAGGCGCCTCTTCGAGGACGACGTGGGCGTTCGTGCCGCCGATGCCGAACGAACTGACGCCGGCGCGCCGGGATGTGCCTGCCCCATCCCATTCATGAAGCTGCGTGTTGACGAAGAAAGGCGTCGTGTCGAAGTCGATGTCCGGGTTCGGTCGGTCGTAGTGAAGGCTGGGCAGGATCTGACGGTGCTGAAGGGCGAGGACGGTCTTGATCACCCCGGCGACGCCCGCGGCGACGTCGAGGTGTCCGATGTTCGTCTTTACCGATCCGATGGCGCAATAGCCGGTGCGGTCCGTCGTCGCGCGAAACGCTTCGGTCAGAGCCGCGATCTCGATCGGGTCGCCGAGCCCGGTCGCGGTGCCGTGCGCCTCGACGTAGCTGATCGCGTCGGCGCGGAGATCGGACACCGCGTGGGCCAGCGCGACCACCTTCGCCTGCCCCTCGACGCCCGGCGCCGTGTAGCCGATCTTCGCCGCTCCGTCGTTGTTCACTGCCGATCCAAGGATCACCGCGTCGATGGTGTCGCCGTCGTCCATGGCGTCCGAGAGGCGCTTCAGCACGAGGACGCCCAGGCCGTTGCCGTTGACGGTGCCCCGGGCCTGCGCGTCGAACGCTCGACAGCGACCGTCGGGAGAACCGATGCCGCCTTCCACGAATCGATGTCCGCAGCGCAGCGGAACCGTGATCGAGACGCCGCCGGCGAGCGCCATGTCGCACTGGTACGTCAGCAGCGACTGGCACGCCTGGCAGATGGCGACGAGCGACGTCGAGCACGCCGTCTGCACGACGACGCTTGGTCCCTTGAGGTTCATCTTGTATGAGACGCGCGTGGCGAGGAAGTCCTTGTCGACGCCGCTGAGACCGTCGAGGGTCGCCGCGGATCCGGGCGCGGCGTGCAGCAGATGATGAAGCAGGTAGGTGTTGAGGCTGGCGCCGGCGAAGACGCCGATCAGACCGTCGTATCTCCCGGCGTCGTAACCGGCGCGCTCGAGCGCTTCCCATGCCGACTGGAGAAACAGCCGGTGCTGCGGATCCATCGTCTCCGCCTCGCTCGGGACGTATCCGAAGAACTCTGCGTCGAACAGGTCGGCGTCGCGCAGGACGCCTTTTGCTCGTACGTAGTCGGCGCGATCCACCTCGCCGGCGTCGATACCTTCCGCGATCAGCTCGTCGCGCTCGAAGAACGAGATCGACTCGACGCCGTCGCGGAGATTCCGCCAGAATGCATCGAGATCATCGGCGCCGGGAAAACGGCCGGCCATGGCGACGATCGCGATTGCGTCAGGATGATGCGAAGGGGTCGATT
>NYZC01000069.1 GCA_002686995.1 Phycisphaeraceae bacterium | reverse complement strand
GAAAACGCATGACTCGGGGCCGATGTGGCTCGCTAGGCCTTCAGCGTATGGAACTTGCATCCACTATCCTCTGCCGGTTACACGGCGCACCGAATTGAGAAATAACGATTGGCTTGATGACTAATAGCTTAATTCCCCGGCCACCTCATCCGGATCATCCACCTCCGTGACGATCAGCTCGGTGCGCGACAGGGAGTAGAGGTTCTCGTCGATCACGAGGCTGCGCAGGACGACGTCCTCGTGCTCGACCTTGCCCAGGTGCTCGATGCCGCCCTCCGGCGTCACCTCGAACACCTCCAGTCCGAGATCGTCGGCGCCGGCGTTCCAGAAGCGGTCGCTGACGGGGATCGCCACGACGTCGAACCGGGGGAAGTGGCTGAACGCGTGGTGGTCGTGCAGGGCGTCCGAGAAGCCGTGCCCTTCGGTGTCGAACAGGTACCGGCCCTGAAGCTGCGGATCGGTGAGCTCGGTGACATCGAACAGGGAGAGCTGCATGCGATCGGCGCGCCCGGTCTCCTCGTCGGCGTCGCGACCCAGGCCGATGAGATGGGTGTCTCCCAGCGGGTGCAGGAACGTCGAGAATCCCGGCACCTTCAGCTCGCCCAGAACGCTGGGGTTCTCCGCATCACGCAGGTCGATCGTGAACAGCGGATCGACGCGACGGAACGTGACGACGTACCCGACGTCGCCCAGGAAGCGCACCGACTCGATGCGTTCGGTCTTCGCCAGTCCGACCAGGCTGCCCACGATCTCCAGCTCGTCGTCGTCCTGCTCGAGCACGAAGACGTTGTTCTCGAAGTCGCCGTCCCAGTTGGTAGTCGCGACCCGAAGCAGGCCGTCGTGCTCGTCGAGCGAGAACTGGTTGAGCGTGGTGCCCGGCACCGTGCCGGTCGCCTCGAGCGTCACGTCGAGACCGTCGTAGTCGAACTTGTGGATCTTCGACTGCTGTCCGCCGGCGCGGTCGGGCGACCACCAGATCGAGTTCACCAGGTAGATGCTGCCAGTGGAGGCGAAGGCCTCGCTCGCGATCCCGACGACCGACGAAGTGCTCATCGCGCCGGGCTCCGGCCCGGTGATGTCGAACGCGACGATCGTCGTCATGTTGCGGTATGCGGGAATCCGCGGCACGTACACGTTCGGAGCGGCGACCAGCGACCCGGTGGTGGTCCCGCCTTCGTCGCCGGTCGTCGTGGTCGTGTAGGTCGGAAGCACCGCGTCCAGGTCGAGCGCGTCGATGCGCTGCTCGTACTCGGCGGGCGTCTCGGGGGCGCCGCGCAGAACGGGGCCGCCGTCGATCACCGGCTGGATCAGCTGGAACGGATTCGACACGACGGCGTAGACGTGGCCGTCGGCGGCGCGGGACGTCGTCAGCGAGCCGTCGACGCGCGTTTCGCGGACCATGTCGGGCGCCGTCGGGTCCGAGACGTCGAACACCGTCACGGTGACGGCCGGCTCGAACGTCGGCGCGAAGAATGCGTCGCCTGCGAACGGACGGACCTGCGCGTAGCCGTGATCGGCGGCCAGGACGACCGCTCGATCCTCCATCAGGTAGAGGCCGCTGGCGAAACCGTCGAATCCGGCTCGCGCGACGACTTCCAGGTTGTCCGGGTCGGCGTCGACGATGATCAGCTCGTCGTGCGACACGATGTAGATGTGCTCGCCGTCGGTCTTGACCAGGTCGGCCTCGTCCACGCCCGCCACCTGCACGTTCGTCTGCGAGAAGTCGGTGCCGGCACCGTCCTCGGCCAGCGCCACGCCGAGCTGCGCGTCCGCTGAGAAGCTGCGCACCGCGATGCCCGTATCGACGACCTCGATCGGACCGCCGAGCAGCCAGTTGCCGGGCAGCGGGCGCTGTCCGGTCAGCGCGTCCCATTGCTCGAGGCCGAGATCGATGAGCCAGCGGCGCAATGCGTCCTCGTTCTCGAGCCGGCGCAGCGTATCGGGCCCCCGGTCGTGGACGAGCTGGTCCCGTCGTGAGAGCCGCAGCAGATCGACATCGGGATGCGCGTAGTAGATGTCGCGCCCCCGGCCGCCCCGGAAGCGGTTGATGCCTTCGCCTCCATTCAGCGTGTCGTCGCCGCGTCCGCCGAACATCCGGTCGTCGCCGTCGTCACCGAGGATCATGTCGTCGCCGGTGCCGCCCCGGAGGCGATCGTCGCCTTCGCCGCCGTCAAGCTCGTCGCGACCGCGTTGGCCTCGAACGACGTCATCGCCGCCGCCGCCGTGGAGCACGTCGTCGCCGCGCCCGCCGATGATGCGATCGCCGCCGCCGCCGCCCTGAACGGTGTCGTCACCCCGGCCCGCACGAATGACCGCGCGGAGCGCACTGCCGTCAGCGGCGATCAGGTCGTCGGCGAGGCGCACGTCGTCGTTCCCATCACGCGTGACGATGCGCAGGCGCTTTACGCCCGCGAACAGGTGAGGCCCGTTGTCCGTCGCGTCGTGCACGACGACGTCGCCGGGTTGCGTTCCGGCTTCGACGGTGATCAGGTCATTATCGGGCGTGCCGATAATCCTGAGCGTGGCGCCTCGAAGCGTCGCAGACAGCAGAAGCCGTGGTTCGAGCGGTTCGATGTTTGGCAAATAGCTCATGGAAGCGAACTCCTCGCGGATTATATCCGGGCGAATACGTACGGAGCGATGCTGCAGATTCGCGATTCGAGGCGATTCAGGATGTCAGGCCGGTTCGTCTACCTGCGCGAGTTCCGCCGTTATGCTGTGCGTCCATGGTGAATCCGCGCATCTACATCGTGCTTCTCGCCTTGCCGGCGCTCCTCTCGTGGACGCTCGACGCCGCGGCCGACGCGGACGCGTGGCCGTCGTTCCGCGGCCCCGGCGGCAGCGGCGTCGCGCCGGGCGATCACGTCGCGCCGGCGCAATGGAACGTCGACTCGGGAAAGAACATTCTCTGGAAGACGCGCATCGAGGGACTTGGCCATTCCTGTCCCGTCGTGTGGGGGGATCGCGTGTTCATCACGAGCGCACTGCGGCAGCGCGGTGATTCGGCGCTCAAGACGGGCCTTTACGGCGACATCGGATCCGTCGACGAGGATGATGATCACCAGTGGGTGCTCTACTGTCTCGATTTCAAGAGTGGTGAGATGAGGTGGCAGACCACGGTTCATACGGGCGTGCCGGTGATCCGGCGGCATCCCAAGTCGAGCCAGGCCAACTCGACGCCGGCGACCGACGGGCGGCGCGTCGTCTGCTTCTACGGTTCGGAGGCACTGCTCTGTCACGACATCGACGGCACGTTGCTCTGGAAGCGTGACTTCGGACCGCTCGATTCGGGTTACTTCGCGGTGCCGTCGGCGCAATGGGGGTTCGGAAGCTCACCGGTCATCTACGAAGACCTGGTGATCGTTCAGTGCGATCTGCAGAAGAACGGTTTCCTGGCAGCCCTTCGGCTCGAAGACGGCGGGACGGTCTGGAGCGTGCCGCGCCAGGACGTGCCGACCTGGAGTACGCCGGCCGTCGACGACCGGCATGGTCGCGGACACGAGCAGATCATCGTCAACGGACACCGCCACATGGGCGGGTACGACCTGCGCACCGGCAGGCCGTTGTGGAAGATGGCCAGCACCGGCGACATCCCGGTGCCCACCCCGGTCATCGCGCACGGCATCGCGTTCCTCACGAATGCGCACGGCGGTCTGCCGCCCATTCATGCGGTGTCACTCGCGCCGCGGTACGAACCGGCGAAGGAGGGCGCGGAGCCGCCGGCGCCGACGATGGCGTGGAGTCACGCGCGCGGCGGCACCTACATGGTGACGCCCATCGTGGTCGGCGAGCACCTTTACCTCTGCTCGAACGGTGGGATCTTCTCAGGATACGAGGCGAAGACCGGCCGAAAGCTGTTCCGCGAGCGCCTGCCCGCGGGCGGCGGCTATACCGCGTCGCTGGTCTCGGCGGACGGCAAGGTCTACGCGACGTCGGAGGGCGGCGAGGTGGTGGTGCTCGAAGCCGGCGATCGCTTCAACGTGATCACCACCAGTGACCTCGGCGAAGCGACGCTCGCGACGCCGGCCATCTCGCGCGGCGTGCTGCTGTTTCGCACGAGAAATCACCTGGTCGCCGTGGGTTCGATGTAGCCCGCGCAGCGTGGCTACGATCGTTTTCTTTGCGCCCGAAGGGCTCGGTCTTCCGTGAACTCAGCGCCGTCTGCGCACCCGGCGCTTGCGTGACATCAATGCAACCAGGCCGCACCCCGCCAGGCCGATCGTGCTCGGCTCGGGAATGAACGTCACGCTGAGCGTGGGCGCCATCAGAGTGAAGTCGGTAAAGCCGAAGATCTCCTCGGTCGGGGAGGGCGGTCCGCTCGTCGCCATCGAGAGGCTGCTCAGCTTGCCGCCGAGCACCGCCGCGCCGAAGGGAAGCATGTCGTTGAGGTACGCGACGCCGAAGGGCGTGAAGTCGATGTCGAGCGTGACGGTCGCACCCGGGTCGCCGACGTCGATCGCGCCGAGCGCCGTCGATGCATCGCCGTCGTACACTTCGGTCAGGACGCCGAACATGTCCTTCGCGAGCATGATGACGTCGGGCTTGACGTCGACGCCAGTCGCCGTGGACACGTCGATACCGCTACCGATCACGAAGGGGTTGTCCGCCGGAATGCCGGAGGGCGCCGGGGGGGACAACGGGGTGCCGGCGAGGCCGGGCGGCGGCGCCGCACCGGGTTCGTACCATTCGGTCAGAATGTCGATCATCCCAAGCATACCCAGCTCGGCTGGGCTGGCGCTGGTCGCCGAAAGCACGTAGGTCTCGGTCGGGTCGGCGCTGTCGTAACCGGTCTCGGGCAGCTCGAGCTTCAGGGTGGCCGCCGTGATCGGGCCGGTGACGCCGGCGAAGTCGAACACGAAGTAGTTCTTCTTTTCCGCGTAGACGAAGGGGATGTTGAAACGCATGCCGCCGCCGTCCGCGGCAAGCTCCCACCCGACCGAGTAGTTCTTCGAGGCCGTGGTGATCGTGCCGTCGAACTTCGAAGCGCCGCCCTCGGCGGTGATGAAGCCGCTGTCGATCGCTTCGAGGTCCATGACGTCCGCGCCCGCAACCGCGGTCATGACGCACAGACAGACGAAGGCGATGAGTCGTTGCATCGGACTTCCTCCAGATCGCCCTGATTGCGCGCTCGGCGCAATCGGAACGCACATGCATTGTTCAGGTGATCGTCTCGCCGATTACCTGCTGAATACTAGACCCGTATTTGGCGCCAGGCAACGAAAAACGCAAATAACGGCGAAGTTAGAAGGGTGATGCATGCCTTCGAAATGGTGTCGGAAGTGGGAGGTGGGGTCCGTCCCAATTCTGTACAGCGCGGATTGCGCGAGCCTGTTCAATGGGGTACACGTTGCCGACCTCGGGCCGCCAACGGCCCGGCTCGGCAGCGCGCACCCGTTTGAAAAGGCTCCGCAAATCCGTGCCGAACAGGATTGGGTCTGTCTCTTCTGTCTCTATGGTTCAAGCCGTGACAGCAGATGCCGTTGCGACAGGCCGACGACCGTGACATGCGTGTCGGCGGCGCCGCAGTAGATCAGGAGCGTGTCGTCCTGCTCGACGATTCCGGTGGGAAAGACGACGTCCGGCACGAATCCTCGGGTTTCGCAATCCTCCTGCGGCACCATGACAGGCCCTTTGCCGCGCGCGACCACGTTCCCCGGGTCCTCTCGGTCGAGAAGGACGGCGGCGCCGCAGTAGCGTCCCACGTCACCGTCGGTGGCGGATTCAAGGCGATCGTTGCCGTGATAGATTTCGAGCCAGCCTCGATCCGTGGCGATCGGCGGACAGCCTGCGCCGACGCGTCCTGAGTCCCAGCCGTCGGCGTCGTCTCCCGGCGCGTTCCCGGCCAGCGCCAGCGGACGGTGCGCCCCCCAGTCGAGGAGATCCTCCGAGCTTGCCAGCCACATCGCCGGCGGCGAAAAATGGCTTGAAGGGTTGGGCCGGTGGAGCGCCACGTAGCGTCCGCCGATCCGTCCCGGAAACAGCACGACATCCTTGTTTTCGCAGCAGAAGATGATGCCGTGTCGTTCGAAGGTCCTGAAGTCCGTCGTCGACGCGAGCGCAGTCGCCGCGCCCCATCGCGACACCGCGACGTAGGTGAAGTAGTAGCGGCCGTTCAGGCTTGTGATCCGAGGATCTTCGACGCCGTAGGTTTCGTACGGTCCGGAAGGCATGAACCGCGGGCCGTCGGCCGAGGCGACGGATCGACCACCGGCGGTGAGACGCACGACACGCAGGTGCGACACGAACGTGAGCCGAATGGCGCCGTCGTGACGCATGCGCACGCCTCGCGCGTCGATGAACTCGACGTCATCCCGTGCGACCTGGTCGATGACGAGCCGTCCGTCCGGCGCGTAGCGCGGCAGCGCGACGAATCCGTCCGGACGCTCGGCCGGGCGTTCGGCCACCCGCACGAGCAGTACGACATCGTCATTCGCGCGGACGGCCCCGGGATTGAACGTTCCGATCACCTCGAGGTGGGGCGAGGACGGCTCGAGATCTCCGGGACGAACGAGGCACTCAGTAAAAAGGCGCGGGAGCATCGACGCATTATGAGGAGAGGGAAGCCGGAACCCAAATCGCAGCCGCGCGGCGCTGAAGATCCCACTGTCGCCCCGTTCTGATTCGCTTATCATCCGGGCATGGCGCGCCGATCCGCGAGCAGGTCCGACTTCACCATCGACGCTTCGACGCGTTTTCTCGTCCTGACCGGCGACGAGATGACGCTGCAACGCGAGGCGATCGATCAGCTGCGCGCCGTCATGGAGGCGGAGCACGGTGCCGTCGACGTGCTCGGGTTCGACGGCGAGCAGTGCACGCTGGCCGATGTGCTCGACGAGCTGCGCAGCTTCGGACTCATGCAGCAGCACAAGATCGTCCAGGTCGACGCCGCGGACCGGTTCGTGTCGGAGCACCGCGCGGCCCTCGAGCGGTACGCGGAGAACCCGGTGGATCACGGAACGCTCCTGCTGCGGTGCGGCCGGTGGTACAAGGGAAAGATCGACAAGCTGATCGCCCGAATCGGCGGGGTGATGAAGTGCGAGGCGCTCAAGGCACCGCAGCTGCAGAAGCGGATGATCGACCGCGCCAAGCAAGAGCACGGCGTCACGCTGGGGCGCGACGCGGCGGTCCTGCTCGTCGAGCGGCTCGGGTGCGATCTCGGCCGGCTGACGAACGAGCTGGACAAGCTGATCCTCGTGGTCGAAAAGGGCCAGTCGATCGACGGGGAGCTGATCGATCAGCTGGTAGGCCGCAGCAGCGATGAGCAGGCGTGGGCGATCCAGGAGGCGGTGCTGGGGGGGATGGCCGCCGGCTCGGGCTCGGGCTCGGGGCCGAATCCGGCGACCGGCCGCATGCTCGAGAAGATCCACGAGCTGATCGACGTCTCGCGCCAGCCGGAGGTGCTGGTCGCCTACTTCGTCGCCGACATCGTACGCAAGCTCCACTTGGCCCTGGTCATGAAGCGCAACGGCGTGCCTGACGGACAGATCGCGTCGAAGCTGAGGCTTTGGGGCCCCCGGCAGGCCCTGTTCAACCGCGCCCTCGAGCGCTGCGGCGAGCAGGGGCTCGCGCGGATGTTCGATCGAGTCATCAGCCTGGACCGGCGGTCGAAATCCGGCTTCGGTAAACCGATGCGCAACATCGAGCGGTTCTGCGTGGCACTGGACGAGCCGGTGGGGATGGGGAGGTGACGAGGGCGGGGGAGAAAAGTCGCCAGGCGTCGGTGGGCTCGACCCCAGCCACGCTCCCCTGTGGAATCCGAACTCCGGCGAGTCCGGCTACGTCGCGCCCCTGGCGCCTTCCTCCACGCACCCCGCTCGTGAAGGCGTTTTCCACCCCCCATTGGCATCCCGCCGCCGCGCTGCTAAGTTATCCCCGGTTCAAGGACGGACCGGCTTCAACGCAGGAGGCGTCATGCGAAGTTCCACGTTCACTCCTGCCGCCCGTTGCGGCGGCACTCTGATCATTCTGGCGGCGTGCGTGTCTGGGGGGAGCGGTTGCTCCTACGTCGGCAAGGTCGTCGACGGCGTTCGCGGTGACGATTTCGAGTCCGACATCTCGATCGAGCGCACACCGGTGGACGCGGAGGCGGTGGGGGAGACGCCTGAAGACCTGGCCCGCAAGACCGAGCAGTGGGCAAGTGGCGTGGATCAATCCGAATCGCGAAGACGTCGGCCGCGCAAGCGCACCGGCGAGTCCGAAGCGGCGCCGGAGCCGCAGGCCGTCGTCGAGTCGGCCGACGAGACGGAGACGCTTCCGGAAGTGCTGCCGCCGCAAGCCGGATCGGCGCATGCGATCTCGAGCACCCGGCTCGAAAGAGATCGCAAGACCCTGGTGCACGAGCTTGCGGAGGTGATCCGCGACGGCGCGGACGACCCGTTCGTTCGAGCCGTCGATCTCGCCGCGCTTCGGCCGCTGGGCGAGATCGGCTCGATGTCGTTGCGCGACCTGAGCCCTCGGCAGCGTGAACGTGTGCGCCGGTACCGCCAGCTCGTCGTGGCGCTGAGGCAGGACGTTCTCGAGCCGGACGCCACCTTCGGCCGCGCTTCGGTGGTGTCGCGCCTCGACGGCCTGTTCGAGGACGAGCCGATTCGGATCAGCAGGGTCGAGCTCGTCTCCCGCGTCGAGAGCTTCGGCGTGTACGAGCCGTTCGAACGCTACGAGTACGTCGCGGGCCGCGAGATCCCGATGATCGTCTACGTCGAGCTCGACCAGTTCAAGGTCGTCCGAACGACGGACGACCGGTACGAGGTCAAGCTCACGCAGGAGATCGAGCTGTACACGGATTCGGACGGGGTCATGGTCTGGCGACAGCCGACCGAGCAGGTCGTCGATCGTTGCTTCAACCATCGACGGGACTTCTTCATCCGCCAGCTCATCCGGCTGCCGAACGTGCTGAACGTGGGCAAGTACCTGCTGAAGATACGGGTCACGGACCTGCACGGTGGAAGCGTGCAGGAGCGCACCATCCCGATCGTGCTGGTGGCCGATCAGCGGGTGGTGTCGGACCGGCGCCGCTGATCTACACTGGTGGCGACCGGTTGCGACGGGTCGCGGCCTGCAGTCGAGGTGATGACTGGAATCACGAGGCACTGATCTGCGGTACAAGAGGTGAACGGAAATGATCCACGTCGCGTTGGTCGGCATGGGGGGCATCGGGAACATGCATGCGCGCTGCTACCAGGCGAATCGGCACACGAAGGTCGTCGCGGTGGTCGACATGGATCGCGCTCGGGCCGACGCGGCGGCGGAGACGTTCGGCGCCCGTGCGTTCGAGTCGATCGAGGCGCTGCTGAAGTCGGGACTGCGGGTCGACGCGGCCGGCGTGACCACGGCCGGTCCGGAGAACGGGGGGCATCACTACGAGCCGACGATGAAGCTGCTCCGGGCGGGCATTCCCGTCCTCGGCGAGAAGCCCATTTCGAACCGGGTCGACGAGGCGCGGCGCATGGTGCGCCTGGCGAAGCAGAAGCGCCTCCGTTACGGCATCAATCTCAACCACCGCTTCACGCCGGCGGCCGTCCGGGCGCGGCAGTGGATCGACAAGGGGCGCCTCGGCACGATCAACCTTCTGAACATGCGGATGTGGATCGACAACCCCAACGAATCGAGCTCGCACTTCCACATGCGGGCGCTGCACCCGCATTCGATCGACGTGATGCGGTACTTCTGCGGCGACGTGAAGAAGGTGCAGGCGTTCTTCAGGAAGGGCAAGGGGCGGAAGATCTGGTCCAACGTCCAGGTCAACATGCTGTTTCGCAACGGCGTGCTCGGTCACCTGACCGGCAGCTATGACGCCGGGCCGGGATACGGCCTCGAATTGTGCGAAATCATCGGCTCCGACGGGCGCATCGTCATCCGCGAAGCCTGCGAGGTGCTCGAGTTCTACCCGCGCCGCTCCGCCGAGGTCGAGGTCTACCATCATCTCGGGGGCATGGGCAGCTTTCCGGACACCTTCCAGTCGCGCATCGACGCGTGGATCGAGGACCTGCGGAAGAAGACGCCGCCCGCCCGCGTCGACGGCAGAGCCGAAGACGCGCTGGCGGCGCAGCTGATCATCGAGGCGGCGATCGAGTCCTGGGAGAAAGGCAAGGTCGTGTCGTTGTGAGGCGCCGGGCGGTGCACCCCGTTGTCAATCACAAGCTTTCACAGTTCCAGCATCGCGCGAAACCCTTCAAACCGGCGGTCCAGGTCGTCGCGCGTGATCTGTTTCATTCGATCGAGGCTGAACGACTCGATGTTGAAGCTGGCGATGATCGTGCCGTAGGCCATCGCCGTCCGCAGCGTCCGGATCGAGATGTCGTCGGCGGCGGCGAGGTAGCCCATCATGCCGCCGGCGAAGCTGTCGCCCGCGCCGGTGGGATCCACGACGTTTCGCACAGGAAAGGCGGGCAGGGCGAGGTGCCCGTCTTCGTGGACCAGGAGCGAGCCGTGCTCGCCCTTCTTGATCACGACGAAGCGGGGTCCCATCGCGACGATCACCTCGGCCGCCTGCACGAGGTTCGTAGCGCCGGTGAGCATGATCGCTTCGGCGTCGTTGAGCACGAGGCCGTCGATCCGCTCGAGCAGCGCCAGCAGCTGGGACTTCTGCGTGTCGATCCAGAGGTCCATCGTGTCGGCCACCGCGAGCCTGCGGTCGGGGAAGCTGTCGAGCAGTTGCGCCTGGCTGCCGGGATCGGTGTTCGCCAGGAAGATGTACTGGCTGTCGCGGTAGGCCTCGGGAATGGGTGGCAGCGCCTCGGCCAGCACGTTGAGGTGCACTTCGAGCGTGTCGCGCTCGTTCATGTTCTCGTGGTACCGGCCGGTCCATCGGAACGTCTTCGAGCCGGCGCGGCGCTCGAGACCTTCGAGGTCGACGGCGAAGTGATTGAAGGTCTCCAGGAAGTGATCGGGAAAGTCCTCGCCCACGGCGCCGACGAGCCGGACGGGCCCGAAGAAGCTGGCCGCCGCGGCGAAGTAGATGCTCGAGCCGCCGAGCACGTCCGTGGCGGTGCCGGTCGGGGCGTGGACGCTGTCGATGCCGATGCTGCCGGTGACGATCAGGGGCATGGGGTACCAGAAGTCAGAAGTTTGACTCGTACCGCTCTGCGGCACGAGTGAAAATCACATCCGTGTCCATCCGTGGTTCGTTCCCTGCGTCCGCTCGACGACTACTTCGCCATCGCGAGGACAATCTTCCACTCGGCGGGTTCGACCGGTTGCACGGACAGGCGCGTGTTGCGCACCAGGACCATGTCCGACAACCGTGGCTCGGCCTTGATCTGCGCCAGCGTGACGGGCGACTTGAGCGTGCGCACCACCTCGAGGTCGACCATGCCGAACTTGCCGGTCTTGTCCGTGGGGTCCGGATAGTAGGTCTTCGCGACCCTGACGACGCCGACAACCTGCTTGTCCTTGCCCGAGTGGTAGAACATCCCCTGGTCGCCGCGCTTCATGGCGATCATGTGGTTCTTCGCCTGGTGGTTGCGCACGCCGTCCCATTCGGCGGTGCCGGCGGCGACGTGCTGATCCCAGGACCAGGTGTTCGGTTCGGACTTGAAGAGCCAGTAGGCGGGCATTTCTTGGTATTGACTTCGGATTCCTGATTCAACGCCGGTGCACAGCATGCTCGATTCAATCGCAAATCGCAAATCAAAAGGGCGTAACCGGTCGGCCGTGGATTCATAGTCACGAAAAGCCACGAAAAGCCACGAAAAGCCACAAAACAGGAGCGGACAATTCGTGGGTGCCGCCGACGAATCCGCCGATCAACTGTCGGTTCGCGAAATCGGGATCGTATGTTTCCGCTTTTCGTGGCTTTTTGTGGCTATTGGGCCCGCGGAGGTTACGCCCGAATCAAGAATCACCGTTCAACTCGAGGCAGCGCTTGATGCGGCGGAGCGTCGCGTTGCGGCCGAGGATGTAGAGCGTCTCGAAGATCGGCGGGCTCACGGTGCTGCCGCTCACCGCCACGCGCAGCGGTTGCGCGACCTTGCCCATGTTCAGCTCTTGCGATGCGGCGAACGATTTGACCGCGTTCTCGAGCGCCGCGGCCGTCCAGTCCGCGCAGCCGTCGAGTACGGATGTGAGCCGTTCGAGGGCCTGCAGACCGCGTCCGTCCTGACCGGTCAGGTTCTTGCTTACCGCCTTCGGGTCGTACGCGATCTCGTCGTCGGCGCGAAGGAAGAACGCCCCGATCTGCTCGGGCTCGCGCAGGGTGTGGCTGCGCGGCTGGTAGGCCCTCGCGAACTCCGTGAATCGCGGGTCGGCCGCATCCAGCCATTCGGCGAGCATGCGGCTGAACTCGTGCAGTCGTGAGCGGAAGGTGTCCGGCTCGAGCGCGGCGATGGCGTCGGCGTTGAAGGCCAGCAGCTTTTCACGATCGAACCGCGCGTTGGACTTCACCAGCCTTTCGAAGCCGAAGTGCTGGACGAGGAACTCCAGGTCGAACTTCTCGATGTCGTCGCCGGGCGACCATCCGAGCAGCGCGATGTAGTTGCAGATCGATTCGGACAGGTACCCGCTCTCCTGGAAGTCCGACACATCGATCTCGGGCAGCGGTTCCTCGAGCACGCCGGCGATCCGCACGGCAATATCGACATCGTCGTTCTTCTTCTTCATGAACGCAGTCAAGGCGCCGGCATCGATCGGCGGACCATCGCCGGCGGCGCACCGTTCGCGCAACTCGTCTTCCGATCCTTCCCATTTCTGCCGGGCGGCTTTCCGCGCCGCCTTGGCCTTGTCACGCTTGCCCATCTTCGAGCCGTCGGCGTTGAAGATGAGCGAAAGGTGGGCGTAGGTCGGATGGTCGAATCCGAGCGCCTCCTGCAGCGCCCAGTGCTTGGGCGTGTTGGCCAGGTGCTCCTGGGCGCGAATGACGTGCGTGACGCCCATCAGCGCGTCGTCGACGGTGACGGCCAGGTGGAACGTCGGGAAGCCGTCCGACTTGCGGATGACGAGATCCTCCAGGTCGGCGCCGTCCACCGTGACGTCGCCGCGGACCTCGTCGCGAATGGTCACCTGGCCCACGGGCATTCGGAAGCGGATGACGTGCGGGCGCCCTTCCTGCACGTGCGACGCGACGGTGTCCGCGTCCAGGCCAAGTGCTTCGGAAGGATCGTATTTCCAGGTCTGTCCGGCGTCCGCCGCCTGCTTTCGTTCCGCTTCGATCTGCGCCTGCGTCTTGAAGCAGCGGTATGCGCGCCCGGCGTCAAGCAGTGCCTGGATATGGCGCTCGTAGATTTCGAGTCGCTCGCTCGCGACGTACGGACCTTTCTCGCCGATGGATTCCGCGTACGGGTCATAGGATTCCTCGAGCGCGTCCTGCCACCGGTCAGGAACCCTCGGGCCCTCGTCCCACTCGAGGCCGAGCCACCGAAGGCTGGCGAGGATCCGGCGCGCGCTGTCGGCGCTGGACCGGGCTCGATCGGTGTCTTCGAACCTGAGAATGAACCGGCCCCCGTGCCGCCGGGCATAGGCCCACGAGAACAGGGCGGTGCGGGCGCCTCCGATGTGGAGGTTGCCCGTGGGACTTGGCGCGAATCGGGTGACGACGGAAGCCATGGATGCGGAATGTAGCCGAAGTGGGCGGGTGCTGAAGTAGCCGAAGTGGCCGCACTTCGAAAAGGCCTCGGGGATTCGAGAGGGATGACCTGAAGCCTGCCGCCTTCGGCTGCGAGGGGCGGTTGCGCATTGAGCGCGGGCATCGAACGCCGACGGCCTCGTGATCTCGGGCTCGCCCGAGTTGCCACCTGAACGAGCGTTCGTATAATGTTAGGTATCGTGGTGACGGAATTCCGAAACCTTCCAGTCGGCGGCGTGCCGCGCGGCCGCGGCGCGGGGCTGAACCCGGCGAACCGGTTCGATCCGATTCATCTCGACGTCCTGGGTGAGCACCTTGACGAGCAGCGCATCGATCCTGCATCGGGCCGGCCCGTCCGAACCGAGGTGTACCGCGACGCCACCCGCACGCTGATCAATCGCGTCGATCCGGCCACCAGCGCCGAGATCGGATTCAGGTGGTCGATCAACCCTTACCGGGGATGCGAGCACGGCTGCTCTTATTGCTATGCGCGCCCGACTCACGAGACGTTCGGCCTTTCGTGCGGTCTCGACTTCGAGACGCGGATCTTCGCGAAGACCGGCGCGCCGGCGCTGCTGCGGCGCGAGCTGGGGCGTTCGGGCTGGCGCGGCGAGAAGATCATGATGTCGGGCGTGACGGACTGCTACCAGCCCATCGAGTCGCGCCTCCGGCTGACACGCGGCTGCCTCGAGGTCATGGCCGAGTGCCGCCAGCCGGTGGGCCTGGTGACCAAGAACCGCCTTGTTTTGAGGGATCTTGACGTTCTGACGCGACTGGCCGCGCACCGCGCCGTCTGGGTCGCCCTCAGCGTGACGACGCTCGATCGTGGTCTCGCGGCGCGCATGGAGCCCCGTGCCTCCTGCCCTTCGGACCGGCTCGAAGCGGTGCGCCGCCTGGCCGACGCCGGGATTCCGGTGAGCGTCATGGTGGCGCCGGTCATCCCGGGACTCAACGATCGCGAGATTCCGGACATCCTCGCCGCCGCGGCGGCCGCCGGCGCGAAGGCAGCCTCGAAGGTGCTGCTGCGCCTTCCGTGGCAGGTCAAGGACGTCTTCGTTCAGTGGCTCAAGCGCCACCATCCCGATCGCGCGCAGCGCGTCATCGCGCTGATTCGCGAGACGCGCGACGGTCGGCTTTACGACGCCACCATCGGCCGGCGCCTGCGCGGCACGGGCACGGTCGCACGGCAGATTGACGACATGTTCCGACTGTTCGCGCGGCGTCACGGCCTGGACCGAAAGCCCGAAGACCCGTCCGGCGAGGCATTCCAACGGCCGGAGCGCCCGGGTCAGATGCGCCTGTTCTGAATTCCGGGCCCAACGTGCTGGAAACAGACCGCGCGCCATCACGCGAGCGGTTCGCGCCGCCGGGCATGCATCTCAGCGTTTCAAGGACTGTTTCGGCGCAGGGACGCGTGCACATGCGGTTTCCGGGCCAGAACGGCATCTGAACACGTCCCGACAGGCGCTCGTAGCAGTAATCGGACCTTCCAGGACCATGGAGGATTCGGAAATGCGCGCCCTGCCACGAAAACGCATCTACGCTCGACACGGCTGTCGTGCCGTGTTGCGCGCCGCCTCGCGCCGGCGTCATAGAATGTCGAGGCGCGTCGATGTTGCCGATATACCCCACGTGGACGCAGGCAGCGGTCGCAACCTGGTCGCGGAACTTCGGCGACCGATGATCGTGCAGCGGGGGTGTCGGCCGGCGCCGCGCCTGGTGTCGGTGGAGGCTCCGACCTATAATCCAGTCCGTGACTGAGTGCAAACGGAGTTGTTCTCGGTCATGAGCGTTCGGATGAACCGAATGGTGCCGCAAGCTACTAATCGAAAGTGCAGCGATGTTTGAACGATTCACAGATCGTGCCCGCAAGGTCATGGCGCTCGCGAACCAGGAGGCGCAGCGCTTCAATCATGAGTACATCGGCACCGAGCACATTCTGCTGGGCCTCGTCAAGGAGGGCAGCGGGGTGGGCGCGAACGTGCTGAAGAACCTCGACGTCGACCTGCGCAAGGTCCGTCTCGAGGTCGAGAAGCTGGTCAAGAGCGGCCCCGACATGGTCACCATGGGCAAGCTTCCGCAGACGCCGCGCGCCAAGAAGGTGATCGAGTACGCGATCGAGGAAGCGCGCAGCCTGAACCACAACTACGTCGGCACCGAGCACCTGCTGCTCGGTCTGCTCCGCGAGCACGAGGGTGTCGCGGCGCAGGTGCTGATGAACCTGAGCCTGAAGCTCGAGGAGGTGCGCGAGGAGGTGCTGAACCTGCTCGGCGCCGGCGTGGACAGTGACGACGCCACCGGCCCCAAGGAGCCCGGCGTTGGCGAGGCTTCGGGAAAAACGGGCAAGAGCAAGACTCCGGCGCTCGACAGCTTCGGTCGGGACCTGACGGATCTTGCTCGGGAAAACCAGCTCGACCCAGTCATCGGGAGGGCGAACGAGATCGAGCGGCTGATCCAGATCCTCTGCCGCCGGACCAAGAACAACCCGGTGCTGCTCGGCGAGGCCGGCGTGGGCAAGACCGCGATCGTCGAGGGCCTGGCCCAGAAGATCGTGACCAAGGACGTGCCTGAGCTGCTCGCGGACCGGCGCATCGTGGTGCTCGACCTCGCGATGATGGTCGCGGGCACCAAGTATCGCGGCCAGTTCGAGGAGCGCATCAAGGCCGTCATGAACGAGGTGCGCCGCGCCCGGAACGTGCTGCTGTTCATCGACGAGCTGCACACACTCGTGGGCGCGGGCGGCGCCGAGGGCGCCATCGACGCCAGCAACGTGCTGAAGCCCGCGCTGTCCCGCGGCGAGATCCAGTGCATCGGCGCGACCACGCTCGACGAGTACCGCAAGTACATCGAGAAGGACGGCGCGCTCGAGCGCCGGTTCCAGACGATCATCGTCGAGCCGCCGAGCAAGGCCGAGACCGTGAAGATCCTCCTCGGCCTGCGCGACCGCTACGAGGCCCACCACCGCGTGCAGATGACCGATGAGGCCATCAAGCAGGCGGTCGAGCTGAGCACCCGTTACATCACCGGGCGCGTGCAACCGGACAAGAGCATCGACGTCATCGACGAGGCCGGCGCCCGCATCCGCCTCAAGAGCATGAGCAAGCCGCCGGATCTCGCCGAGATCGAGGAGCAGATCGAGCGCCTCTCGATCGAGAAGGACGAGGCGGTCAAGGCCGCCGATTACGAACGCGCGGCCGAGCTTCGCGATCGCGCCGAGACGATGCGCGCGAGGAAGGAGCAGATCCAGAAGGAATGGTCCGCCAGGGCCAAGGAGGTTGACGGCGTCGTCGACGAGGAGGTCGTGGCCGAGGTCGTCTCCAAGATGACGGGCATTCCGCTGACGCGTCTCGAGAAGGCCGAGTCCGAGCGCCTGCTCAAGCTCGAGAGCGAGCTGCACAAGAGCGTGGTCAGCCAGGACGACGCGATCAAGACCATCGCCAAGGCCCTGCGGCGCGCCCGCTCGGGCCTCAAGGATCCGAAGCGCCCGATGGGATCGTTCATCTTCATCGGGCCGTCCGGCGTCGGCAAGACGCTGCTGTCGAAAGCCCTCGCCGACTTCATGTTCGGCGACGAGGAGGCCCTCGTCCGGATCGACATGAGCGAGTACATGGAGAAGCACAACGTCAGCCGACTCATCGGCGCGCCTCCCGGCTACGTCGGTTACGAAGAGGGCGGCCAGCTCACCGAGCAGATCCGTCGGCGGCCCTACGCCGTGGTGCTGCTCGACGAGATCGAAAAAGCCCACCCGGACGTGTTCAACATGCTCCTTCAGATCATGGAGGAGGGGCAGCTCACCGACTCGTTCGGACGCCATGTGGACTTCCGCAACGTCATCCTGATCATGACGAGCAACATCGGCGCCGACCTGATCAAGAACAAGGGCGGCTTCGGCTTCACGCAGCATTCCGAGGAGGCCGACTACGAGAAGATCAAGCTGACGCTCAACAGCGAGATCGAGCGGTACTTCCGACCCGAGTTCATCAACCGGCTCGACGACGTCATCGTGTTCCGGCCGCTGACGCGCGGCGACCTGAACGACATCGTCGAGTACGAGCTGAACAAGGTGCGCAGCCGCCTCAGCGACCGCGAGCTGACCCTCGAGATCGACGCGAAGGCCAAGGACTTCCTCATCGAGAAGGGGTACAACCCCGATTTCGGCGCCCGGCCGCTGCGGCGGGCGATCGAGCAGCACGTCGAGGACATGCTCAGCGAGGCGATCCTCCGCGGCGAGTTCACCGCCGGGCAGCTGATTCGCGTCAGCCGCGAGGAGGAAAAGATGCACCTTTCGTTCACCGCGGTGGACCAGGCGCCGCCGGAGGAGGCCGAGGGGGACCTGGCGAAGGCCGAGGCCGAGACCGAGACGACCTGACGCGCTGCGCGCGTGACCATGGATCATTCTGAATGGGGCGCTTCGCACGCCTGCGCGGATCGCGCAGGCGCGCGTTTTCGCACGTCCGGGCGCCCGGGTGATGCGACCCGATTCGATCAAGTGCGGGCCTTCAGCGGACGATGATTGTGAGGTGGCCCAGGGGACTTGGGTGGGGGTCTTACACTACCAACAGGCCTTTGTCTTGCGGATCCGATCTCGTCGTTATCGGTTTCGGAAGGGTTGCGTGCGGGGGCTCCGGATCAGTTTCGCCGGATGACGGCGCGGGACACGCGATGAACCAGAAGATATTCGACCGCGTCCTGCGCTCGTCGCGGCTGCCCAGCCTGCCGACGATCGCGCTGGAGGTGATCGATCTCGTCCAGCAGGCCGACGTCAGCTTCAAGGAGATCGCCGAGACGATCCAGCATGATCCTGCGCTGTCGTCGAAGATCCTGAAGACCGTCAATTCCAGCTTCTACGGGCAGTCGCAGTCCGTCGGGACAGTCAGCCAGGCGCTGGTCATCCTGGGCCTCAACAGCGTCAAGACGCTGGCCCTCGGGTTCAGCCTGACCGCCAACCTGAAGAACGCCGACGCCGACGCCTTCGATCACCTGCTGTTCTGGAAGCGCTCGCTGTACTCGGCGGTCGCCGCGCGGGCCCTGAGTCAGAAGATCGGTCTCGCCCAGCAGGAGGAGGCGTTTCTCAGCGCGCTGCTGCAGGATCTCGGGATGCTCGCCATGGTCCACACGCTCGGCGAGCCCTATAAGCAGATCGTGGCCGAGGCGGGCACGGAGCATCGAAAGCTGGCGGGGCTCGAGCGTCGCGAGCTGGAGACGGATCATACCCAGATCGGCGGCGCCCTCGCCCAGGCGTGGAAGCTGCCGCCGCTGATGGTCCATTCGATCAGCCACCACGAGAAGCCTTCGGCCGCGCCGTCGGAAGTTCAGAAGCTCATCCAGTGCGTCGCCGTGGGCAGCAGCGTCGCCGATGTGTTCGTGAGCGAGTCGCCCGGCACGGCGCTCGATCGCTACTACCGCTACGCGCAGCAGTGGTTCAAGATGCCGCGCACTGACGCGGAGCCGGTGCTCAACGTGGTGCACAAGGACACCGTCGAGATGCGGCGCCTGTTCGACCTGCCCACCGGCGACCTCGATAACCCCGACGAGATCCTCGGCCGGGCCAACGAGGCGCTGATCCAGGTGGGCCTCCAGTCGGCCCAGGAGAGCGTGGCGCTGGAGCAGCAGAACCGCGACCTGCACGAGAAGGCGACGACCGACCCGCTGACGAAGGTCGCCAATCGGGGCTGCTTCAACGAGTTCCTCTCGGCCCGGTTCAACGAAGCCGGTCCGGGCGCGCCCCTTAGCGTGATGTTTCTGGATACGGATCACTTCAAGAACTTCAACGACACCTACGGTCATCAGCTTGGAGACAAGGTGCTCGTCGTGCTTGCCGAAACGCTGACCGCCCAGGCGCCCGAAGGGGCCATGGTGGCGCGGTACGGCGGCGAGGAGTTCGCGCTCGTGCTGCCCGGACACGATCGGGTCAGCGCTGCGCGGCTCGCCGAGCAGACGCGGTGCGCGATCGAGGCCACGCCGGTCGAATCGGAATCAGGCCTGCTCAGCATCACCGCGAGCATCGGCGTCGCGACATACGACGGCAGCTTCTTCAAGGGACCCGAGCTTCTCGTGAAGGCGGCGGACCAGGCGGTCTACGCCGCGAAATCCGGCGGTCGCAACTGCGTGCGGGTCTTTGCGCCGCGGCCGGCCGCGAAGCGCGCCGTCGCCTGAGTCGCCTCGATTTACCTGTTCTACCCGGATTCCCACATTTCACGCCGACGCATGGCGGAATGGCGCCGCGGTCCGCGCGCCTCTTGATTTTCCGCGCCCGATCCGGCACAATGAGAGCGAAGGGTGTCAGTTCATTCGATCGGTGGAGCGTTACATCGGATGCGGAAAGCACGACCCGATGTACTCGTATCAGGAGCGGTGGGATGTCGAATCAGATGGCGATCTGTACGGGTGCGGAGACCAAGCTGTGGGAGACGGACGAATGGTCGACGCTCGTGGTGATGGCGGCGCTGTCCGCGGAGCCCGAAAGTTTCGATGAGCTCGAGGAGGCGGTGCGCCGTTACCGGCCGGGGAGACTGGCGCAGTCGGGCCGCGCCGTGGATGATCTGTCCGCGATCGCGACCGAACGGTCGTGGTGCGTGATCGACATCGTCGGCCGAACCATGGCGTCCGGCGCGGGGTTCGGCCTGCCGCAGACGGGGCACGCGTACGAGGCGGAGGGCGCGGAAGCCGATGAAGGATTCCGCATCGTGTGGCTCGACTTGCCGAACGACTGGAAGCTTATGAACGCGGCCGGCGCCGACTGGCGCACCCGGATCGAGCAGCGCTCGCGCGAAGCGACGGCGCGCACGCGACTCGAGGCCCGTGCGGTGTTGCTCGGCCTTCCGCTGCTGGAGTTCATCGCAGAAGGGATCGTCCGTACGGATTCGAATGCCGCGTCATCTGCTGCTTCATTCGCAGACCCGGCAGCGGAAGCCCGTTCAGTTCACACCGACTGGCTCATGACCGCCCGCGAGGACCTCGATGGGCACACGCCGCGCGCGCTTCTGCTTGCGGATCACGAGCGCCTGCAGCGCGACCTCGAGCACCGTGCCGAGCAATGGTTCCTTCAGGGGCACGCTCCGGTGGGCCTGGTCGCCCGAAGCGCCGCGTACCGATTCGGTGGCTTCAGCCTGACCGAAATCGTCGTGTACTACGACCTCGTGCGCTCCCTGATTCACGAGGCCCAGGCGCGCCGCGACCGGTCGCCGGGCACGGGGCGCGCCGAGATCGTCGAGCGTCTCGCAACTCACCGAGATCGATGGCTCGCAGCGCCGTACGAGCCCGAGAGCATCAATCTGAGCGCCCACGATCTCGTCGAGATGGCCCGGCGGCGCATCCCTCTGATCGCCGATGATGACGACGTCATCGACGACGACTGCCCGCTCTGCCGGATGGGAGCGTCGGGAGCGCTCGGCCCGGGCTTCATGTGGCTGGACGGACATCGCCTCGAGCTGGAGGGCGTGTTCGCGTTCTCGACGACGACGGACTACGAGACCTGGCGAAGCGAGCAGGACGAGTTGGAGGCGTTCGTCGATCGCGACCTCGGGGCGGACGAGTCCGAGCCTTCGGCGGCCGACACCGATCCGTTCGAAGCGCCGATCTGGGAGAGCTCCTTCGTCGATCGGGACCAGATCGGCGCGACCGGCATGCCGGCGAAGGTCGCCCAGGTGGCGCTCGGCTTCCCGCTGGCGGAGCTCGTCAGCGACATCCGGCATCGGGAGGGAGGGCGTGCACATCTCGACGCGCTCAATGCCGCGTACTCGACCCTGGCCGCCGCGCAGGATCCCGTCGCTCGCGAGTCCGCGGCGCGGCAGCTCGTCGACCGGCTCGAGCTGGTCGCGGAGGCATTTGCGGATCTGGTCAGCAAGAGCGCTGACCTGCAGAGCATGGTCGACCAGGTGATGCGGGAAGACGGAACGGAGGAATAGTTAATTGAATTAAGCTGTTAGTCATTAATGACTAATAGCTCAATCTAACTCCCTTGCCCGATTCGCTGCCCGTCTGTAACATCCCCTCCATGGGGGCCACGTCCGTTCGCGATCAGACCGAGCGCCGCTACCAGGAGCCGTTGAGCGCGCAGTTCAGCGTGTTCCTCGACAACCGGGTCGGCAAGCTGCTGGAGCTCATCAGCCTCTTCGATCGCAACGAACTTCCGGTCGTCGCGCTGAACGTCATCGACGCGACCGACCATGCGGTCATCCGGCTCGTGACCACCGACGCGGGCGCGACCCGCAGGCTCCTGGCCGAGCGGCGCATCGCGTTCAGCGAATCCGACGTCATCATCGTTTCGCTGTCGCGCAGCCAGGGGCTCGCGGACCTGTGCCGATGCCTGCTCGCGGCGGAGCTGAGCATTCACTACGCATACCCCCTGATGACCCGTCCCTACGGTGCGGCCGCAATCGCCGTGCATGTCGAAGACCAGGCGCTGGCGTCCGAGGTCCTTCGTCGCAAGCAGTTTCGGGTGCTCGGCGAGGGTGAGCTGCTGGATCCGTAACCCGGCAAGGCCACGTGGGAGCGACGTTATCGAGCGTTCGCGCCATGAGAGGTCCGGCGACTTCATTGACGAGGCGTTTTCAGAGCCAGTAGGTGCCAGTTGCGCAGCACGTCGAGCTGCAGATGCTGCAGGTTGGCGTCGGCCCAGAGCCACAGCGGCGGCGCATCTTCCGGGAGGAACGATTCCAGCACGTACCACCATCGATAGCGCACCAGCAGTTCGACCAGGTCGACCGGCGGCTCGCCTTCGGGGTTGAGCAGCCAGGTCAGCCCGGCGTTCGGGTCGCGGTGGAGCAGCGCGAGCAGCACTGTGCTCGCGGGAATCCGCTCCTGTGCCAGCAGGGCACGCACCTGGTCCGGATGCATTTCGAGGCGCCCGCCCATCCAGAGACCGAGGCGCTGCACCTGGCGGACCGCCCATGCGTCTTCGATCTCCACCCGGCGCTCGAGCACGTCCATGGAGCGGCCGCACAGGCCGGCGAGGATCGCTCCGGACATCTTCGCGTCGTCGTCGAACGCGCCGATCAGCCGATCGATGAGCGCCGCGCGCCCCTGGGCGTCCAGGCGATGCGCCGCCGCAATGCAAGCCTGGTCGCGCAGCTCCGATCGCGCCCGGTGAAACAGCGGCATGAGGATGTCGGTCGGCGCTTTGGCGACGGCACGATAGCCCGCGAGGCGGTGCAGGTCAGGCGTCGTCGCGTCGAGATCCAGCCGCGCCGTACCCGGCGCGAGACCTTCCCATACTGCCAGGCGAACGAGCGGACTGGCGTCGATCCACCAGCGGTGGTCCGGATGGCCGACGAGCCATGCGGCGCACCGATGCGCTGCGGCCGGCCTCCAGCTTTCCGAGCTCGATCCGTCCGATGGGCCGAGCTCGAGCGGCCACGCGGACGAGCCGGGCGCGCTGAGGACGACGCGCTGCAGGAGCACCGCGTTCGTCTCGTCGCGATTCGAAAGCTCGTCGATGACCGTCTGCCAGTGCGCCCCGGGCACGCCATGAAGCGAATACGCCGCCATCCCTCGCACGCCGGGAGGTGCATTGCGATCGAGCATGACGCCGATCACGCGATCCTGTGCGTTCAACCGCGCTGCGCACCAGAGCGCGGCATCGATGCGCCGCTCGGCGGTCAAAGCCGGAATCGACGGGGGGGGAATCCCGGGCGGCGAGACCAGGCCGAGCAGCAGCCATGCGTGGCGGGCGATGTCGGTTTCGGCGTCAGCGGTCGCCGCGCGGATCACGTCGACATGGTGCTGCGCTGATGCCGGCACTGCCACAGCGAGTCGCGCAGCCGCGATGAGCGCGTTGTAACGCACATCCGGATCGTCGTCGGCAGCAAGATGCGCCAGGCGCCTGGCAATCTCCGGCGCGCCGGAGAGATGTCCGAGCTCTCCCAGGCGCTGTGCGGCCAGGAGTCGACCCTCACGATCCGGATCGGAGGCGGCCGATGCGAGCCAGCGAAGGTAGACGTCCGCGGGGAGCGGCGGGCAGCGCCATTGACCGGCACGGTCAAGCCCGCCCTGCAGCGAGCGAAACCGCTCGTCGTTGGCCTGGCGCATCCGGCCGATCACGGCGCGCACGACCCGCGGGTCCTCGTGGGCCGTCCGGGCGACGAACTCGATGCCGCTGCGGTGCGCGATGGCATCGGCGCTGTCGAGTTGGCGGAGCCAATACCATCGGCGCAGGTGCGGCTGGACGACATGGGACAGCGGCACCGCCAGGACACCGCAGGCCAGGAGGCTGGCCAGCAGCGGTGCCCATCGAAGACGGAGCCGACGGCCCATGATCAAAGGATATCGGTCGTTCCCTGAACCGTTCCAGAACGGCCTGTGATTCCGTACCCGTCCCCGTACCCGCGCCCGTATCACCTGCCCGTGCCCGTAACCCAGCCCTCGGACTTTTTCCCGGTGGACTGTTGAATCGGCGCGAACCGCCGGTGGGGCGGAGGCGGTAATATAACGTTCGCGGAGGATCGAACCGATCATGCCCGTAGTCGAATGATCGCGGCGGCCCGCCCGTGGGGCAATGGCCTCGATCCGCCCGTCCCGCAAGCCTATCGGAACCGTGAGAATGAAGACGAAGAGAGCTTCCGGCCACCTGATGCTCGGGCTGGGTCTGTTCGCCGTGCTGGGCGCCGGTGGTTGTTTCGAGTGGAGGCCGTCGAGTCTGCCCAACGTCCCGAAATCCACGCGGCAGGATCAGATCGAGGTCGAGCTGGTGCCCATGGCCCGGCTGGCCCGGCAGGACACGAGCCCGGACCCGATGGGGCGCCACGGGTTTCGACGGGCCGAGGACCGGTTGCTCGTCATCACCCGGATCACCACCGTCGCGGCCAGGGAGGGACCGAGCCAGCGCCGGGAGGTCATGAAGGAGCGCGTATGGCTCACGATTCCCGCCGGGGCCCCGCTCGGATCGCGCATCAACCTCCTGAAGCTCGAGGAAGCGTTCCTGGCCGGCTACGACCGCGATGACGGCAACGGTTTTTTCATCCGCCCGAGTCGCACGACGGGCACCGTGACGCTCCTGGAGCTCAAGGGCGAGGCGGCGCTGGTCAACATCGACGCGAAGGTGGCGCCGATCGACGTCAACCTCTGGGAATTCAACAAGGTGCTCGAAGTGCCGATCGTGGAGGACGGCATCCGCGCCAGCATGGTGCAGGACGTCGACCGGTTCGCTCACGATTTCGTAGACGATGATGCGCCGCCGATCGACTCAGGCGAGCCCGATTCGATCGACCCCGGTGCCGCGCCGGAGCCGGCGCCCGCGGACGGGCAGCCCGAGCCCGTCGCCGTCGCGCAGCCTGTCGAGGCCACGGTCGGGGATCCGGTCGAGATGAAACCGACAACGGCGACCGCGCTCGCGCAGAAGATCGCCGGCAAGTGGTTCGGCGCGACGCCCGAGCACGACAGCGGGCACCACTACGAGGTTCACTTCCAGTTCGACTCGAACGGGCGGTTCGTCCACACCACCGGTCGCGGCGGCGGAGCCGGCCGCGGATACGCGCCGGGCATGAAGTACGGAACCTACCGGGTTCGTGACGACCACGTGATCCTGAAGGTGGAGAAGTTCGTCTTCCAGAAGCAGAACATCAACCACCTTCCCGCCGGCGGCATGGTCATCTCGCTGCGCATCGACTGGGAAGGCGAGAAGCTGGTGCTCTCCGGCGACTTCAGGCATCCCGTCGGCGACAAGAGCAAGTTCGGCAACGACGTCTCGATCGTCCTCGCCCGCCGGGATTTCCCGGATCTGCACGAGTATCGACCCGGGCGGAATCTTTCCAAGAAGTACGAGGTCGCGCCGGAGCCGCAGCCGGACCAGATCGTCGAGATGACGCGGCCCCTGCGGGCAGAGGGAGCAAATTGATTATTGATGATCGATTATCTGTTGCCAGTTATTTCGGACACGCCATTCGTATCGTCTCCGAAATAACAGGGAACAGATAATCGACAATCAACAATCAATCTTCGCGCCCGAACCGGCGCTCGCCACCTTCCATGCCGACCCCTCTGAATCGCAAGTCGACTATTGACGAGATTCGGGCACGGTTCGATCGTGACGTCGAGCGATTCTCGACGCTCGAGACGGGGCAGGTCGCCACGATCGACGCCCCGCTGGCAATGGAGCTGATCACCAGGGCGGCGATCGCCGCGACGCCCCGGATCGATCACGTGCTCGATATCGGCTGCGGGGCGGGCAACAACACCATTCGACTGAGGCAGGAATGCGGTGCCGACTTTGCCGCCGACCTGGTGGATCTCAGCATCCCGATGCTCGACCGTGCGCGCGATCGCGTCGCCGCGGTCAACGGCGGGTCCGTCCGCTGCATCGCCGGCGACTTTCGCGACGTCGATCTGCCGGAAGGACGTTACGACGTCATCCTGGCGGCGGCGGTGCTTCACCATCTTCGCGATGATGCCGACTGGCGCAGCGCGTTCGCGAAACTTCACGTTCTGACGGCCCCGGGCGGAAGCGTCTGGATCACGGACCTGGTCGCCCACGAGACCGGGGCCGTTCACGACATGATGTGGGCGCGCTACGGCGACTACCTCGAATCGGTCGGCGGCGGTGCATACCGCGACGAGGTGTTCGCCTACATCGACCGGGAAGACTCGCCTCGCCCGGTGACCTGGCAGCTTGATTTGCTGCGCGAGGTGGGGTTTGGCGGCGTTGAGATCGTGCACAAGAACTCGTGCTTTGCCGCGTTCGGCGCCGTGAAGGCGAGGGAAAGATCAAGCTATTAGTCATTGGCTCAATGACTAATAGCTTGATCTCCCCGCTTGCCTTTTTCCCACGTCGAGCTGCCATAGACGGCTCGATCCCCGAGATCATCGGCGATGCGAAGTAGCTGGTTGTACTTCGCGTTGCGGTCGCTGCGGCAGGGGGCCCCGGTCTTGATCTGGCCGCAGTGGGTCGCGACGGCGAGGTCGGCGATGGTGTCGTCTTCGGTCTCGCCGCTGCGGTGGCTCATGACCGCGCTGTAACCGTTGCGCATCGCGAGCTGGACGGCTTCGAACGTCTCGCTGAGGCTGCCGATCTGGTTGACCTTGACGAGGATCGCGTTGCCGCAGCCGCTGTCGATACCCCTGCGCAGGAACTTCGAGTTCGTCACGAACAGGTCGTCGCCGACGAGCTGCACCTTGTCGCCGAGCTTCTTCGTGAGCGTGGCCCAGCCGTCCCAGTCCTCCTCGGCGAGACCGTCCTCGATCGATCGGATCGGGTACCTTTCGCACCAGTCAGCCCAGTAGTCGCTCATTTCCGCCGAAGACCAGACCTTGTCGGGATTGGACTTGAAGAAGACGTAGCCGCCCTTGTCGTCGTCGAACATTTCGCTCGTTGCCGGGTCGAGCGCGATGAAGACGTCGCGGCCGAGGTCGTAGCCGGACTTCTCGACGGCTTCCGTGATGACTTCGAGCGCCTGCTCGTTGTCCTTGAGGTCCGGGGCGAAGCCGCCCTCGTCGCCGACGGCGGTCGAGAGGCCGCGGGCCCCGAGCACCTTCTTCAGCGCGTGGTAGATCTCGACGCCACACCGCAGCGCGGCATGGAAGTCGTCGAACCCCCACGGCTGGATCATGAACTCCTGGAAATCGACGTTGTTGTCCGCGTGCTTGCCGCCGTTGAGGATGTTCATCATCGGCACCGGAAGGGTCCGGGCCGAGGTGCCGCCGAGATACCGGTAGAGCGGCAGACCGCAGGTGTCGGCCGCCGCGGCCGCAGCCGCCATCGAGACCGCCAGCACCGCGTTCGCGCCGAGTTCGGCCTTGTTGGACGTGCCGTCGAGCTCCAGCATCGCGGCGTCGACGCTCTCCTGGTCGCAGACATCGAACCCGATCAGCCGGGGTCCGATCTGGTCGATGATGTTGGCCACCGCGCGGGTGACGGCCTTGCCCATGTAGGCGTCGCCACCGTCGCGCAGTTCGATCGCCTCGTGGGCCCCGGTGCTGGCGCCGCTCGGCACCATCGCACGGCCCACGGCGCCGCCGTCGGTGTGGACTTCCGCCTCTACCGTGGGCTGACCGCGGCTGTCCAGAACCTGCCGGGCGTGAACGAATTGAATGAAATCGGACATGGGGGGAGCCGCCGATCGGGTGCGGCGCAGGCAGGAGGGTCAGTAGGAGCGGACGTTGACGTCGCGGCCCAATCGGCGCTTCCGGTTGACCATCTTCCGACCGTTCTTCGTCCGCATCCGGGCGCGGAAGCCGAACTTGCGGGCCCGCTTGATCAGGCTGCGTCGCTTGGGGTAGTGGGTCGACATCGCGGGTTTCCTTGTCGTGCCCGCTGCGGCGCGCCGCGGCAGGCTACTCGATTTCGACGATTTTCGCCTCGTACCGGGCGTTGTTCACGGCGTCGGTCAGCCGCAGCGTCAGCACGTGGGGCCCCGGATCGAGATCCGTGATTCTAACGGTCAGGCGTTCCGCTGTCGAATCGAAGATCCGGTCGTCCGGCAGGACGGGTTTCCAGTCGTCCGCCGCGTCGATCGACCAGTGGACGCCCCGGATCGCCGACAACTCGTCGACCGCCTCGAAGGTCAGGGACACCGTGCCCTTTTCGGGCAGCTCCGACTGGTATTTCTCGAGCCGGGGCGGCGCGTTGTCGACCAGCACGGGGTCGCTGCGCCGGGTGGCGGTGGCGGCGTCCTCGCTGATGTTGTCGAGACGGTCGGACGCAGTCAGGTAGAGCACGTACCAGCCGTCAGGCACCCTCTGGGTCATCCAGGTGTGCGTGGCCGTCGACAGGTCCTCCGCGATCAGAAGCTTGCGGTCCACCCCGGCCGGGCTGTAGTGCAGCGCGTAGATCAGGCGGTCCTTGTTGGGGTCGCTGGCCTTCCACACGATGTTGAGCTTGGATTGGTGCCTGGGCTCCGCCGCGCCGGGCTTTGCCGCGCCGGCACGAGGTCGTGGTGGCGTCGCGCTGCCGGCCGCGCCGCCCGGGGCCTTGATCTGGAGCGACGCGATCTGGGGCTTGAGGTTGGGGACGACGTACGCGATGGCGATGCGATCGACGGAAGGCGTCTTGCTCCCGTCGCCCAGCATCGTCAGCCGGTACTGCAGGAAGCGCGCCGTCGGCGCCTGGATCTCCAGTTCGATCGGCACCAGCGGCCTGGCGTCGGGATCGTGCTTCAGCAGCTTCTGCGGCGACCACTCGGACCAGGCCGCCTGCTCGGGGTCGGCGACATTGCCCGACCGCGTCTGCAGCCCGATCGAAGTGCCGTCGCTGATCTCGCAGGTCTGGAGAAGCTTGCCCCACTTGCTGACCTGCGAGGCGTCGAGCACGTCGCTGGTGAACGTGCCCTCGCGGCTGAAGCCGCGGTCGAGCCGAACGAGCGTGGCCGGGTTGGCGGTGCCGATCAGGACGTGATCGCCGGAGATCTGCATCGCCGGAACCTGGCGCGGCTCCAGTTCGGTGAGGATCGTGGTTTCCTCGGCGTCCGGATCCACCTGGTAGATCTGCCCCTCGTTGCCGGTCGCGACGAGCAGCTTCTCCCGGTGCTCGATGATGCGCAGGATCATCACCGATTCACGGAAGATCTCCTTGACGAACGCGTCGGGGCTGATGCAGTAGATCGCGTTGCCGGGCTTCCGCGCGCCGCCACGCTTGGCCGACCGCGTGCCTTTCGGCGAGGGGGCGGACGGGCGCCGGGCCGGCATGCTTCCAGGGCGGGACTGCATGCGGCCGGTGACCCGCGCCTTCATCAGGCGGTTGCTGATGATCTCGCGAAGCTGCTGAAACTGCTCGGTCGTCGGCTTGCGCTTGGCCTCGGCATCGCCTTGGCCGCCTGCCGCATCGTCTGGTGTCGCGGGATTCGGACTGCCGGCCGGCATCGTCTGCGGCTTCGACGCGCCGCCTTCCGCGTTCGCGGGTTCAGTGGGCTCGAGGGGCGGTCCGTCGGATGCCGGGTTCTTCTCGTCCCCTTCGGCGGGCGCGGCCGCGTCGTCCGAAGGTTTGGCCTTCGGCTGGTCGGGGACGCGGGGCTTCTCCTTCTTGATCTCCGGTCGTCCGGTCTCCGTCTTCTTCGCCGCGGCCAGTCGACCCGGTCGGGCCTGGTTGGCGTCGGCCATGCCGGCGTACACCGTGCCGTCCTCCTGCACGAGCAATGCGCCCACCTCCGGCTCGGCGGCGTCGTACAGGACGAAGACCTCGGGCTCCCCGTCGTTCTCCACGATGCGATAGATCAGCCCCTCGGTATCGCTGCCCGCGTAGATGCGCCCCTTGCCGTCGCGGCCGAGGCAGAGCAGGTTGGCCTGGTTGGCATCGAGCAGCACCTGGATGCGCGGATCGTCCGCATTCTCCGCGCCGTCTGCCTCCCCAGCTTCCCCGGCCTCCGCCTTCGGATCGACTCGAAGAAGCTGACCGTCGGTCCCGGACGCGACATAAATGACGCCATCCACGACCAGCATGTCCCAGACGTAGCGCACACCGGGAAGCTCGATCAGCGTCTCGAGCGCCTTGCCGTCGCCTTCTTCTTCGTTGTCTCGCGTGTAGAGCGCGAGTCGGCTCGGGTTGCCGCTGACGCCCACGAGCAGGGCGTCACCGTACACGTCCAGCGCGAAGATCTGCTCGTTCTCGAGCGCGAGCAGCTCGTCGACCTTCTCCCCGTCGCTGTCGCGCACGAGCAGCTTGGCCTCGGGCCCCGCCGCGATGAGCACGTCGTTGCCCATCACCACGAGGTCATAGACGATCGAGGCGGGCTCCGGCAGCGCGCCGAGCACCGTGGTGCCCGCGGCGAGCTTGAGGTCACCCAGGTTCGTGACGACGACGTGCTCGAACTCCCCCGAAGCGAAGTCCGCCTCCGTCGTATGGACCCAATGCGCCGGCTGGATCGCGTGTGCGGTCGCGGCCGCCGCGAGCAGCGCCAGGGTCGCCAGCCATGGCGACGCGCCAGATCGCTTCATTCGGAAGTCCTTTTCGATTTCGTCACGGCAATGTTGAACTTCAGACCGCCGTTGACCACGATATCCATCGGCACTTTCTTCGCGATCCAATCACGAAACGGCGTCGCCATCGTGCTCGTCGGCGTCGCCATCAGGGCGAGCCGGCTCGTCGGCAGGCGCAGCATCTCCTGCTGTCCGACGGCGAGGCCCGGGTGCGGCAGGTTCATCATCACGTAGATCCGATCGCCGCGCACCGTGGTGAGCAGTTCGACGGCACGGTACAGCTCGTCGATGTCGCCGGCCGAGGTCAGGTGGGGCCGGTTGGACAGCAGCCGGTTGAGATAGGTCGATCCGTCGCCGACCAGGATCTCGTACTTGCCTTCCGCGACCGTGTGCGGAATCTCCAGGTCGATCCGCTTCTCGAACACCTCGCCGCCGTATTTGCGGATCCGAACGGTGATCCCCAGCTCTTCCCCGGGCGCGATCTCGTCATGGTCGATCCGGCCGTGCGTGATCAGGCCCGACCGCACCACGGTTTCGACGTCGACGTCCATCTTCATGTGTTCGAGGTGGACGATCTCGAATGGGTTGTTGGCCATGGCGGCGATGGCGGGCATCAGGCCGTATACGAGCGCGAGCATGTTGCCCTGCGGGTAGAGGCCGTCGATCTCGAGCGGCTCGTCGCGGCCCACGAACTTCAGCGCGGTGCGGCTGTGAATCGTGTTGTCGATCGGCAGGCTGCGCTCGCTCGTCAGGCTCGACGCCGCCGCGATCGCGGCGAACACCGGCGACAGGCCGCGATGACGGATGACCTGGTAGTTGAACCGTCGCGCCGCCTCCTCCTCCGGCGCCAGCCCGTCAGGCCAGTTGATGGTGACTTCGACCGGTGACGATTCGAACTTCGCGTCGGGATGGTGCGATTGCATCAGCCCGACGGCCCCGCTGTTCTCGCAGTTGACGACGGCGCCCTTGTGCCGCAGGGAGCCACCGAGCTTGAAGCTGGTGGAGATCGAAGGCAGCACGAAATCGACGTAACCGGTCGCAAGCGGCAGCGCGGATTCAGCCCACACGTCGAGCGGATGTCCGATGCCGAGGACGGTCCCGTCGGGCAGCACGTCGGTCACCGTCCCGGAAGCGGCGATGTCGAGGTCGCCGTAGACCATCGGGATGCTGAAGACGCTGCCCGCCTGCAGGCGCACGCGATCCGGGTCGATCCATGCCGGCGCCGCGGCGCGCTGCGAGCCCGCGGTCGACGACACCGCCGACAGCCCGTAGGTCCGCAGGAGCGGCGCCACGGCCTCCGCGGTTTCGCTGCGCCCGAACGCCACAGGGAGCATCATGGGCACCGTCCGGCCGTCGCGGTGCGCGGTCGGCGGGGGCGGCAGCTCGAACGGCTCATGGGGGCGGACGGCAGGGGACCGCTGCTCGAGGCGCTCGAACAGGTCATGCATCGCCTGGAGTCGCCACTGCGCATCGTGACGCGACGTTGCCTTCGCCATGCGCACCAGTTGGGCCAGCATGGGGCGGGCGGTGCCGCCGGCCATGGCTGAGGCGGGCGGCATCTTGCGCCGCATGTGGCGCATCTGCTCGATCGGCTCGACGCCGACGTAGCAGTCCTTGGCCATGTCGAAGCCGAACGCGAACGCGCCGATGAGTCGGCCGCCGCGCCCGAGGACCTGGGGCTCACCCTCGTCCCAGACGTAGATCGGTGAGCCGCTCATCCCCTGCACGGCGCCCGACCGCTGCATGCGTGGCCCGGTGCAGCGAATCCAGATCGCCGATCGCTTCGGGCCGGCGTCGCCGAACCCGAAGTAGTAGTTGCGGATGACGCTGACGACCTCCAGCGGAAACGGCTCGATGCGCGTGCCCTGGAACACGGTCATCCCGTAGCCCTTCATCCCCACGCGCACCTTCTGGATAGGAAGAATGCGGGCGGCCGGCGCGAGGCGGGGCGTGTCGTCGGCGGATGGCGCGGCCTTGTCCGGCGCCGCTCCATCGGCCCGTGTGATCCCTGCGCTCGACGCGAGGCCGATCGCCGCCGTCATCGCGGCGGCCGTCAGCCGCGTCGGAAATTTTTCTCGCCGCATGTCATGAGGTTAGTCGAGCCGATGCGACGTGACAAGCAAACCGGGCTGGACAACGCGCCGATGATCTTCTTATCATGCGGCTCTTGAGCGGGCAGGGCGGCGCACGGTGCGAGTGGCTTGATTCGCGGGAGTGGAAGGCTGCGGCCCGTCGGGTTGACGCACATGACGGACGACTCCATCTTCGAGATTCTCGGGCACCAGTTCAAGGACCGGAAGATTCTCGAAGAGGCCCTGACCCATGCGTCCAGCGCCGATCATCGTCTTCAAAGCAATGAGCGGATGGAGTTCCTGGGGGACGCGATCCTCGGGTACGTCGTCTGCGAGTACCTGTTCGCGACCTACCCGCAGCTGCTCGAAGGCGAGCTGACCAAGATCAAGAGCGCGGTCGTCAGCCGCAAGGTGTGCGCCCGGATCAGCTCCGACCTGGACCTGTGCTCCGTGCTCACGCTCGGCAAGGGCATGAGCAAGCGATCGTCGCTGCCGGACAGCGTGGCCGCGGCGGTGTTCGAGTCGATCATCGCGGCGATCTACCTGGACGGCGGCATCGAGAAGGCCCGCGGCTTCGTGCTCGAGCACGTGCGTCCTTATATCGACCAGGCGGCCGATTCGACCCATCAGAGCAATTTCAAGAGCGTCTTGCAGCAGTACGCGCAGCGTCACAACTACGGGACGCCGAGCTACGTGCTGCTCGACGAGAAGGGGCCGGACCACTCCAAGGCGTTCGAGGTGTGCGTCGAGCTGCAGAAGATCCGCTATTCAGCCGCCTGGGCGAACTCCAAGAAGGAGGCCGAGCAGAAGGCCGCGCTGCAGGCGCTGCAGGAGCTGGAGGTCGTCACCATCTCCGAGCAGGGCGAGGTCACGGTGCACGAGCAGTAGAAGGCAGAGCAGGCAGCGGCTCTTCCCCATGACACGTAGCGTCGTCACCATCGGCAATTTCGACGGCGTCCACCTCGGACATGCCGCGATCCTCGAGCGCGCCCGGCGGGTCGCCGATCGTCGCGGCGCGGTGCTCAAGGCGCTGACGTTCGAGCCGCATCCGGCGACGATCCTGCGCCCCGACAGCGTGCCGCCGCGCATCGTCGATCGCGACGAGAAGCTCCGGCTCCTGCGCGAAGGCGGAGCGGACGAGGTCATCGTGATGAAGCCGGACGCCGCGCTGCTGGCCCTCGATCCGGCTGCGTTCGTCGAGCGGATGGTCGAGACGCACCGTCCGCACGCATTCGTCGAGGGGCGCGACTTTCGGTTCGGCCGCGACCGTCGCGGCGACATCGCGATGCTGTCGGACGCCGGGCCGGGGATGGATTTCGTCGTCGAGGTCGTCGATCCCGTCGAGATCACGCTTTCCGATCAGCTCGTGGCCCGGGCCAGCAGCTCGCTGGCTCGATGGCTCATCGCGCGCGGCAGGGTGCGCGACGCCGCGCTCTGCCTGGGCCGGCCGGTCACGCTGACCGGCGAGGTCGTGGAAGGCGATCGTCGCGGCCGCACGATCGGTGTGCCGACGGCCAACCTGGACCGGCGGTCGCTGGACGGCCTCGTCATTCCCGCCGACGGCGTCTACGCCGGCCACGCTCGGCTGACCGACGGTCGGGTCCGCGCGGCCGCGATCAGCATCGGGATCAAGCCGACCTTCAAGGGCGCCCTGCGTTGCGTCGAGGCCCATCTCCTGGACTTCGACGGTGACCTCTACGGGCAGACCGTCAGCCTTTCCGCCCTGCGCTGGGTGCGCGACCAGGTCCGGTTCGCGAACACCGAAGACCTGCGTGCGCAGCTCACCCGAGACGTCGACGCCACGCGCGACCTCTGGTTGGAGCGGGCTTCGGCCGCCGGAGGTTAGAGCGGGCGCAACCAATTCTCTTTCGACACGGAATCCACTTGGGAATCCAACTGCAGCGTCCGTGACCTTGGTTGTCCGATTTGCGTCCCCGACCCGGAGTCGGCAACGCCCTCCGGGCCGAGACGGCCCGGCTCGGTGAAGCGATCCCGATGAACGCACCGCGCATGCGGTGCCGAACAGAATTGGGGCGCAGCCCGCTATACCTGGGGCCGAAGGCGGCTCTTCACTCTGGCAGCCGAAGGCCGCTTTGCTACGATCACGTCCTTGAGTCGTTACCGCTCCAACGTCGACATGCAGCAGGCGGCCGAGCTGATCCGCGAGGCCGCGCGGATCACGGTGACCACTCACGCGAAGCCCGACGGGGACGCATTCGGCGCGGTCGTCGCGATGGCGACGGGTCTGCGCAGCCTGGGCAAGCAGGTCGACGCCTGGATCGTGCCCCCAATGCCCGGCAACCTCGAGGTGCTCGAGGGCGCGGCGGATCTCCTGCGCTACGAGCCCGGCGTCGACGTGCCCGAGACCGATCTGCTGATCATCCTTGACACCGGCGCGAGCACGCAGCTCGAGCCGCTCTTTCCGGTCCTGGCGTCGCGGCTCGATCGCGCGCTGATCGTCGATCACCACCTCAGCGGCGACGTGTCCGCACGGTGGCGTCTGATCGACCATGAAGCCGCGGCGTGCTGCGAGCAGGTCGTACAGCTTCTCGGATCCCTGGGGATCGGCCTCGAGGACGAGGTGATTCGCCAGTCGCTGTTTATCGGCATCGCGACGGATACGGGATGGTTCCGTTTCTCGAATACGCGACCGTTCACGCACGAGATCGCGGCCGCTCTGCTGCACGCAGGCGTCGACCATGCCGACCTCTATGGCAGTCTCTATCAGAACGATCGGCGGGAGAAGCTGCGGCTGATGGCGCGGGCGCTCGCCAGCCTGAAGCTGCTGGCCGGCGACACCGTCGCGGTCATGGTGCTGCGCGAGGAGGACTTCGTCGCGTCCGGAGCCGGCGTGTCGGATCTCGAGCAGCTTGTCGACCTGCCGCAGGTGGTCGGGTCGATCCGAACGGTCGTCCTCGTCAGCCGGCCCCCGGAAGCGGGTCATGGGCCCGAGCCCGTGCGGCTCAGCTTCAGAAGCAAGCCGGGGCCGGATGCGCTGAACGTGGCGGACCTGGCCAGGAGGTTCGGCGGCGGAGGGCACGCTCGGGCCGCCGGCGCGAAGGTCGACGGGGAGCTTGACGACGTCGTCAGCAGGGTGATCTCGGCCCTGGCGGGCTGAGTCACGTCAAGACAATATTAAAGCAATATATATCAGGTACTTATATCACCTTTGCGGGCAGCGCACAGCGCGATGCGTCGGCGCAGGCCCAGACCGCCTGAAGCATGGCGGATCCGCGCGATATTCCGGGAAAATCGCCCCTCACGGGTCGTGAGAGGGGGGTTCTGAACTCGGCGCAAACAAATTTTTTTCGTCGTCCTAACAATCGGTCCTGTCCCCGCTTATAGTCAAGGGGCAGGGGGGCACCCAAGATTTGGTAAAGATTCTGGTTGAACCCACAAGATATAGGGGGTACTATGGCGGCTTCGCGGTGCGGCCTCACATTTCCCGAACCTGCTTCAGCGGGGGACGGTCGGGGCGGCGACCGTGAGCATCGGAAAGGCCCGGTTGGAATAATCCGGTCCGGTGCGGGAAATGATACGGGAACGTGAAACGTGTAGGAGTGTTCAGGCGGATTGGCGTCCGGGGCAAACCTGGGGGCTGTCCGGGGGACGTATGAGTTGAAGTGAGTTGACAGGCGCATCAGGCGTGACAGGCAGCCATGTGCGAAGTTTCTGACCGACTCGACTGACGCTGGCTGCTTCCGACAAATCGGCCGCCCGGATGGGCACTTTCGTGTTCCTGGGGGTTCAGGGTCGTGTCGGCACGTCGTCGAGTTGAACGCCAATCAGCGCTGGAGGTTTCATTCGTGTCCGTGCTCTGCGACACCCAGATTCGCGAACTGATCGGGATCGAGCCCTTCGCTGACAACGTGAAGCGATCCGGCCAGGTTTCGTACGGGGTGTCCAGTTACGGCTACGACGTTCGCGTCGGCACGCTTTTCAAGGTGTTCACGAACGTGTCGAATGCCGGGGGCCAGGCGGTCATCGACCCCAAGCGGTTCAGCGACGAGTCCTTCATCACGATCGACACGGCCGAGACGGGCCGCGACCACGTCATCATTCCCCCCAACAGTTTCGCGCTTGCGGAGACGATCGAGCGTCTCACGATTCCGCGCGACGTGCTGGCGATCTGCGTCGGCAAGAGCACGTACGCGCGGTGCGGCATCATCGTGAACGTCACGCCGCTGGAGCCCGAGTGGACGGGCCGCGTGACGATCGAGATTTCGAACACGACGCCCCTGCCGGCGAAGATCTACGCCAACGAGGGCATCGCGCAGGTCGTTTTCATCAAGGCCGATCGGATCTGCGCGGTGAGCTATTCGGACAAGGACGGTAAGTACCAGAACCAGCGCGGACTGGTTCTGCCATTAGTTGACTAGGACGGGCCTGATGAAGATCGAACGGAAGTTCACGCAAGCAGACAAGGATGTCTTCGAAGGCGTCGAGTGGACGACGCGCACCAGCCGCATCTCGAACCTGGACGGCTCGACCGTCTTCGAGATGCACGACGCCGAGGTGCCCTCGACATGGTCGCAGCTCGCGACCGACATCATGGTCAGCAAGTACTTCCGCAAGGCCGGCGTGCCCCAGACCGACGAGCAAGGCGAGCCGGTCACCGACGATGAGGGACGTCCGGTCACCGGGCCGGAGCGCTCCGTGCGCCTGGTGATCAGCAGGCTGGCCGGCTGCTGGTGCGACTGGGGGCGCAGGCACGGCTATTTCGAGCGGGATGGCTGCCGAGCTATCCTCGATTCGACAGTGCGAGTCCGGCGGCAACTACTCCTATAACGATGGCCAATTCTACGGCGCGTACAACTTCGATCTCTCCACGTGGCACGCCGCGGGCGGCACGG
>NYZC01000068.1 GCA_002686995.1 Phycisphaeraceae bacterium | reverse complement strand
GCTGCCGACCTTGCCGACGAAGGTGAGCAGGCCCGTCGCCGGGTTCGTCTCGAGCGCATCGACCTCGACGATGCCCACGCCGGTCGAGGTCGTCAGCCGCCCGAGGCGCGTCGCGCCGATCGCCTCGGTCTTGTCGTTGGGCAGCTGGTAGAGGTCGAAGACCGTCGGCGACGGGTTGTCGACGGCGAACACGCGGTCGTCGAGGGCCACCGTCACCGCGGTGAAGTCGAAATTGCCCTGCAGGTCGCGGTTCACGGCGGCGACCGGACTGAAGTCGCCGGGCGCCGCGCTGTTGCTGACGTAGAGCGCGCTGTGCAGCAGCGGGTCGCTGAACGCCGCGTAATACTTGCTCGAGCCGTCCGACGAGAAGCCGTCGAGCTCCTCGGACACCGTGCCCGCGGCCGTCAGCTCGAGGGACAGGTTGGGCGTGCCGGTCAGCACCTCGATCAGCCGGCGAAGGTTGTCGCCCGGGGCGCCGAGCGAATCGTCGACGGCCACCAGCTGCTGCGCGCCGAAGGAGTCGGCCACGGTGAAGTCGAAGCCCTCGATCCGCGTGTCGAGGCTGTCGACCATGATCGGCCCGACCACCTCGATGTCCTCGGGGATGCTGATCAGGACGAGCCGGCGCAGGTTGGGGCCGAACGCGTCGTCGAGCGCCACGATGCGCCCTTCGATGTTGATGTCCATCGCCGAGATCCGCGCGGCGGTGCCGCCGACGACGATCTCGCTGACGGTGCCGATTTCCGCCGTGACCGGGTCGATGGTGATCAGCGTCTGCCCGCTGGCCAGGTCGCGGACGCCGAACAGCGCCGTACCGTCGTCGCGCCAGGCGAGGGCCGGGATGTCCTCGATCACCTGCGTGACGCCGTCGTCGAGCGATCCGATCGAGGTCGCGACGATCTCGTCCTCGATCCCGTCGTTGTCGCCGATGTCGACCGGCGTGGTCGAGAGACGGAACAGCTGCTGGGAGTTGATCCAGAGCTCGTCGAAGCTGCGGTCGGTGTTGATGCTGTAGAAGCGGCTGTTGATGTCGGACGAGAAGCCGTTCAGCCCGGGGTCGGCGCTGCCGAACGGCGTGAGCTGGATCGTCGTCCCCGGCGCCCCCTGGTCGGCGAGCACGAGGTGGTTGGCGAGCCCCCCGACCGTGTTCAGGCCGATAAGCTGTCCAGCCTGGTTGAACGCGAGGCCCGAGAGGGCGGTGTCCACGGCGCCGCTGATCTGGATGCGCGCGGCGCCCTGGCTGCCGCCGGCGTAGTCGAGGATCTGGTCGATCACGTCCTCGCCGACGGTGCCGGTGATCGCGCCGAGCGTGACGAGGCGGTCGATGCCACGCTCGTCCAGCACCATCACCAGCGGCGACGCGCCGGACGTGGCCTGCGCGGTCACGGTGTCGATGACGGCGACGGACTGGTCGACGCCGCCGATGCTGCGCGTCACCTTCAGCGTGCCCTGGTAGAGCACCGCCACGGAGTCCGGGCCGGCCGAGCCGCCGGCCGTGTAGACGTTGTTGCCGCTGATCCAGAGCTCGTCGTTGCCGGCGCCGGCCTTCTCGAGGATGCCCCAGGCGCGTCCGTCGGTCGTGAACGCGTAGGTCTGGATCAGGTCGTCCGTGCCGTCGATCTGGCCCGGGATGAACTGCCAGTTCGGATCGGAGCCGTCGACCGGGAGGTTGGTCAGGTTCGTGATTCCGCCGGTGGGCACGAACGCGCCGTTGATGTCCGCCTGCACGAGCCGGCGCGCCGGGTCGGTGAACCCGTCGCTGCTGCCTCCGCCGGCCGTCTGGATGATCAGCAGCTCGTCCTCGGGGTTGTAGTCCCAGGCGACGACGACCTCGGTGTCGTTGGCGATCGAGCCGACGGTGGTGACGATGGCGGTCGCCGGGTCGATGCGGAAGACCGTGTCCGCGCCGGGGTCGCTGACCTGCACCGCCAGCAGCGAGGTCCCGTTCGGCGTCGCGATCAGGTTGTCGTAGACCGCCGTGACGAACGTGTCGGAGAACAGCTTGCCGATCGACGTGCCGACGGCGGTGTCGACGTCGATGCTGAACAGCTCCTGCACGGCGCCGAGGCCAGGGTCGATCACCGTCGCCACCGCGTAGAAGCGGTTCTGGTCGAGCGGATCGTCCGCGAGCATGTTCACGTTGATGTCCAGGTCGGTGCCGCCCGGATCCTGGATGTCGCCGATCAGGTTGAACTGCGAGACGGCGTTCGTGCTCGAGTCGCGCACGACCTGGAACAGCTGCTTGGTGCCGGCCGTGTCGACGATCGCGAACATCTCGTCGTTGTTGTTGACGATGAAGCTGTCGAACGTCCGGTCGCCGATGAGCGCGCCGGGGCCGCCGACCTCGCCGACGTTGGCGTTCGGCAGGGTGCCGTCGGCGTCCCATCCGAAGAGGAATCCGCCTTCGAGCGCGTCGATGTCGACGATGCGGTTGCCCAGGGTCTGGGTGGTCGCGAGCTGCTGGCGGATTTCGCCGTTGACCGTCGATCCGGTGACGGCGCCCGTGACGGGGTCGCGCGCGATCGTGATCTGCTCGACGACGTCCTCGCCGGCGATCGACGTGGACCGGGCGATCGCGCTGACCCCGGTGCCGGCGTCGCCGGTGATGTCGAGGCCGGCGATGTCGAATTCGTCGCCCAGGTCGCCGCCGACCGTGGCCGCGGGCACCGGCGCGCCGAGGCCGATCGCATACAGCTCGTCGGTCGTCGGGTTCGCGTCGAGCGCGAGGATGTTGGTGACCGCGATGCCCGAGGCGTCGGTGATGTCGCCGAGACGGACGAGGTCGGTCACCTCGCCGTCGGCGTCGCGGACGATCTCGTGCAGTTCGAGCACGCCGAGGTTGTCGATGACCGTGTACGTGGCGCCGGTGGACGTCACGGTGACGGCGAGCGGGTCGAGATCCTCGTCGAGATCGCCGTTGACGAACGCCAGCGGGATGCTGCCGGTCGTGCCGAGCGCATCGGGTCCGGCACCGCCGTCGATGATCGCGACCATGCGCCCGATGCTGTCGACGGACAGGCCGCGCTGGGCGCCGCTGATCGTGCCTGGCGGGAGCACCTCGCGCGCGTTGTTGGGCTGGATGGCGCCGCTGCCGCCCATGACGTTCAGCAGGAGCAGGCCGACCTGCGCTCCGCCGCCGGAGACCTCCGTCGCCAGCAGCTGCTGATCGCCTTCGGCGTCCGGCACCGTGAAGTCCATCGCGCCGATCTCGACCGCGCCCTTGCCGGTGACCGAGATCGCGCCCAGGCCGACGACCGTGATCGAGCCGTCCGGCGCGACCGTGATCAGGCGATCGGGGTCGTCGCGCACGCCGTAGAGCGTTCCCGCCGCGTCGAACGCGAGGGCGTTGATCGTGTCCATGACCGGGGCGCCGTCGCTCAGCGAGTTCACGCTCGCGGCCGCGGCCGAGCCGATGGCGAAGGTGAACAGCTGTCGGTTCGTCGCGCTGATGCCGACGGCGTCGAGGCCGATCATCACGAACTGGTCGCTGGCGCGGTCGTACTCGAGCGCCTCGATGTCGGTGATGTCGTTGGCGCCGTTCTGGATCACGCCGATCAGCGAATACTCGTCGACCTGGTCGTCCACGAGATCGCCGTCGGTGTCGAGGAACAGGACCTCGTACAGCTCGAACTGGGTGCCGTCGCCGATGACGTCGTGGACGACGAAGACGCGTCCGTCGTCCGGGTCGCCCGGATCGTCCAGGACCGCCGTCGCCACCACGTCGAGGTCGTCGGTCGCGCCCTGGAACGGGCCGACCGGCGCCGGGACGTGATCGCCGAGGCCCGACAGCAGCGCGTCGTTCATCACTTCGCGGTCGAACAGGGTGTGCGCGATGCCGACGTCGTTGAAGGAGAACCCCGATGCGTTGTCGGTCATCGAGCCGAGGGGGGTCAGGCGCACGGAAAGCTCGGGCGCCGCCTGGTCGACGCGCACGAGGTGCCGGTTCTCGAAGTCGCCCGGCGGGTCGTTGACCGCGATCAGCTCGAACCGGTCGTTGACGTCCAGCGCGATGATGTCGGTCGGGTTGCCGAGCACCTCGAGCCGGCCCGCGCCGCCGCCCAGCGGGGTGAGCGCGTCGATCGGCGCCGCGGGGTCGATCGTGAAAATCTCGTCGACCTCGCCTTCACCGACGTAGAACGAGTGCTCCACGCCGAAGAAGTCGTCGGTCGCGGGATCGAAGGCGAGCCCGGCGAACGTGTCCGTGGAGACCGCGCCGCCGGCGACGTTGAGGATGCTCAGGCGCGTCGCCTGCACCTCGTCGGTGTCGCCGTCGCCGTCCAGATCGGCCGAGGTCGTGTCGACGGGGAACAGCTCGTTCGGGCTGATCCAGACCTCGTCGTTCGCCGGCCCGTCGTCCCACAATGCGAGGAAGCGGCTGTCCCGCGTCGCGGCGAGCCCGATGATGTCGTCGCTCACGGTCGCGAGATCGGCGTTGAGCGGATCGGTGCGCCGGGTCGACATCGTGCCGTCCTCGGTGTTGATCGCCACGAACTGCGAGAGGCCGGGCCCCTGGAAGTCGTTGCCGAGCAGGTCGCCGTCCGAGGTGAAGTCGATGCCCTTGATCGTCGTGCCCGTCCCGGCCGCCGGCTCGTCGATTTCGATCAGGCCGAGGTCGATCAGCGACACGTCGCTGCCGCCGGCGGGATCCACGCCCACCTGGACCAGCCGGTCCACGCCGCCGGGGTTGGCCGAGGTGTCGCGCACGACCGCGAACATGTCGACCGGCGGGGCGCCGCTGATGCCCGAGATGAACGCCGTCGAGTCGAGGATCGCGTCCCCGGTGTCCGCGATGATGAACGTGAGCGTGTTGTCCGTCGTGGCGTTGCCGACGAAAGTGCCGTACGTCAGCACGGGGTTGCCCCCCGGCGCAAGGATGCCGTCCAGCTCGGTCCCGCCGAGGAACGCCATGTCGGGGTGGTCGACGTTGACCGGGAAGCCGCCGGTCTGGGCGACGTTGACGCCGTTGACGTACATGCCGAACGCGTCGATGAACGGCGAGCCCACGAACTCGTCGAACTCCTCGGTGCCCCAGACGATGTTGTAGAACAACGAGTCGAAACCGGGCTCGAGGTCGAAGGTGATGTCGAGCTGGGTGACGTCGAAGTGATCGAGCGCGCCGCCCGTGATCGGGTCGAGCAGCGCTTCTTCACCGGCGTCCGCGGGCTGGTTGTACGAAGTGAAGTTGGCGGTGCTCAGATTCGGCCCGTCGCCGTAGTCGGCCACGTCGCCGGTGCTGAGCACAACGCCGTCGTCGATCGAATAGACGTTGCTCGGGTTGACGAACGTCCCGGCGGACTGCTCGCCCGCGAGCCCCGCATGCCCGGAGATCTGCACGTCCGTGATGATGAGACCGGTGCCGCCGGCTTCGAGCAGCGCGTCGGTCAGCGACGTCGTGTCCATCGTGGGCGTCACGACGAGCCGGTCGCCCTCGGGCGCCGGGGGACCCGCGGCGGCGCCCAGCCCCGAGGGGCGGATCGCCAGGCCCGTGATGAGGTCGGTGATCGGCGCGAACGAGCCGTTGCCGTCGAAGTCCTCCATGAGCGTGCCGCGCGACTCGGCGATCGCGGTGATCGGGTTGATCTCGAACAGCTCCATCTCCGGCCCGGCGCCGGTCGTGCCGATCACGAAGAGCTGACCCGTGACCGGGTCCGACTCGAGGGCGTTGATGCTCAGGATCGATTCGTTGTTGGCGTCGCGGATGCGCTGGATGCGCGTCGGAGCGCCGCTGATCTCGCCGGTGTTCGGGTCGCGGGCGATCAGGTAGAGGTCGTTGGACGGCCCGGTGTCGTCGATGGCGAACACCGTCTCGGAGTCGCCGACGATGGTGAGCGCGACGAAGTCGAAGTCGGCGCCGAGGTCGCCGCCGACCGAGACCGTGGGCACCGGGGCGTCGATGTTGAACCCGACGGCGTGGTGCACGCCGGCCCCGTCCGTATCGAGGGCCGCGATCTCGGCGATCGTGTTGCCGCGGGCGTCGGTGATCTCGCCCAGCAGCTCCGGCGGCGTGTCCGGGTCGATCGACCCGTCGGCGCGCCGCGTGATGCGCACCAGCTCGAGCGTCCCGCCGTTGTTGTTGATCGCGAACGCGGGCATCGCGTCGTCGGGGTTCACGGCCAGGCCGACGAAGTTGAAGTCGTTGGTGCCGAGATCACCGCCGACCGAGCCGACCGGGTTGTGCTCGCTGAAGTCGTCGACGTCCCCGTCGCCGTCCGTATCGCCGTCGCCGCTGCTGCGGGCGAGCAACGTGTTGAGCAGGTTGTCGTCGAAGAGCGAGAAGAACTTGCCGTGATCGTCGTCGGCCGGATCGAGAAACGACGCGAACCCGACGAGGCTCGCCGAAACCGAGCCGGGCAGCGTGAGCGCCGTGGACTCCGACGGCAGGGCGTTGAAGGTGGTTTCGACCCGCATGAGCGTGTCGGTGCCGTCGATGCGCACGCTGATGAACAGCTCGTTGTCGTCGTTGAACGCCAGGGCGGTCACCGGGTCGGTGACGACCCCGCCGGGCGTGACGAGGCCCGTGACGAGATTCGCCAGGCCCGTGTCGACGTCGACGCGGAACAGCTCCTGCTCGCCGTTGCCGTTCACCGCCGGCCGCGTGCCGACCACGAACAGCAGTCCGAACTCGTCGAGGTCGGCGGCCTGGATCCCGGTCACGAGGTTGCCGGCGCCGTCCTGGATCACGCCCACGACGACCGGCGGCAGCGTGGCGCCGCTCAGGCCGGTCGTCGCGCCGTTGTCGCGCGGAATCCGGAAGAGCTGCTGGGTGCCGATGAACGCCGCGGGGGCGTCGATCGCGTAGGTGTCGTCGAACTCGTTGGCGCCCACCGCGAGCGCGACGAAGTCGAACGCGCCGCCCAGGCCGGCCGGGTCGTCGTTGACCGAGCGCACGGGAATCGGCGTCGTCGCGTCGGTGCTCTCGAACAGGCCGTTGTTGAGCACCTCGGTGTCGAAGATCGAGAAGAAGGTGTCGTCGGCGTCCGAGGCGAGGCCCACGAGATCCTCCGACGCCATGCCGGCGCCGCCCAGCGAATCGAAGCTGAAGCCGCCGGTGGTGATCGGGCCCACGAACGTCACCGTGCCGGTCGCCCTGTCGATTTCGAAGAGGCTCGGCCCTTGCGCCGTCTGGCCGACGACGTAGGCCAGGCCGGAATCGGGGTCGACCGCGAACGCCTCGACGGCGTTGATGGTGAGCGACAGCTGCCGCATGATGTCGTCGCTCACGGTCGCCTGGTGCAGCGTGGTCTGGACCGTGCCGTTGCCGTCGGCATTGCTGAGGCCGGCCACCTGGATGACCTGGCGCTGGCTGTCCTGGGTGATGTCGATCTCGGCGAAGTTGATCGCGAAGGTCTGGCCCTGGTCGTTGGTCGCGAGGGCCTGGAGGCCGATGTCGTCGTTGGGGATGCCCACAAGCGTGCCGGCCACCGGCGCCGTCTCGATGATGGGGGTGTCGCCGATCAGCTCGATGCCGTCCTGGCCGCCGACGCCGCCGAGGATCTCGGCGTCCGTGCGACCGAGGTCGCTCTCGAGGATCACGCCGGGCAGATCGCCCAGGATGGCGCTGTTGGTGTCGTCGATGTCCGCCGCCACGATCTCGATGGTCGCGTCGCCCTCGACGGCGATGCGGATGCGCGGTCCCTCCTCGTCGGCGTTCGTCGGATCGGGCCCGCGAAATTCGAACACCTCGCCGCCGAACAGGGTCGTCAGCAGCAGGCGAGGTTCAAGCAGCTCGAGGTTCATCTGGCCGCTCTGGACCCTCTGGGTCCTGTGGATCCTCTGGATCCTCTGGATCCTCTGGATCCTCTGGATCGTGTGGATCGTGTGGATCGTGTGGATCCTGGCGTCGCCGTCGGCGCTTCGCACAGGGTCGGGCCGCCGCGTTCGTCGGGACCGGCGCTTTCGCTTGAACATGCGAATACTCCATCCGGCCGCGCGCGAGCGCTGAGGGGATCAGACTCGGCCACGGCCATCGCTCGATTACGGCACCGCCAGCAATTCGATTGTCGTTGGTGTGCCTCACGGCCTGATCGGGCAGCGGTGCGCCGCTCCGGATGACCGGCTGGGCGGCGCGTGCCTTGCGTTGCGGTGAGCCGGTGGTCCGGCTCCGTGCGCCGGTCGCCGTGGATCGCGCGGCGTCGGCGTCTGGGGTCGGGTCAATCCGGTTCAGGAACCGCCGGTGCCGTCCACGCGGCGCTTGCGCTCGTCGATCTCGAGGGTTCCGTACGTCTGCTCATAACGGGTGATCGCCTGGCCGAGCGCGATCGCGAGTCGCTTGGCCGCCCAGGGGTTGAGCGTGATGCGCTGGTCGATCTTCAGCCGCGCGACGTTGTTCTGACCGGTCGGGCGGATCGGGCCCGCGAAGTCGAGGTTGATCTCCTCGGCGGAGCCCCACACGCGGGCCGTCGTGCTGTAGGCGACGGGCGTGTCGGTGTCGTCGATCTGAAGCTGCACCTGGTTCTGCGCCTGGCCGTCCGAGGCGGCCGTGATCGTTTCGGTTGACGCCGAGCCATTCTGCGTCTGGGCGATGGATTCACTCAACGTATTGTCCTCGTCATGGGGATTGGTGGCGGGGGGATCAATTTAGTGGGGGCAGGGCCCCCTGTCCAGTCATCAGGCCCGGTCCGGCAGGGGGTCCGTGAGCCCATCGGAGGTCGTTCGCGTGGCGGTGGGGATGGCTTCTCCGCGGCGGTTCGGTGGGGGGCGTCCGCGCTCCGGGTCGGCGTGGTGTTAACAAATAAACATACGCACCCCGGACCGCCACGTCAAGTGCCGGAGGGCAGGGATTATCGGGCTGAGACCTGGTCTGACCGGTATGACCCCGCCTCCGCCCACCCGGCGCGGCTACACGGTCGGCGTCACCCGATCCCCATGCCATTCGACCCGCGGGCTGACGCCGCCTCGCGGTTCGCCGCCTGCGTGCATACGCACATCTTCCGAAACCTGACGACTTAGAAAAGGGGTCTGACCCCGTCTCCCGGGGCCGTTCGATGCCGGCCTTATAATCGCATCATGATGGATATCGACCTGTCGCCGTACGGTCAGGCGTCGACGCGGCCGTCGCCGGTCAACCGGATGATGTCCGCCTTCGCGGGCGACTTCCGCGAGGGTCACGACGTCAACCTCGGGGTCGGGTACGTCAACGAGAGGACGATCCCCCGCGGCCTGATCCGCGCGGCGCTCGACGAGGTGCTGGACCGGCCGGAGGACTACCGGGCGCCCTTCAATTACGGCGGACCCGCCGGCGCGCCGTACCTCGTCTCGGCGCTCCGGGACATGATCACGGGCCGGCGGGTGGGCGGCCTGACCGCCGCGGACCTGGAGCGCCGCACGCTGGTCGTCGGGGCGAGCGGCGCCACCAGCCTGCTGGACGGGCTCGGCCAGGTCCTGACTCCGGGCATCGTCCTCACCAGCGATCCGAACTACTACATCTACGGGGACGTGCTGCAGCGGCGCGGCTTCCAGGTCCGGGCGGTGCCCGAGGACGCGGACGGGATCGAGCCACAGCGTCTCGCGGACGCCATCGATAAGCTCGGCGCCGAGCGGGAGGCGGTGCGATTCGTCTACGTGGTCACGGTCAACAATCCGACCTGCACCATCCTGGGCAACGAGCGGAGACGGGACCTGGTGGAGGTCGTCACCGACCTCGGCCGACGGATCGGGCGGAAGGTCCCGCTCGTGTGCGACACCGCATACGAGTGGCTGATCCACGACCCGCAGGTCGAGGCCCCGCGCTCGATGCTCCTTGACGATCCGGAGGGGATCGTGCACGAGCTGGGCACGCTTTCGAAGGTGCTCGCGCCGGCCCTGCGTATCGGGTTCATGATCGCGTCCCCGTCCCCGCTGACCGAAGCCATGGTGCAGAACGTGTCGGATGTGGGCTTCAGCGCCCCGCTCGCCAACCAGGCGATCGCCAGCCGATTGCTGGAGACGCATCTCGATGAGCAGCTGGCGTCGGTCAACGCCGGCTACCGCCACAAGGCCGCCATGATGCGGCAATGGATCGACGAGCATCTCGGCGCGCACCTCGAGTCCTGCCGGGGCGGACGGGCAGGGTTCTACTACTACTTGACGTTCCGCCGGCTCGAGACCACCGAGTCGAGCGCGTTCTTCCGTTTTCTCGCCAGAACGACGGGGCGAGCGGAAATTGACGGTACGACCGGTGATCGCCGGCCGCGCGTCATCTACATTCCAGGTCAGTTCTGCGTGCAGCCGGACGGCGAGATGGTTGAGCAGAGCCGGCGCCAGCTCCGCCTGTCCTACGGGTTCGAGCAGCTCGATCGCATCGAGCCCGCGATTCGAATGATGGGGGAGGCCGCGGCCTACGCGGAAGCGGCGACCTGCTCCGCCGCCACGTCCTGAATCGGCGGCATCGCGTGGACCCGGGTGATCGTGAATGGAGCGGACCGGGCTCGAACCGGCAACCCCGACGTTGCAAACGTCGTGCTCTCCCAATTGAGCTACCGCCCCGGGGGACGCGCCATATCATAGGGCTTGCGCGCCAGGATGACACTTGCACGCACACCTTCAATGTCGTGCCTAGAATGCGGTGAAGGAGTCGAGGACCGGTCCGCTTCCGGATCGAACCCTTTCGCGATTCGTCGATCCTGACAACCTCTTGACAGCCTCTTGACCGCCTCTTGACCGGAGAGGCTCAGAGAAACGGAACATTCACGGAGGTGACCATGAGGTCGTTGCCGGTCTTCACGCGCCACATTGGCGCCGCCTTGTCGGTTGTGCTTGTCTGCATCCTCGGTCCGGTCGCGACCGCCGCGACGTTCAATTGGAACAACTTCTCCGGCGGAAACTTCGGCGCGGCCTCGAACTGGACGCCGAGCGGCGGTCCGCCGGATGCGGCGTTCGATACGGCGGTGTTCGACCTGCTTGGCGTGTACACCGTCGACATCGGCACGGTGACCAACAGCCGCTTCGAGGTGACGACGGGCGACGTCACGTTCGACCTGTTTCGGCCCGAGAACCCCCCGATTCCGGCCCTGGCGTCCACTTATTCCCTGGTCGGCACGCTGGGGCCGGCCGCGGACATCAGTAGTCATCCCGGGGCGCTGTTTCCCGTGACGCTCACGCTCGTCGGCGGGCAGGAACCGTTCTTCGGTCCTCGATCCACCGTCGACGCCGACGGTTTCCTGAGGATCGGTCGGGACGCCAACAGCAATGGCTCGCTCGTACTCCAGGGCGTGATCTGGGACAGCAGCGCAACGACGACCGTGGGGCTCAACGGCCTGGGGGATCTGCGGATCGATTCGGATTCCGTCATGAGCAACACTTCGGCGATCGTGGGTCTCGCTTCCGGCGCAGTCGGAGACGTGATCGTCGAGGGGAAATGGTTCAACACGGGCACGCTCAGCGTCGGCGTATTGGGTCAAGGCACGCTGGAGATCGCCGGCGAGGTCAGCAACGATGGAGACAGCGGCATTGCCGTGACGGCCGGGACCTCGTCCGTCACCGTGAACTCGGGCACCTGGACGAACGGCGGATCGCTTTTCGTCGGAGGCGGGATCGAGTCGGCGGGCGGTACGGGCTCGCTCGAGATGAATGGTGCGACGAGCCAGGTCACCGTCACCAGCGCCCTCAGGATCTGGCCCGGCAGCACCGTCACGATGAACGACGGCACCCTCGACACCGGCGCCCTCGTCGGAGCGGGCACGATGAACTGGACGAAGGGCGCGGTGAACGTCACCGGCAGCGATTTCACGGTTGACAGCGTTTCGCCCCTGGGCGGCGCCGAAACGCTGGATGCGGACAAGCCGCTCACCGTTTCCGGAGCGCTCAAGTTGGCCCAGGGCGGCCCGGCCACGGTGAGCATCATCGGCGGAGGCCAGGTCATGAGCAGCGCCGGCGTGCTGGGCAACGAATCGGCCTCGGACGGGCCCGCGTCGCTGCTGGTCGCCGGCGCCGGCAGCACCTGGAACATCAGCGGAGATCTCCAGGTGGGCGGCCGCAACACGGCCGCCTTTCAGGTCAGCACCGGAGGGGCCGTGAACAACGTCAACGCGTCGGTCGCGACGGACCCGCTGTCGTCCGCGAACATCATCCTGACGCAGTCCGGCGCACGCTGGGCCAGCACCGGGTCGGTCTACCTGGGCGGCGACGCATCGGCCGCAGGCGGCACCGGCACCACGGAGGTCCGGACCGGGGGAACGCTCGATGTCGGAAGCACGCTCAAGGTCTGGGACGACTACGTGCTCCAGATCAACGGCGGCAGCGTCGATGCGCCGGTGCTCGATGTCAGGGGTCGGGTCGACGTCACCGGTACGCTCGATCTCACCGGCGCAGGCACGATCGCGACGCTGGTCCTGGAGGGGGGCACGATCAACGCCGACCGGGTGGATTTCGGCGACAACGATCTCACCGGATTCGGCGCGATCAACGGAAAAGTCAGCATCGGCGGGGACGTCATCGCCACCGGCGACCTGACGCTCGGCGATGCAGCCGGTCGACGCCAGGCAGAGTTTTGAGACGGAGCCTAATAGCCGTACCCGGACTCCGAGGCACCGCCGCCCGAGAGGAGCACGACCACGGCGGACGGGATGGCGGTGATGACCACGCGAATCACGCCGAGCACCCACGGGTTGACCTTGCGCGCAACAAGATTCGCTACCCAGGAGGCAGGCCAGGCGGCGGCGATCAGCGCGGCTTCGAGCGGGCTTGGGCCGGGATCGAGGTAGTGCATCCAGAGCACCCACACGCAAAGCAGCACGAGCAGCGCCATTGCCCCGCATCCTTCGGCTCGGCCGCGGCGATGGGCGACCGCCAGGACCAACGCGCCCAGGAACATGGCGCCGCCCAGGGCGATCGTCGGAAGAGCGATGGTCGCGTAGTGGTATCGCAGCACCGCGGCGCCGGTGGCCGCCGCCACCACGGCGAGCGACGCCGGCGCGGACCACGCGGGGGCGTTGCGCTCGAGTGGTCCGACGATCGCCATCAGCGCGCCGCCGATCAGTCCGAGACCGACCATCGTGAGGATCGCATCGCGCATGGCCATTGCGTGCGGAATGAGCGGATGCAGAAGCAGGGCGGGGACCGCGGCGGCGAGAAGTGTCCACGTGAGCGGGACGAACCATCGCGGCACGCGTCGGAACGCGCCGACGACGGCGATCACCACGCCGGCGGGGACGAGCACCACGGGCAGCCACTGCTCACCCGTGGCGGGCGGCACCTTCGGCCAGCTGTTGACCATGACGTACGCCGCGCCGAACACGGCGGCGCCGGCCAGCGGCCACAGGATGGCCGTCCACGGACGATCAGTCTCGCCAGCCATACAGAACAGCATTCAGGGATTTCGGGAATCAGGAATCAGCAACCGGGGATTACCCCTTGATCCCTTCGAAGCTCACCATCAGGTCCACTTCGTCGCCCACGGCCTTGAGCATCTTGCTCATGCCGAAGTCACTTCGCTTGATCGTGAACTCGGTCGAGTACCCGATGCGATAATCCCCCCAGGGATCCTTGCCCTCGCCCATCTTGAGCAGGTGGATATCGATCTTGCGCGTGACGCCGTGCATCGTCATGTCGCCCGTGACGTGCAGGCTGTCGCCGTGCGCGTGGATGCCCGTGCTCTTGAACGTGATCGTCGGATACTGCACGGCGTTGAAGAAATCGGGATTGCGCAGGTGCTTGTCGCGATCCTTGTTGTGGGTGTCGACGCTCTTCGTCCTGACCGTGAACGAGAACGCGCTGTCGCTCGGCGCGTCGCCGACGACGATCGAGCCGTCGACGTCGTTGAACCGGCCGTACGTGTAGCTCATGCCCAGGTGCTTGATCCGGAAATACACGGCCGTGTGCGTCAGTCCAGCTTGTATTCGGTCGTTCCGGGGTTCGCCGACCGCGCCGAGGGGGAAGCGACGAGCAGGGCGCCGACGGCGACGGCGATGACGACGAAGAGGGTGCGGATCATTCGGGGTCCTTTCTGATTTCTGGCGTGGTTCGGGGTCTCTCTACTGCGGGGCCGCCCTGGTCAACCGCCTGACGGGCCCCGGTATTCCGTTTCAAGGACGACGTCGCTGAACCGGCGTTGAACCGACGTTGAACCGGAGAGTGGTTCAGTTCATTCCGCGTGCGATCGCGGCGACGAGCGCCGCGGCGTCCTCGTCCCCGAGGGATCCTGACGGCCAGCCGATCTCGAGGCCGGCGTCGGACGTGCGCGGAATGATGTGAAAGTGAACGTGGTCGACCGCCTGGTGCGCAAGCTTTCCGTTGTTTTGAAGGACGTTCCAGGCTTCCGCCCCGGTCGCATTCATGATGGCGCGGCTGAGGCGCGGCGCCACGCGCATCGCCGCCGCGGCCACGTCGGCCGGCACCTGGTCGAGCGTCGCCCAGTGCCCCTTCGGAATGATCAGGGCGTGGCCGCGCGACACGGGGCCCACGTCCAGGAAGCCGAGCACGTCCTCGTCCTCGTAGAGCCGGTGACACGGGATCGTGCCCGACACGATGCGGCAGAAAATGCACTCGGGATCGACAGGCTGGCTGGCGTGCATGACGGGACCTCTTGATGAGCAATGCCCCCCGATCATACACGAGCGGCTGCCAGGTCAGACGATCGCCGCGTCCGGCGACAACCAGCCTCGGTCAACGGGCTCCGCGAGATCCAGCGCGTCCAGAATGCCGTCTTCACCGTCATCACCACCGTCGTCGCCCTCATTGCTGCCCGCGCTCGCAGCGCGAGGCGGATGGTGCCACCCATGCCATGGGTTCACCGTGCCGGTGGGAGACGATCGGGCGGTCGCCGGCGGCGTGACCGTGTCGGTAAACCGGCTGAGCACCAGGACCAGATCGTCGGTGCCGACGATGCCGTCGGGTACGCCGGCGGGGCCGGTCAGATCGCCGCGACTGAAATCGCCTCGAGACACCGTCGCCGTGAAGTTGGATAGCACGGCCGAAAGATCGTCCGCCCCGACGACGAAATCGCCGTTCGCGTCACCGGGAATCGAAATCGTGAGTCGGGGGTCGGTCACCGTGAACGCGATCGGCGAATTGGTCGGGTCGGCGACGAGGTACGTGTCCTCGGGTCGGCCGGCGACGATCTCGACGGTGTAGGCACCGATCGCGCCCGGATCGATTTCGTAGTCGACTCGGATCAGACCGGCGCCGTCGGCGATCCCTCGAGGCTCGGTCGTGAAGTCAAGCGTGCCGAGGTAGTACTCGATCGGAAGGCGATCGACGTTGCCATGGGTATTCAGCGGATCGGGACCGAGCACCGCCGGCGCGACGCCAGCCTCGCCGCCGCCCGTCAGCCGAACGGCCGCGCCCGCCTCGGGGCCGACCAGGCGTACCCTCACCGAGTAGTTCAGCACGTCGATCGGCGCACCGTCCGGGGTCTGCAGCCGAATGTCCATCGAGCCGACCGCCGGCGCGCCGACGGGCGTGGCGACGACCCGGTCGTTGCCGGTCAGCACGACCGAGGCGGGGCCGCGGCTGCCCGGAACACCGGGCGGCGGCTCGGACGCCGGCAGCGCTCGACCGAGGTTCATGCGCAGAGGCTGGCGGTCGGCGTCATCGACGGCACCGTTGCCGTCGAGATCGGCAAAGATCGAATAGGCCGCATCGCCAGCCGCCGTGCCCGTCGCCTCGCGCAGCGGCTTGACGTCAAGCACGGAGGTCGAGCCGTCCCGGTCGACGTCCGCGACCGAAACGTCGAAGCGGAATCGGAAGGCGCCGCCTGCCTGGCCATCGCCAGAAATGGCGCTCTGGCCGTCGATCCACTCGCCGTCGAGTCCATTGGACAAGGCGTCCTGAACCGAGTCCGCCAGGGTCATGCGCAACTTGTCGGTGACGAAGGCGTTCACGAATGTCCATGTCGCCGTCCGGGACGCACTGTCGTAAGCGAAGTCCTCGATGGGATGGACGTCGACGTTCGTCCCGTTCAGGCTCAGCGCGTCGGACTCGACCTCGACATCCTCCGAGAACACCATCTGTACGCGGTCAAGCCCGTCCCACGGCAGCGGCGCGAGCTGCGCGGCGCCACCGGTCGGAATCTCGAACGCCCTCCCGGCAATCGCGCTGCCCGGAAGCTGTGCGACGAAATCACTCGTCCACTGCCGCGACCCGATGCGGACCTCGGTCACCCTCGGCGGCAGCGTGTCGTCGATCAGTACGTCCAGCGTTTGCCGCGCGATCGCGCCGTCCTCGTCCACGATCTCGACCTCGACCGTGCGCAGCGCCGCGGCGGCGTAAACGTGTTGCGCCGAGAAGACGTACGGCTGCAGGTCGCCCGCAGGCGGCCCCGAAGGCTGGATGGAAAGCGGAAGTCGCGCGCCGTCGCCAAACCGGATCGTGCCGCGCACGGCGTCACCCGTGAAATCGCTGAAGGAACCGGTGAATACCGCTGGAACGCCGTTGGAGGGACTCGCCGGACCGTCCACGGTCAGGGCGGCCGGCGGGTCGTTCACGACCGTCACGTTGACCAGGTCCGTCGATGAGCCGCCTTCGTCATCGATGACGGTCAACCCGACCCGGTATTGACCTGACCGTTCGTAAGTGTGCGTCGGCGCGAGCGTGCCCGAGGTTTTCGTGCCGTCACCGAAGTCCCAGGTGATCGACAGCGTGTCCGATCCGACGTCCGTCGCGATGCCCGCGAACGTCACCATTGCACCGTCGTCGACGGACTGGTCAGGTCCCGCATCGACAGATGGGTCGACGTTGACGACAGTCAGGCGAAGCGTCCGCCCGGTCGAATCGCCATCGTCATCGGACACCGTCAGCATGAGAGTGTGCTCTCCCTGCTCGGGGTAATCATGGCCGAGCGCGACGGCCCCGGACGCCAGGCCCGTCAGCACCTCGGGCGGTCGGCCGTCATCCCAGTCGACGGTCAATGTGAGCGAATCCGCGGCGCCGGCATCGGTCAGCGCGACCGCCAGGTCGATCATTCCTTCGTCGACGGTTCGGTCGTCGAGCGGCAGCAAGGTCGGGGCGGCGTTCGTCACGACGAAGGGGAACTGCGTCACGTCGTCGCCGAGAGGCACCTGCACGACATCGTTGACTTCGATGCCGTCCGAGATGGCAAGGGAAACGGTGTAGCTCCCGTCGTCAGCCGGCATGAAGACGAGATCGGGTTCGTCGCCCGTCGCAACGACAACCGGCCCGGTCTGCCCGTCGTCGTACTCGACCGTCCAGGCGAAGCGCCGCGTCGCGAACGGCGCCGGCGGCGTGGCATCCGCCGCCGAGAAGTTCAGAACGTCACCTTCGACCGCCGCGCCGCCCGGAGTCGTGATGACGGCCACCGGGTCGACGTCGATGATCCGCTGATCGGTCGAAGCGCCGCCGTCTTCGTCGGAAACGGTCAGTTCCAGCGTGTATCGCCCGCCGGACAGCGGAACGAAGTCGAATTGCGGCCCGGTCGCGCCCGGCACCGTCGCTCCGTTGTCGGAAGTGACCTGCCAGTCGTACCGCAGGACATCGCGCACGCCCGGATCCGTCGAACCCGTGGCGTCAAAGGCGAGCGCGTCGCCGGCCGAAGACTCGATGGGATCCGCCGCGCCGCCAAGCCAGTCGATGACCGCGGTCGGATCCGCGTTCAGGACCGTGATGGTTTTGTGTCCGACGGCCGTGGCGCCCAACTCGTCCGTGACCGTGATCTCCAGCTCGTGAGGTCCGTCGTTCTCAGGCCTGAAATCCATCGGCGCAAGTAACGGGTGATGCGCTACGCTCCACGAAGGTCGCCGTGACGCATCGCCGTCGCCGAGAATCGCGTCGTGCGCCAACGGCGCCTGATCTCCGGCAAGGTCGCCCGCCCCTTCGTCGAACCGCCAGTAGGCTGCCAGGTTCGCGGCGTCGCCCTCGATCGCTCCGGAGGCAGACTGCGCCGCGATCTCTTCGTCCGAGAGCGCGCGATCGAACAGGCGGAGGTCGTCGATCCAGCCGTTGAAATGCGCTCCGTTGGAATCCGAACCGATGATCAGGTCGGTGGCGTCGCTCGTGTCGATCGGTTCGGGGTTGAGATTCCGGGTGCTCTGCCGGACTCCGTCGATGCAGAGCCGGGCGTTCGCCACGTCGGGCGTCGGACCCTCCGACGGGCTCCACGCGACCGCGACGTGATGCCAGTCTCCGTCGGCGAGATCGACGCCTGCGCTCGTGGGGTCGCTGTCGACGCCACCGGAATCGACGGCGAGCCGCAGATTGCCGACGCCGTTGAACGATTTCGTCCGGACGGTCCAGCGCCGGCCGGCGATATCCGTGCCCCAGTGCACGATCGCCTGCGCGGTGGTGCTCGTCGTCCTGATCCATGCGGTGACCGTGCGCGCCTGCGTGCCGGTGATCCCCGTGAATCCCCGCGCTGTCGCCACGTCGTCGACGCCATCGAAGAGCAGGGAGCCGGTCGTCAGTGCCGCGGCGCGGCCGTCCGGGTCGAGCACGGTCAGGCGCACGTCGTCGGCCGGATCCTGGGCAAGCGTCGACGGATCGATGAACAGGACCTGGCCTTCGTTCGCCTGCGCCGGCACCGCCGCGATGCCCGCGGCATCGATTCCGGGCGCGACGACGTCCACCACGACGGGGAACGAGATCGAGTTGACGGTCATGATGTCGACCGGCTGGGCGGTCGGCGTGAGCAGATGCCCGGTGTCGGACGTATCGAGAACCGTGATCGACTGGCCTTCCGGGGCCACGAGGTTGTGCGCGCTGCTCAGCGACGACACCGGGAGGCTGAGGAACACCAGGTCGGTGAGGTTGGTCAGGGCGTCGATCGTGCCGGCGGCATCCGGCACGACGCCGGTCGCGTCGAGACTCAGCGCCTGCAGCGAGGTCAGCGCTTCCAGCGCCGAGACGTCCGTCACCGAGGGGTTGCCGTCGAGCGCGAGCACATGAACGGAGCGCAGTCCGATGGGATCACCTGCATTGGGTCCCGTCGTCAGCGTTCGCGGCACAAGCCCTTGCAGGTCGGCGGTGTTCAGGTTCGCGCCTGAAAGATTGAGCGTCCTGAGATTCAGAAAGTGCTCGAGACCGCTCAGCCTGCCTGGATTCGCGATGTCCGCGCCTGCGAGATCGAGGGACGTGATCGTCGCGAGGTCGACGGCGCGGTAGGGATCGGCGGGATTCACGTGCAGGACGCTTCCGATCGCGGCGCGCAGCGCGGGATCAGGCACGTCGACCACCGGGTTCAGCGGCAGGGGGGCCGAGTTGACGATTTCGTCCTCAGGCGCGGCGGGCAGCAGGATGTCGGCGATCTCGACATCGCGACGTTCCACGGACTGGGCGATCACGATATCTCCGCCGCTGCCGCCAAACAGGCGGTCCACGCCGTCGTTGCCGATGACGATGTCGTCGCCGTCGCCGCCGAAGACGATGTCGCGGTCAGTTTGCGAGAGCCTGTCGTGCGACGCTCCTGCAAACGGCGCGTCGAACTCGAACGAGAAGTCGAGCGGTTGCGATGTCGCCAGACCGTCCGGCTGTCGCACGCGGACGAAGTAGGTGCCCGCTTCCACGGCCCGAAGGTCGACGGCCGCCGCGCCCTGCTGCACGAACCGGCCTCCCTCGTCGATCAGGTCGGCCACGAGCGCGCCCGGCGCGTTGCCGGCCAACGTCACCTCCAGCCCGGCATCCTCGATGGCGAATCGGCCGGGATCGGCGGGGTTGATCAGGCGCACCGTGAGGCGCGTCCTGTCGTTGGCGAGTGCTTCGCGCACCGGTACGGTCAGGTCCACCTGGTACGGGCCGACTCCGGTCGCCAGCGAAACCGGCGCGAGCGCGGTTGCGGTGAAGGTCCTGTCGTCGGCCTCGACGTGCCCGTCTCCCTCGCGCGTCAGCACGCTCGCCAGCAAGGTGGTCTGCGATGACAGTCCCGAAAGCTCGATCAGGGTGTCGTTCGCGCTCCACAGCGCGTCCGCGTCATCGGTGGTGAACGAAAGGAAACCGTCCGTCGGCGCCGTCTCGGCGATGACGGCAAGCGGGTCGCCGACCAGGACGGTTCCCTGCAGATCCGCGGTGACCTTACGGAGCGACGACTGGCCTGCCAGAAAGAACAGGTCGGCACCAACCGGCGTCAGCGTATTGAAGTTGCTGCCTGACGCCACGAATTGCTGCGGCGGGAGAATCTCGACGTTGTCGATGACCAGGATCTGGAAGAACTCGCTGGCGTCGACGTCGATCGTCATCTCTTCGACGTCCGCGATCACGAAATCCCAGGTCGCCTGCGAAACCCCCCACGCTGCGGCCGTCATGGCGGTCGAATAGCGGGTGAAGAACGCAGGATCGGGCGGGTCGTTCGCCGGAACCATGTCGAGGGATATCGAACTGGCGCCACGTCGCATCGTGACGGTGCCAAGGCCCGGGTTGATGACGGGAAACTGTGGGAGGAGCAGCGACAGCGCCATGTCGAATGAAAGCACGCCTCCTTCAAGGTCGCGCAGGTCGCCTCTGAACTTCGCCGGCGCCACGATCTCGGCCGCGCCGCTCGGGATGCCGGTGAAGGGATAGTCCACTCTGATCGAGGCTCCGGCCGGGAACACCACGAAGCTCGAATCTCCCTGCAATCCCCAGCCATCGACCGTGTTCAGGAATTCCGATCGCCGCTCGGTCGCGGAAACGTGCCAGAGCCCGGACCCGGTCGTGTAGAAGAGGTCGGTTCCGATTGCAGTAAGGTTGCGCGCATCGCCGGGGAGGTCGGACACCACGGGCTCGCCGATCAGGTCGTTGCTTCCCTGGGCGCGCAGACGGTACAGCGTCTGGCCCGACTCGCCGGAGCGGCTGCCGATGACATAGGCGAGATCGCGGTCGACCATGACGAAATTGCTCGGGTCGTCCACGTCAATGGTTTCGAAGAAGCTGAAATCGGTCGTGAGCAAGTCGCCGGTGGCGACGAGCTGGTCGGGCTGCTGGAACCCTTCGTCGCTCGTGATGTAGAGAAGCTCGTTCGTGTCAAAGCCGCCCAGGAGCGCCGGGTTGACGACGACATCGGAGCTCTGGACGTCGCCGTCCTGGTCAAGGCGATTGCCGGCCCGGTAGAGCAGGGGGCCGAGGCCGTTGAGCGTCGAAGGCTCGTCCGGGCGCGCCAGGGTGTAGAAGGCCGTCCCGCCGATGGGCGTCAGTTGCGCCGGGTTGGAATCGAGCACGCCGTTCGGATCCGCGAACACGCGGGGTATCTCCTCGAACAGGTGCATGCGCCAGACTTCGCGACCGGTCGCCGGTGACGACTGGATGAACAACAGCGACGGCACCGTCGGGCTGTCACCCGCCACGAAATCGGACGGGCCGTCCTGCAGTCCGGAGACGAGACGGGTCGTGGCGGCGCTTCCTTCGGTTTTCCAGAGTTCGTGGTCTCCCGCATCGTTGACGATCGTGAAGTAGATCTCCGGCACGCCGAGGTTGTCGACATAGGTGAGATTCCGCGGATTCGAACCTTCCGGCCCGCCCCTGATGTCCTTGACCAGGACGGTCCCGTCGTACGTGCCGTCGGACTTCCATAGCTCGACGCCCTTGCCGGCGGTGTCGGCGGTGAAGTACACCTCGAACGGCGTCGGGGTGAGGTTGCTGATACGACCCAGCGGCACGCTGTCGGACGCCGTCACGTTCAGCAGCACGCGCTCGAGCGCATCGGGGTCATCCGTGAAGCGGGCGTATTGACCAAGGTCGAACTCGAGCACGCCCGTCTGCGTGTTTCCCTCCCCGACCAGCACGCGACCATCCTCCACGCCGCCTGCCTGGTTGACCGTGCCCTGCGCCGTCGGGGTGAGCATGTCGGAAGCCGGAAGGCTCGACGGCGTGATGCGGATCGCGTTGCCCGCGGCGCCGTCGCCAAGGGTCGTGAACTGGAACCAGCGCCCGTCCGTGTCGGTCGCGGGGTCGAACCGGAACGGAGCGCCGCCGTCATCGAACGGGACCGGCCGCCCCGTGGCGCGATTGACCACGAACTGCCCGCTGCCGGGAACGGCCGTGTTGGCGAGCGAGGTGACGTCGCTGTCATCAGGCGATTCGACAGTGCGTGAGCCGTAGATCACGTGGATCCGACCGGCATCATCAAGCGACGTCCCGGCGACGGCGGTCGCGCCGGCAGCCCCGAGGGCGATGTCGGCGATGCCGTTGCCGTCAAGATCCAGCCCCGGTGTGGCCGACAGGGCTCCGAGCCGATCGGTGGGCAGCAGGCCCGCGAACGAGATCGACGCTTCGGACAACAGGATTTCGCGCGGTCCGGTCTCGAAGCGATCTCCGATCGAGAAGAACACATGCGCGGCGCCACGCTGATCGTCGGCGAGCACAGTGACGTCGCCGGGCGCCGGGTCGATATTCGCCGCGAGCGAGGTCGAGAGCACCTGGCGCGGATCGCCGACGATCAGATCCGACCGGCCGTCAAGGTTGAAATCACCCGACGTCGCCTGAAGCAGGCCGTGAATCCCGGTCTGACCGAACAGCGTCAGGCTCTCGTCACGACGGAAGGACAGCGCCGCGGCCTCTTCGATCCGCTGCGGCGCCGCGGGCTCGTCCTGGGCGAACGACGAGGAGCCGCTCACCACGTGCAGCGCGCTCCGGTCGGTTTCCCTCAGCACCGGAACCGTGATCTCCGACAGGCCGTCGCGGTTCAGATCCCCCACGCGCACGGCCGCGCCGCCGATCGAGAACCCCTCGTAGGTGGCGGCCGCGTCGTCAAGGTCAAGGTCGCCGGTCGTGCCCCCGAGGACAAGGTACGCGCGGCCGATGTCGGGCAGTCCCGACTCCGCGCCGACGAAGCGGACGAAGCCTGCGTTCGTGACGACGATGTCGTCCAGCCCGTCCCCGTTGACGTCGCCCACCACGCTCGTCGCGTAGTGGTGCGCGCTGGTCACGTCCGACGGATCAACGGAACGGCCCAGCATGGACTCGGCCGCGCCCACCGGATCCCGGGTATCTCGAAATACGCGGAGGCGCTCGACGTAGTCGCGATCGAGCACGATCGCGAAATCGGCGGTCTCGATATGGGGTCCGCTTTCGAAAGCCGCGCCAAGAAAGAACTCCTCCCCGGCGGCGCCGCCCCATTCCACGGTCGAAACGGGTGCTCCGTCGACTTCGGCCCCCTCGAACGAGCGGGCCACTCGTGTTGCATCGGATGCGCCGAGATGTCGTGGCCGGCCGGTGCCGCCGGTGATCCGCGATATCCAGAACTCGTTGGCGTCCTTCCGCTCCACGAACTGCAGGTCGCTGGTGCCGGCTGCGTCCAGGTCGAGATCGGCCGCCGACCGGCTCGGCCGTCCAAGGCCGCTCAGGTCGATGACGTGTTCCGCGAACTGGCCGATCGATTCGACGCCGTCGAGACGAACAGGGCCGTAGAGCACGTAGGCGGCGGTCTCTCCGACGGCGAGGTAGTCGTCGAGCCGGTCGCCGTTGAAGTCGCCGATGTTCTGCAGTGATGCGAGGGCGACGTCGATCTCGCTGCCCTCGAGCGCGAACGCCTCGTCGATTGACGGGTCGCCCGGCGCGGACAGATCGGCGCCACCGTTCGTCGACGGCGCAGTCACCAGAAACGGCGCCGCCAGGTCGAAGCGATGGAAATCCTCGGGCAGATCCGGGGCGGTGCCCGCACCGGATCCCGGTGCCGGCGCGTGCACCGTGACGTCCCGACCGTCGTAGACGCGCAGCGCGTCTCCCGGCTGGTCGGCCACCGCCAGCTCCTGCCCGACACCGAATCCTCCGACGTCACCCACGGTTCCGATGCGCAGCGCCTGTCCCGCAAGTGCGCCCTCGGTCACGAACAGGGGATCGTCGGCTTCCAGCACGAGGTCCATCTCGGCAAGCTCGACGGGATCGGCGGATCCGAAGTAGACCTGGACCACCTGGTGAGACTGCCCCGTGTCGCTGCCGACGACCGGCGTCGATTCCATCACCGCGGCCGCGAGATCCGTGATGCCGTCGCCGTTGAAGTCGCCGATGGGTGTCATCGATCCTGCGGGCAATGCGAGTGCCTCGCCCGCAGAAACCAGATCGCCGATCAACTGGTTCCGCCCGTCGGCGACCCCGCCGAATATCAACCAGCTTGCCTCGTCGCTCGTGACGAGCAGGTCGGGCGCGACATCGCCGTTGACGTTCGCGATGGCGAAAAGACGGGGCGTGTTCAGTGAGCCGAAACCGACCACCGTCGTTCGCGGCGCTGAATCCGCGAGGGTGCGAAGGCTCAGCTCGCCGCTGCCGTCGAACGCGGCATAGGCGACCTGCGCGGTGCTGTCGAGAATGGCCCCGGCGCCGGTCACGGTCCGCGTCATCGGCTCATCGACGAACCGGAATGCGTGATCACGCGCGTTGAATCCGTCGGTCACGTTCACGTTGTCGAGGAACCAGAACCCGTTCGGCATGTCGTTGTTGAACCGGTCGACCGTGTCGAACTCGAAGAGGATCTGCACCGACTCGCCCGAGAACGCGCTGAGCGCGAACTCGATGTGCCCCCAGGTTCCGTCGCCATCCGTGAAGCGGCCGCCGGGCTGATTGGTGGCGCCTTCGAGCGGGACGATCTGCCCGCCCGTGTCGATGAGCACCCGCGCGACGTCCGCGCCGGTTTGCCCCTCGGTCTCGACCAGGTAGTCGAACGTGAGCAGGGGGTTGCCGCCCGCCGGCAGATTGATCGTCGGCGAAATGGCGCGACCCGTGAAGGTCTGGTTGGCAGGAATCGCGGCGCCGCCCAGTTCGGCCGGCTGCGGGATGCCGAAGCGCATCACCGTCCCCGCAGGGCCGTTGCCGGCGGGGAAGTTCGACGTCCAGTGCCACAGGCCGTTCTCCGCCGGGGTGGTGCCGTTCTGGAGCAGCCAGCCGTCGAACGAGAAGTCCGGTCGAAGCTCGCCGTCGGGATCGAGCACGGTGACGGCGTCCGGAAAGGCAGGAGATTCGAACGTTTCGGAGAGCAGCGTCGCGCGCTGCCATGCCGGCATGCTGCGTCCGGGATAGATGTAGATCTTGTCGTCGTCGCCGACGAGCAGGTCGTCCAGCGCGTCGACGTCGAGCCTGCCACCGTTGCCGACCGCGATGGAGCCGGTCAGCCCGCCGATGCTTGCCTGGGCATCGGACAGAAGGTTCAGTGAGCCGGCCAGGGAGGACGGCGCCGAACCGTGGCCGAAGAGCAGGTACACGCCGTCGCTCAGCGCCGTGCCGCTGATCGACACGGCGATGTCATCCGGACCGGCTGTGCCGTCGTAGTCGCCCGGGGATGAGAACCGGGCACGGGCGCCCCCGAGCTCCGCGAGCACGGGCGCCGGCAGCTCGAGCACGAAGCCCTCGGCGAACGGATCGGCGAGGCTGCCCGTCCCGAAGTCGATGCGCGCGAAGCTCGAGCCGGCGGCCGGATCCCGGTCGAACACGGCCGTCACGGCGTCGGTGAACGCGTCATCGTTGACGTCGCCGAGCGGGATGAACACGGCTTGCCCGGCCACCGGCTGCGCGCCGCCGATGTCGATCAGCAGGTCTTCGGCGCCCACCGTGTGGGTCGCCGCGCCGGCCGGCACGTCAGCAACGACGCCGAGTCGCGGCGAAACCTCGATCCGGTATCGTCGCGGCTCGTTCGGCGCGTCGTTGCGGATGTGCAGCAGGTAGTACTCCGGCACGCCGTCGAACTCGGACATCGGAACGAGGTTGTCGGGATCGGGCGCCTGCCCCGGCAGGGCGTTCGGATCGATCGCGGGGAACAGCGATGCGGTGATGTCGCCGAGATCGTTGGGCAGCCCCGTGATCATCCCGCTGCCGTCGTCGCCGTTCTCCTTGACGCGAAGCAGGTTGAGGCTCTCGATCGCGTCGTCGGGGTCGTCCTCGCCTCCTCGGTCGAGGGAGAGGAAGCTCTCGTGCGTTCCCGCGTAGTCTCGGATCGCATCGGGAGTGCGCAACAGGTACCAGTCGTCGGTGTCGCCCTGATGCAGCGTCAAGCCGTCGATCGTCCCGCTCCGGATCTCGACCTCGGCCGCGAACGCGAACGCATTGTTCGCGCTCGTGCCGCCGCCGCGCGTCACGATCTCGAAACGGTCGAAGTCGAGCAGTGTCTGCCCGGCGACGAGGTCCGCGCCGCCGCCGCCGTGCAGCTCGTCGTCGCCGTCGCCGCCGCTTACGACGTCGTCACCCGGTCCGCCGTTGATGGTGTCGCCCCCCGCGCCGCCGTAGAGCCGGTCGTTGCCGAGGCCGCCGCGGATGTCCAGGTCGACGATGGCACCCGCCTGCTCACCGTCACCGATCGCGATGCCCCAGGTCGCGAAGTTTGCTGGGTCGAACACGTCCTGCTCGCCGATGGGCAGGAACTTGAATCCCGGGTCGGCGCGGACGACATCGTCGCCGGCCATGGTGAGGATGACCGAGCGTTCCACGTCGCGCGCCTGGTAGAAGAGGAACCGGCGCGTCTGCACGGTGACGGGATCGGCCCCGGTCTGCAGCACCGCCGGCTCGGTGGCGAAGCGCTGGTTGGCCACGTCCCACACGAGGCTGGCCAGCTCGTAACGGTGCAGCCCCGTGTTGTAGCGCAGCGCGACATGATCGGGCACCGGCCGGCCGCTGTCGTCCAGGTCGCCGCCGAGGAACAGCACCTGGTCGTCGCCGGCCTCGCCCAACAGGATGTCGCTGGTGTCCTGAAGGAACGTCTCGGAGCCCGCCTCGAAGATCGATCCCGAATCGTTGCCGATCGTCGGCATGAAATCGGGAATCAGCTGGAACGTGTCGTCGCCGGCGCCGGCGAACAGCACGTCCACCGCCTGGCGATCGAGGCCGCCGCTGATCACGTCCGCGCCGTCGCCGCCGAACACCCAGTCCTCGCCCGGCCCGCCCATGAGCACGTCGTCGCCATCGCCGCCCAGGATGACGTCGCGGCGTACGAAATCGTTCCTGATCGCCATGGAACGCAACACGAGCGGCTCGGTGTCGACCGGAGCGCGCAGGTCGACGGTCATCTGGTAGATCGTCGGCGTCAGGTTGGAGATGACCTGGAGCGCGTACGTCGTCGCGGGGACGAGCCCCAGGCCGTCCAGGCTCAGCGTCGCGATGGCGCCGGGAAGAGCGGTCACGGCATCAACTTCAGACGGCCCGTCGAACAGCCGGAGGGTGATCTCGTCGACGACGGAAGCGGGTTGCACGCTGACAGACGCGCCGGCGGGAACAGGGGCGGCAATCTCCAAGGCGAACCAGTCCTCGTCCTCTGCGTTGTCGAGCGTCAGGCTGTCGAGCACCTGCCCGCGCGCCGGCAGCGCAACCGCGAACGCGCGGTTGAAGTCATCGTTGCGGCCGATCAGGCCGTCGCCCGTCGTGCCGAACTCGGCCAGATCGCTGAGGATCGGGTTGCCCGAACGAATCTCGACGTGATCGTCGCCGGCACCGGCGTCGACCCAGACCGACTTGCGCACCGTGGGGCCGACGACCACGCTGTCGTCGCCGTCCAGCGCGTCGATGATGATCGCAAGGTACGCGCCTTCAGGAGGCAGCAGGCCGTCGACGAACGCGCGTTCGATCTCACCGACCGCCTCGAAATCAGATGGAGATGCTGCCGCGGCGTCGACGTCGATCAGCGCCGTCACGTCGAAGTAGACGTCGGCGGCGTCCCAGATCGGATCGCCGTTCTCGTCGGTGGCCTGATGATCGAGACGCACCTGGGCGGCGAAGCTCTGGTTCCCGTCGTTGTCGGTGAGGCGGGTGATCAGGTGGTGATCGGCCAGCAGGCCCGGCTCGGTGACGAAATCGACGTTGATCCGGTCGTCCGCGTTCGTGCCCGCGACGTACCAGACCTGCCCGGTCTGCTCCGCATACTGCTTCCATGCATCGCCCGCCTGGTCGCCGTCGCGCGCGGTGAACGGGCGGCCGTCGCTGCCGAAGAGCGTGTCCTGACCGTCGCCGGCGCCGCCGTACATGAAGTCGAGCACCGTGCCGCCGTAAAGCGCGTCGTCACGGTCCATACCGACCATGCGATTGAGACCGGTGTCCTCGGGAACCAGGGCGCCCGTGTTCGCACCCACCAGGGCGCCCGACCCGTCGACGAACACCCCGAAGTCGGTGCCCGCCGCATCGGGTGCGAACGACCACGCATGGAGCCGGTTCGTGCCGATTCCGCCGATCAGGTCGTCGTTGCCCGCGCCGGCGAACAGCCGATCCGTGTCCGTCGAGCCGCCGTCTGCGTCGTCGCCGAAGAGCTGATCGTCGCCGCCGAAGCCGAACACCTCGTCGCTGCCGCGCCCCCCGATCAATCGATCGCGCCACGCACCGCCGAGGACCGTGTCGTCGCCGTCACCCGCCGTGAAATCACCGATCAACAGCCGATCAGACAGGCCTGGCGTGTCGGTCAGCGTGGAAAGGTCGAGCACCTCGGCGCCCGCCATCGGCGCGTCGGTGCCGAACTCGGGGAACATCGACGTGTCGACGGCGAAACCGATCGTGTCGTCGCCCGCGAGACCGGCGATCAGGAACTTTTCGACCAGCGCGCGGCCCCCGGCGTCGAGCCAGTCGACGTCGATGGGCTGGCCGCCGTTGCCGACGTTGTACTCGACGCGCAACTGCTTCTGTCCGGTGGCCGGGTTCGTCGTGGATTGCTGGCTCAGCAGGATGCGGTCGTCGCCCGTCGTGCCGTTGATCACCAGGATGTCGAACGCGTTGTCGTCGATCGTCTGATTACCCGGGGCGTTGCCCAGGTGACCGTCGATCTCGTCGTCGGCGAGCGGGTCGGCGGCGGTCCAGAGCAGGAACAGGTCGATGCCCGAGCCGCCAAGCTGCCGGTCGCTGCCCGCCTGCCCGTCGAGCCGATCGGTGTCGGCGCCGCCCCAAAGCTCGTCGTCGCCGCCGCCGCCGAACAGCTGGTCCTCGCCGGCTCCGCCCAGCAGCGTGTCGTCGGCCCCGAACGTGTCGGCTTCCGGGTTGACGGCCAGGGTCGGCCCGCGCAGCCAGTCGCCCAGGATGATGTCCTTGCCCTCGCCGCCGTCGAGCGTCTCGACCCGGATGTTGCCGTACAGGAAGTCGCCGCCCGGACCCCCGAACAGCTCGTCGCCGGGGAGCAGCAGCTGGTTCTGCTCGTCGACGGGATCTTCAGGCGCGTAAGCGAACAGAAAGTCCTCGCCGGCGCCGCCGAACAGTCGCTGGCCCACCTGATCGGCGCCGTTGCCGGCGTCGCCGAAAAGTCGATCGGCGTCGTCGTCGCCGTAGACCAGGTCGATCCCCTCGTCGCCATGCACGACGTCATTGTTTGCTCCGCCGCGCACGATGTCGTCGCCAGGCCCGCCCGACAGGACAAGGTCGTTTCCGGCGCCGCCGTCCAGGTAGTCGTCCGCGGCGGCACCGAAGAGCTGATCGGCCTCGCTGCCGCCGAACAGCCAGTCCGTCCCCCCGTTCCCCAGGAGCAGGTCGAGGCCGCCGCCCGGGACGCCGTCGATCGTCTGACCCGAGAGGAACTTCGGCACGATCTCGTGCGAGTCCGGATTGTTGAGCATCGTCGTGAATCGAGACGCGGCGCCCGTGACGGTGAGCTTGTCCGGATTGCCCAGGTCGAAGTCGGACTGGATGCGATCGAGCTCGATGCGCAGGGCGTCCGGGTTCTCTCCGGCAAGCAGCACTTCGTCCGTCGTGTCGCCGAACAGAGCGTCGTTCGTCTCGCTGCCGTGCAGCGTGTCGTCGCCACGGCCACCGAGAAGCAGGTTGTCGCCCGCGAGCCCGTGGACGACGTCGTGCCCGTCGCCGCCCGTGATCCGGTCCTCGAAGCGATCGCCGAAGACGGTGTCATCGCCCGCACCGCCATGGATCAGGTGAAAAGCCGGCTGATCGCTGCCTGCTTCGTCGAGATGGGCGTAGACCAGGTCGGCGCCCCCGCCCCCGAAAAGCTCGTCGTCGGCCTGTCCTCCGATCACCGTGTCGTCGCCGTCGTCACCGAACAGCAGGTCGTTGTTGGGGCCGCCGTCGACGCTGTCCGCGCCACCGCCGCCGCGGATCGTGTCGTTGCCGGTCTCGCCGAACAGCACGTCGTCGCCTTCGGTGAACGGGTCGACGTCATCTTCGGATTCGAAGTCGCCGAAGATCGTGTCCGCGCCGGTGCCGCCGCGCGCCGTATCGGCGCCGCCGCCGCCCGCGATCCGGTCGCGACCCACGCCGCCGTCAATGACGTCGTCGCCCGGACCGCCGTCGATCTCGTCGTCGCCGAGATCACCGAAGATGCGGTCCCCATCCGCGCCGCCGTCGATGACATCGACGTCCCGTCCGCCCGAGATCGTGTCGGCGCCGCCATCGCCGTCGATCGTGTCAGCGCCCCGATCGCCGTCGAGGTGGTCGGCGCCGGACCCGCCCTGGATCAGGTCCGCACCGGGCCCTCCCTGAAGCGAATCGTCACCGACGTTGCCGCGCAGCGTATCGTTCAGCGCACCACCGACGAGTGTGTCGTCGCCCGCGCCGCCGTCGAGGGTCGCCGGGCCGGCGCCCGCGACGATCCGATCGTTGCCGTCGCCGCCGACGAGGCTGACCGGCAGCGTCAGCGAGGGCGAGATCGTGATCGTGTCGTCGAACGCGCCGCCGTCCGCCTCGATGCGCGACACGCCGGTGAATTCCTGGTGGAAGCCGAACGCGCTCACGAGGACGGTGTTGACGCCATCGCCGGGGGCGACATGAAAGGTCTCCGCGACGTCGTCGACGGTGAACTCGTTGCGTTGCGCGGCGCGCGGCCCCATGTTGAGTCGGAGCACGCCGGCATCCACTTCGCCGAGGTCGGGCTGGACATCGGCGCCGGGCGTGGCGGTGCCGAATTCGACGATGCGCAGGTCCACGATGGGAATGGGGATCAGCGCCAGTGACAGGCTGAGCACGAAGTCCCAGGCGCCGGTGACGTCGAAGACGCCGCCGGGCTCGAGGGCCTCGGTCTCGCTGAACCTGACCTTTCCGTCACCGTTCGGATCCCGCAGGTCGAACTCCACCGGGAACCGGAACGTCGCGGTCACGCCGACGATGCTCGAACCGGGCTCGTCGGGCGTGCCCTTCGTGCCCACCGAAGCGCTGATGCTGACGTGAGGCACCAGCGTCATCTCGGGCAGATCGGTGCCGCGATTGAGGTTCGCGCCCGGCACCAGCTGGTTCAGGAAGCCGATACCCTCGTTCTGCTCCTCGGAGCGATCCACGAAGAAAAGGCCGTCCTTCTGATCGTCAGGGTCGCCGGACACGAACGCCCGGCTCAGTCCGAAGGTGTCGTACCCGATGACCAGGTTCAGGTTGAACTCGATCCCGCCGGTCACGGCGACCGAGAAGACGGGCGGGATCGCGAACACGATGCCGACGATCGCGTTGAGCTGGATCTTCGGAAGCTTGAGCTCCCAGAGCGTCGCCTGCTCGCCCAGCAGGAGGAAGTGAGACTCCTTGGGCTTGTGGGTGTCGTCGGTAAACGCGTCCCCGTCGTCGCCGAGCAGCGGGAAAGAGATCTGCACGCGGCTGAGTTTCCCGACGCCGCCGCCGCCGGCCTTCTTGCGCCCGTTCAGCTCCTTGATCTTCAGCGGCACGGGCATCGGCACGCCGTCGTCGTTGTTCGAATCCACCGGGTCGCGCACGATCCGGTCGGTGCCCTTCTCGAACACGAAATTCGGATCCGCGACACGGTGGTCGACGAAGAAGGAGCCCTGGGGCAGCCACTCGACGTCGGAACTCGTCGGGAACGAAGCGATCGCCTCGAAGAACTGCACGAGCGCGTCCACGATGAACTTGAGCGTCTGCGCGGTGGTGTTCGCTCCGCCCGGAAACGCCGCCTCCAGCAGCAAGTCAAGCAGCGCCACGTCCCCCACGACATCCGAAAGGCCGGGGATCGGGGACGTGATGACGTCGAGGAACTCCATCCACCTGCCGGTGTTGAACGCCTCGTTGATGTCAAGCAGCGTCGGGCTCAACTGGTCGGCGTAGAAATCGTCGAGGTTGATCTGCACGTTGCCGAAAGTGATGTCGGGCTCCCACGAAAGACCCGGCGTCACGTCGATGAGGTTCTGGTTGCTGTCCAGCACCCAGTCGGCCTCCAGCCCGGCCTTGATGCGCGGGAATTCGCCCCCGGGCACGTCGAACGCCGTCATGTCCAGGTGGATGCCCGCGACGCCCGACGCGTCCACCGACACCAGATCATCGAGCGCGAGGGCGTCGACGCCTTCCTGGACCAGCCGTCCGTCGACACGGCCGGGACCGGGCAGGAGATCGATCGCGAAGTCCACGTCGAAGAGCGTGCGGCGATCCTCCAGGTCGGTGATGTCGTAAGGCACGAACCGGATATTGCCCGTGGTGTTCAGGTCCGGGGTCGTCGCCTCGACCTCGATGACCAGCTCGTCGGCGCCGGAAGCGTCGACGAAAGCGCCGTCGTCGACGTCGACGCCGAAGCCGAGCTGCATGTTGAAGCCGATCATCAACTCAACGGGCGCGTCGTCGATGACGAGCTCCAGGCCCGGCATCGCCGTTTCCAGCTGGATCGGCGCGGCGACGAGGGTCAGCGGCTGGCCCAGCTTCAGGTCGAAGCGAACTTCGGACGCGGACTGCGTGACGATCACGTCGTCGAAGCCGACCTGGCCGTCGCTGACCGACGGGTGGTCCATCAGCCAGCCCAGGCCTTCCGGCCCGACGGCGGTGAAGACATCCTGGCTCACGCGCGAGGTCGTACGGGCTGCCCGGGTTGAGCGCGAAGTTGTCGGCAAGCGCTTCGGAGATCTCGCGCAGGAAGACCGCCCGGTTGAACAGCTCGTCACCGACGACCGGGAACACGCCGTCGAAGGCCTGGATCTCCGAGGCTTCGGCCAGGCGATCCAGAATCCGCGGCACGCCGGTCGCGAGCGCGGCGAGATCGTCGCCGAGGTCGAAACCCGGGGCGAGCACGACGCCGTCGAGGGCTGCGTCGAGAGCGGCCCCGCCGGCAACGTCCCCGGGCCCGCGGCCGGGGTTTCCGGGCGGCACTTCGACGATCGACGTCGCAAGAAGGTCGAGCTGCCCGAGCGGCGCGTTCTGGTAGAGAAACGGGAGATGCGCGGTCGCCGTGCCGGCGACCTGGCTCGAGATGTCGTAGGTCGGCGGCGCGTCGAACAGGTGACGCCCGTCGCCCTGCGGATCCATGTCGCTCAGGGTGATCGAAAAGGTGGCGGCATCGCTCGTTGCCGCGTCACCGTCGAGATCGATTCGGGCGAAAGCGGGCATCGGCACGGTGCCCGCCACGGTCGTCCCGACGGGACCGATCGGGACATCGAAGACCAGGGCGGGCTGGCCGGCGGCGACGGTCAGGTCCAGCCGCGTCTGATCATCCAGATACGCGTCCGGTGACGCGCCGTTCGTGAGATCGAAACCGAACCTGAGCCGCAGGTCGGCGGACGCCGCCGTCGCAAGCGGCGACTGGCCGTCGGCGTCGACCAGCCGCGGGAGACCGTCGATCGCTTCGTCGGCCAGGTTCAGATCGAGACGGATCGGCTGCGCCGCGGCCCGCGCCAAATCGATGTCGAAGGCGAGGCGGACGCCGCTGCCGGCGTCGATGGTGACGTCGATCAGCTCGGACGGGTCGCCGGCCGGCACGCCGAACGCGGCTTCGAGGGTCGTCTCGAGATCGTTCAGCGAAGGCGGCGCCTGTTGCGCGAAGGCCTCGACGGCCTGGGCGAACGCCGCGTCCAGCCCGACCAGCTCCGCGGCGCTTCGGTTCAGCAGGATCAACGGATTCGCCAGGTCGGGCAGCGCCAGCAGGTCGTCCAGAAGAACCGTCGCACCGCCGCGGAGCACGTCGACGACGTCGGTCGACGTCAGGTTCAGGAACGGTTCGAGCGGTGCGGCGTCCGGGTTGAGCAACGGCTGCACCACGCCGGTGGCATAGATGTCGACCACGTCGATGGTGAACGCCGGCGCGCCCGGTACGGCAGTCCCAAGCAGTCCGCCGGGCACGGAAAACGGCATGTCCATCACGACGGAGCCGGTCACGGTCGCGTCGGGTGCGATGTCCTCCGGGCTTTCGAGCTGTCCCATCAACTCGGCGATCGTGATGTGATCCGCGGCGCTGC
>NYZC01000067.1 GCA_002686995.1 Phycisphaeraceae bacterium | reverse complement strand
TCGCCGATGCACAGCGACATCGCCTGCTTCGGCCTCCTTGCTCACGGGCCTTTCGCTCGGCCTTGGGCCGACGGCTGACTTACGGGACACGACCAAGTCAACCGGCGGGGACGTCGGTCCGGTTCGAGCGCTACGGCGCAGGGATTTGAGCGGATCGTCAAGAGGTGTCCGAGGCCGGCAACGGCCTGCGGGTACCAGGATGCGGGCGAGAGCCCCCGATAGCGCGGACGGAACCGCCGTGTCGGCGGCCCTCCGTGGCCCGGCGTCTCTCGACCCTCACCCTGGCGTCCTTCGTCCTTCCAACACCCCGCTTTCCTCCGTCAGACGGCGCGGGGATGCGCCTGGTCGTACGTGTTGTGCAGGCGCATCGTCGACAGGTGCGTGTAGATCTGGGTCGTCGAGAGCGACTGGTGGCCGAGCAGCTCCTGCACGCTGCGCAGGTCCGCGCCGTTGTCCAGCAGGTGGGTCGCGAAGCTGTGCCGCAGCGTGTGCGGGCTGATGGTCGAATCGAGTCCGGCCTGGACCAGGTACTTGTCGAGCTTGCGCCGCACCGACCGACTCGAGAGCCGGCCGCCGTTCTTGTTGACGAACAGGGGCACCGCGGGATCGACGGCCGACTTCTCGCGCATCGCGCGGAAGCGGGGGTCGGGTTCCAGCAGCGTCATGTAGTGGCGGACCGCCGCCAGGGCGTGCGAGCCGAGCGGCACGATGCGCTCGCGCTTGCCCTTGCCGCGAATCCTCAGCGTCTGCCCCTGCAGGTCCAGGTCGTTGCGGTTGAGATCGACCAGCTCGCTCACGCGGACGCCGGTCGAGTAGAGCGTCTCGAGGATCGCCCGGTCGCGCGCCCCGAGCGTGTCGCGGTTGTCGGGCATCGACAGCAGCTTGTCGACCAGCTCGACGGAGATCGCCTTCGGCAGCCGCTTGGTCTGCTTGGGCGTGCGGATGAGCAGCATCGGGTTGGTCGTCACGCGGCCCCGCTTGACCAGCCACTTGTAGAAGCTGCGCAGCGTCGCGATCTTGCGCGCCGTCGTCGCCGGGCTGTAGCCGAAGCCATCCAGGTGCGCGAGGAAGCGCCGGACGACCATGGCGTCCGCGGTCGCCATCGAGCGCTCGCACGTCGACTCACCCTCCTCGATGCCCGGGTCGACCTGCACCGGCGCCTGCGGGCCCGCCTGCGCGTCCTGCTCGCCGTCGAGGAACTCGACGTACTGGCGGAGATCCGCCTCGTAGCAGCGCGCGGTGTACGGGCTGAAGTGGCGCTCGTAGCGCAGGTAGCTGACGAACTTGTCGACGAGGGTGGGCTTGCTGCTCATTCGAACATTCCTTTGGCTGAGGGCCCTTACCGGCTTCTTCCGGTCATGCCTTGAGTATCTTTTCCATGCGCTGGTTGAATCGCTGACCCATCTGGTGGCTGAGCACGGCGGCGTCGAACCAGTTGAGATCGCATTCGGGATCCTGGGCCATATCGGTGAGATCGCTGATCAGCTTGGCCTCTTCCCCCGGCTCGTATCGAAACACGTACCGCTGCGCGCCCTTGATGAGAACGACCTGGCACCGGTGATCGCCCGATTCCGCGTCGCCTTCGACGTCCAGGGGATCGGCGCCGGCATCCGGGTCCCGCTCGGGATCGGGTTCGATGGTTTCGAAATCGTCCGACATCATGCGCTCCAGGCACCGTTCCGAACCGGCGCCTGCGCGGGCATGCGTCGATTACGGATCGGCGTGCGCGGCCATCACCGGCGCCAGGCGCCGGCGTTCCGCCTCGATCAGTCGCCAGCCCATCTCGTGGGTGACGAACTGGCTGAACAGGTCCATGCTGATGCGGTAGATCTGCGCCTGGTGGCGCCGCATCGCCGAAGGGTTCGGCACCAGCCGTCGCCAGATCGGCTCCTCGACGTCGTCGCCGCGGTCCCACGCGTAGTTCTTCAGGGCCCAGCGCACCCTCGGATCGGCTGCGTCGAACGAGCCGCTGACCGCGGTGACCGGCTGCCCCGTGGCGCCCGGCGCCGGCGTCGTCTGCGGGCCCGAGGCCGCCCGGGTCAGCACCCTCGGGTCCACGCCGGTGTGCGGATTGAATCCGTCCCGGTAGTAGAGGTCGAGGGCCATCGCCATCTTCGGCGGGTCGTACGGGTCGTAGGTCGCGACGACACCGATCACGAGGGCGTCCGCGTCGAGCGCCCGCAGCAGGTCGAGGGCCTGGCTCGGCGCCATGATGCGCGTGAGTCCGCGCTGCTCCATGGCGGCGAGCGTCCGGTTGACCGGCAGGACGTCGATGTTCCGGACGTTTTCGAAGGCCCGGGCCAGGTGATCGGCCAGCAGCGGGGGGTCGACGTGAAGGCTGCCGCTCTCGTTGAGCGGCGGTGCGATCGCGTACACCACGCGCTGGTCATAGGGCCCGGGGTCGACCTTCGCCTTCCCTGGCGTCACCGTGCAGCCGGTAAGGGCCGCGAGGACGACCGGAATCAGCATGACCTGTTTACTTGTCATGGCGTCCTGCCAGGGTCTGGGTTCGACAGGGCTCCGCCTGTCGGATCGATTCTCGAGGCCGCATCACGGCCCCGTCGTTCATTCGATTACGGGCTCTCGCCGTCGACCGGCGCCGTGGCGCCGGCCGTCTGGGACGGGCTCACTTCGTCGGTGCGGCGGTTGGCCCGGACGACGCGGATCGCGGCGTCCGACTTGATGGCCCAGATGTTTTCCATGCCGGCGCGCGAGCGGTTCGACACGAAATAGATCGAGCCGTCAGGGGCCCACACCGGTTGGAGATTCGCGAACCGGCTCTGTGTCAGGTTCGCCCGGCCAGTGCCGTCCGAGTTGATGATCCAGATGTCCGAACGTAAGGGCGCAACCCTCTGTAGATCGGACTCGGGATCGATAATCGTGCAGAAAACAAGGCTGGTGCCGTCGGGATTCCACTTCGGCGTGATCGCCGCGGCGTTCGCGGCGGCGACGATCTGCGTCGGGCGCTTCGCCTCGGAACCCTCGAGGTCGATGATCCAGATTCCGAAGTAGCGCGAGCCCTGCTCGCGTGCGCGCTGGTAGACGATCCGGTTGCCGCCGGGCGACCAGTCGGGGAACAGGCCGTGACCGATGATGATCGGCGTCGCGGGCTGGTCGAGGTCGAGCAGGACCAGCTCCCACTGGCCGGACATCGAGCCGCTGCGGCAGTAGACGATGCGCCGTCCGTCGGGAGAGAAGCTCGGGTGCAGCTCGTCGTCGGGCGAGCTGGTGAGCTGCTCGGACGGACCGCCGTCGACGCTGATCCGGTAGAGGTCCCAGTTGCCCGAGCGCTTCGACGCGTAGGCGATCCACTTGCCGTCCGGGCTGAACGCCGGGGTTGCGTCGTCCGCCGGATCGTCGGTCAGCTGCCGGACCGTGCGCCCGTGGACGGGCTTCACGTAGATGTCCGCGGCCGGCCGGTGCTGGGTCGACGCGTAGGCGAGCAGGGTGCCCGATTGGTCCAGGTTGGGATCGAAATCGGCGCCTTCCGTGGCGAAGGAGATCTGCTGGATGTTCGGCACGCCGTCCATCGGGCTGCCGACCGGCCCCCCCGTCCGGGAGACCTGGCCGTAGAGGAACGACCGATCGCGGGGCCGCGGCTGGGTTTCCGTCACGAACTGTACGTCGCGGGACGAAGCCGGCTGGGGCGCGGGTGCGGGCGCGGGACGGATCGGCCGCGGCGGCGCGCTGACGCGCTGCACGGCGGGGGCTCCGCCGAAGTACTGCGGTCCCGGATCGTGGAACTGCACCCGGCGACCGTTGGTGTGTCGGCGGCCCGGTTCCGGCTGGCTCGCCTTCGCGGCGGCGACGGCTTCCGATCGCTTGAACTGGTCGTATGCGCGGGCGGCTTCGGGGTCCTCGCCCATCAGCAGGGCGCCGTTGTAGCCCAGAGAGCAACCGCCGCAGACGGCCCCAAGCAGCGCAAGGGCCGGTGCCAGCATGTGTACGGGAAGATGGATCGTCGTTCGGGCGTTCATGAGCAGTTCGCCTCGCCTTTGTGCCCGCCCCCGGGGCGACCTTCCAAGTAATCGCTTTATCGGGTGATGCCGGCCCCCCGTTCGGTACGCTTGGGCGCCAAGGGCCTTATCGGACGAGTTCGAGGGGGTGCTTTAGAACGTCCCGAATGTGGGAATGCGCCGGGTGTCGAGGGCATTATGTAGAATGCGATTCACGTCCGGGGCACGCCCGGCCGAGCGGCGCAAGGCGTCGCGAATGCCGCCATTTTGCCGAGAAAACGCCCGTATTCCATGACCTCTGCGACGCTGATCACCCTCGCCGAATCGCCTTGGCACGAGTGGCCCGTCCTGCGCGCGACCGTGCTCGTCGTGTATCTCGTCGTGTTGGGGTTGATCGGGATCTACGGGTTGCATCGATATTGGCTTGTATTCCTTTTCCTGAAAAACGGACGTTGCCGACCTGCCCCCGCAGACCGCTTCAACAGCCTTCCCGAGGTGACGGTTCAACTGCCGCTCTACAACGAGGCCCGCGTCGCCGAGCGGGTCATCGATGCCGCCTGCCGGCTCGACTACCCGGCCGATCGGCTGCAAATCCAGGTGCTCGACGATTCGAACGACGAGCAGGCCGCCCTGGTCCGGCGCCGCTGTGAACACTGGGCCCGCCAGGGCGTGCGCATCCAGCATCGCCGCCGGGACGTGCGGACCGGCTACAAGGCCGGCGCCCTCCGCGACGCGATGCCCGACGCCGTCGGGCAGTTCGTTGCGATCTTCGACGCGGACTTCGTGCCACCGTCCGGATTCCTGCGGGAGACCATTCATTACTTCACGGATCCCGGGGTGGGCATGGTCCAGGCCAGGTGGGAGCACCTGAACCGGCGGTCGTCCCTGCTGACCCGCATCCAGGCCCTGTTCCTGGACGGCCACTTCGTCGTGGAGCACACGGCCCGCAACCGCTCGCGTTGCTGGATGAACTTCAACGGGACGGCCGGCGTCTGGCGCCGGACGACGATCGAGGACGCCGGCGGATGGCGACACGACACGCTGACCGAGGACCTGGACCTCTCGTACCGGGCCCAGCTCGCCGGCTGGAAGTTCGTCTACCTGCCGGAGGTGGTGTGCCCGGCGGAGCTTCCGCCCGAGATCAACGCGTTCAAGAGCCAGCAGCATCGCTGGACGAAGGGCTCGATCCAGACGGCGATCAAGCTCCTGCCCGGCCTGTTGCGCTCGCGCCTGCCGCTTCGGATCAAGATCGAGGCGTTCTTCCACCTGACCTGCCCGATGGTCTACGTCTTCCTGACGACCCTCGCCCTCCTGTTCTTCCCGACGCTGTTCATCCACCTCAACCCGGCCGAGCTGGGCGAGGTCGGCGCGGTGCTGCTGGCGGTGGGGTGCATCGCGGTTGGCCTGGTGTCGGTCAGCACGTTCTACGTGACGAGCCAGTGCCGCAGGGACCGGTCGGTCCTCGGCACGTTTCTGCAGATTCCGATGCTCATGAGCCTCGGCGTCGGGATGGCGGTCAACAATACGCGCGCGTGCATCGAGGCGCTCGTCGGTCACGAGTCGCCGTTCGTCCGGACGCCCAAGTACGACTGCCGCGGCGACGCCGACCGGCCGCTCCGCCGCGCGGGCGGCATCCTCGCCAGCGGATCGTCGCGCTGGTGGGTGACGGTGGCCGAGCTGGCGATGGGCTTCTACATGCTGGCCTGCACCGCGATCGCGATGGGGATGGAGCGGGCGATGGTCAGCGTGCCCTTCCTCACGCTCTTCGCGATCGGCTATTTCTACGTGGGCCTGACCAGCCTCTGGGTCTTCTGGCAGGGGCGGCGGCCGGCGCGGCCGGAGGCGGTCGCACGGTTTGCCGAGTCCTGACGGGCGAGGGGCTGGCGACCCTGCCCCGCCATCAGGTCCTCTCTCCGCTGGCGGGTCCGAACGCAACGGTCATGCGTTCTGGGCGATCCAGGCCCCGTCCGGGCGTCCGATTCGTCCCTCGTTCAGCACGTCGGTACGGGCCAGGTAGCCGATCTACCTTGAAAACCGGACACCGCGCCCTACCTTCGTGACCAGAGCGTCTCGGGAGCGTCTCCCGCCGGTCCGGGTCCCCCATGCCCATGCGTCTCAGCGAACGTGCCATCGAGTTTCCGCGGCTGATCCTTCTGGGCGGCGTGCTGCTCTGCGCCCTCGGGTTCGCCGGGGCCCTGACGCTGCCGAAGGAGCGGACGCCGCGGGTGCGGCTGCCCGTCATCGTCGTCGCGGTGCCGAATCCCGGCGCGACGCCGGACGTCAACGAGCGCACGATCCTCCGCAAGCTGGAGGACGAGATCGCCAAGACCATCGACGGTCTGCGCGACGAGGGCGCGATCATCTCCCAGTCGGTCCACGGCGCGGTCGTCTGCCAGATCATCTTCGACGACGGCGTGGACGTGGACACGGCGCTCAACGACGTGCGCAACCTCGTCAACCGGATCAAGGGCGAGTTCCCGCCCGAGGCCCAGTCCGACCCGGGCCCGCGGATCAGCGACATCGCGTTCCAGCACTTCCCGATCATCCAGATCGCCGTCGCCGGCGGCGCCGACGGCGTGCAGCGCCGGCGCACCGCCGAGCAGCTCGAGGCCGACATCGAGAACATCGACGGCATCTCCGGCGTCGACCTGTTCGGCGGCCACGAGCCGGAAGTGCAGATCGAGGTCAACCCGCACCTGCTGGTCCACTACGGGTTCAACTACGCGGACCTGATGGCCGCGATCGAGCAGTCCAACCAGGAGGTGCCGACCGGCGAGATCCGCGGGGCCGACGGCCTGACGCACCGGGTGCGGATGCGGCCGAAGCTCGAGTCGATCGATCAGATCCGCCAGGTGCCGGTCGGGCAGTTCGACGGCAAGCCGATCGCCGTCGACGATCTCGCCGAGGTGAGGCTCGGGCACAAGCCGCTCGAGAGCATCGCGCGGTATGACGGCGAGGACGCGGTGGTGCTGCTCGTGCGGGCGAAGACGGACGTCGACGTGCTGGCCACGGCGCAGGCGGTGCAGCAGGTCGTCGACGACTTCAGACCGTCCGACCCTTCGCTGACGATTCAGTCGACGCGCTCGCAGGCCCGCGAGATCAACTACATGCTGAGCGAGCTGGGGCGCAGCGCGGTGTACGGCACGATGCTGGTCATTCTCATCCTGTGGGTGTCGCTGGGATGGCGCCAGGCGGTGCTGATCGGGACGTCCGTGCCGCTGGCGCTGCTGCTCACCTTCGCGATCATGTGGCTGACCAAGCAGTCGATCACGCCGGATCTCGCGATCAACAACATGACGCTGTTCGCGATCATCCTGGTCGTGGGCATGGTGGTCGACGGCTGCATCATCGTCGGCGAGAACATCTACCGCCACCGCGAGATGGGAGCCAGCGCGGTGGAGGCCGCGAAGCGCGGCATCGGCGAAGTGGGGCCTTCACTGACCTGCGCCTACCTGACGACCTTCGCCGCGTTCGGGCCGATGTTCGTCGTCCGCGGCGTCATGGGCGATTTCATGAAGCTGCTGCCGATCGTCGTGATGTATTCGCTCTGCGCGGCGATGGTGGTGGACCACTTCGTGCTACCCGTGCTCAGCGTCTACCTCATGAAGGTGCGGCGCAGCAAGCGGTTCTCCCTCTTCGGCTCGGAGCCGGCGGCGGACGACGATGAGCCGGCGCCGGCGGTCGCGCAGGACGAGACCATCGACGACGCCGAGGTCCGCGCGGCGCGGGCGGCGGGCGAGCGGAGCGGGCTGCTGCGCTGGTACACCGGCGCCTTGCGCGCGGCGCTGCGGCACCGTTTCGCGGTGCTGGCGGTGACCGCCGTCGCGTCGTTGACGCCCCTGGGGCTCTACGCCGTCGGCGCGATCGGCGTCGAGTTCTTCCCCGAGGCCGACTACAACATCATCGAGGCGTACTTCGAGCTGCCCCAGGGCTCGGACATGCAGAAGAAAACGGTCGAGGTCGCGCGGATCATCGAGGACACCGCGGGGCGGGTCATCCGGGAGGAGGAGTGGTACCGCCCGGATCCGAACCGCCCGCGCGTCGGTCCGGTGACGACGGTCGGCGATCCCGGCGCGCTCAACATCCGTCTCGATACCGAGCATGGGGTCGGGCCCGAATACGGCATGGTCTACATCGAGCTGGTCGAGCCTCACCACCGATCCCGGTCGCTCTCCGAGATTCGTCAGGCGCTGAAGGAGGCGATCCCGCCGCTGCCCGACGTCGTCGTCGACCTGCGGTCGCCGACCGAAGGGCCGCCGGTCGGCGCGCCGATCGTGGTGCGCTTGCTCGGGCGCGAGTCGACGTCGCTGGCGCTGCTGGAGCGGCGCGCGATGCAGATCGAGCAGCTCCTGCGCGAGGTGCCGGGCACTTACGACGTCAAGAGCGACTTCCGGTTGCGCCCGGAGTTCGTGGTGGCGCCCGATCGCATGCGGGCCGGCCTCTTCGACGTGACCGCCGCGGAGATCGGCACGTCGGTGAGCTTCGCCCTCGAAGGCGTCAGCGCCGGCGAGGTCGACTTCGGCGGCGACGAGCAGATCGACCTGCGCATCCGCAACCAGGGATCGCATCGCGACCAGTTCGAGGACCTGGCCAACCTGCCGCTTCTGTCGGCGACCGGCAAGCGCGTCATCATCGAGCAGGTCGCCGACGTGCGCCGAGCGCGGGCGGCGAGCGTGCTGCGCCGCTACGAGCGTCAGCGGGCGATCAACATCCGCTGCCAGGTCGAGGACGGCGTGCTCGTGCAGGACGTGCTCGACCAGCTGGATCGCGACCTGGCCACGATCGACCGGCTTGGCCCGGACGAGGAGCCGAAGATCATGTACGCGGGCGAGACGGAGATGCGCAACGACGCGATGCAGGATCTCATGATGGCCATGGGGATCGCGGGCGGTGCGATGCTCGTGATCCTGGTGTTCAAGTTCAACAGCTTCGTCCAGCCGCTCATCGTGCTGTCGAGCGTGCCGCTCAGCCTGATCGGCGTGGGCCTCGCCCTGACGATCGGCGGCTTCAACTTCTCGGTGGCGGCGATGATCGGCGTGGTCGCCCTCTCGGGCATCGTGGTGAACGACGCGATCGTACTGGTCGATTTCATCAATCGTCTGCGCGGCACCGGCGTGCCGATGAACGAGGCGGTCGTGCTCGCCGGGCGGATTCGTTTGCGCGCGATCATCCTGACGACGCTCACGACGATCGCGGGACTCGTGCCGCTGTCGTTGAACGTCTCGGGCGGCGAGTTCTGGCGTCCGCTGACCGTGACGCTCATGTCCGGCCTCGCGTTCGCGACGCTTCTGCAGATGTTCGTGATTCCGCTCGCGTGCTACGTGTTCGATCGGGGTGAGCGGGTCAGCGTCCTGGACCCGATGAAGCGTCCCGAGCTGGCGGGCGCGTGAGGGGGCCGCGCATGCGCGGCTACCTCATGCCTGATGCGTCGCACATGCGTCCCCCCCCGACTTGACACCCCGCCACGCCTCCCAAAGCTACTGGGTATCTGAAACCGTCATGCCCGGCCCGCCATGTCCGACGACTTCATCTCCCGGCTCTTCGACCTCTTCTCGCTGGCGCAGGCCGGGGCGGCGGTCCTCGTCCTCGGCGGCGCGGCGGTGATCGCCCAGCGCGCCGCCCTGGCGCGGCGCGGGCGCGCGCGCTGGCTTGGCGCGTGGATGGCCGGCATCTGCCTCGTCGTCGCCTGGTGGCTGGTCGTATCGCTGCCGGGACGAAGCGTCGCGGCGCTGGTCGGCGGTTTCGACGAGGTTGCGGGCGGGTGGTGGCGCCACGCGCTGCCTCGTGCCTGGGGGCTTGCTCTACTCGTTGCATCGCCGTTGACGCTCCTTTCGGCGGCCGCGGATCGCAGGGTGCATCTCGGCGAGCGCGACATGCGACGCGCGGTGCGCGCGCTGCGGGTGCCGCTCGCCGTCGTGACGGTCGTCGGAGCAGCGTTCGTGCTCGCGTGGCCCCGCGGGCCGGACGTTTCCACGCGCGGCGGCGCCACGGCCGCGGTGATGAGCGCCATGCTCATGGTCCTTCTCGGTACGCAGGCGGCCGCGATGATCTGGTGCCTGGGACGTCGCAATGGTCGGGCGCTCGCGGTTGCCTTTGCGCTTCCCGTAGCCTTCCTTGTCGCCGCGATCGCCGCGGTCGCGGCGCGCATCGTCGGTGCCGGCGCGATCCTGGGCACGTTCGAAACGCCGGACGGCGCGGGACCGACCGGTCTCGGTGCGCTCGGCGCCTGGTTCGGTCAGTATCTTGCGGCGCTCGGCCTGCTCGTCGCGGGCGGAGCGATTTGCTGGAGGATGCTCCCGCGCGACCTGCGCCGCCTGCCTCCGGGAAGGGGTCACCCGGACCTTGCGGACAAGGGCGGCGCGGCGGAGTCACCCGAGCCGTCGCCGCCGCCGGTCGCGCCGGTGCGATCGGCGCCGACCATGGCGCCCGCTCCGGCACCCGTCCCGGACCGTCCCGCGCCGGCGGTCATGTCCGCGGCGCCGGCGATTCCCGCAATGCCTGGCGCGCGGTTCGGAGAGGATGCGGGCGGCGGGTTTCCTTCGCGCTGGCACTACCTGCTGCTGGCGGTGGCCGGATCGATCCTCGTGCACTACGCCTCCCTGATCCCGCTCGAATATGAGCCGAAGTCCTGGGCGGACGGCGTCGCGCGGTTTCGCGAGGTCACCTGGCTGAAGATGACGATCGAGCGCCGCGCCGACCTCATCGCGAACTTCGTGCTGTTCATCCCGCTGGGCTTCTTCTGGATGGGCGCCTTCCAGGCCGGCACGCCGCGCCGGCTTCATGATCCGCTCACCATGCTCGCGGTGTGGATCCTGCTCGGCGCGCTCGCCGTGACGATCGAGTTCACCCAGGCCTGGTTCCCGATCCGGACGATGTCGATCAACGACATGACGGCCGAGACCTTCGGCGCGCTGGCCGGCATCCTCATCTGGTTCTCGACGGGGCGCTGGGTCACCCGGCGCGTCCGGGAGATCGACCCGGTGGCGGCGGGCCCGCGCGCCCGGCGGCGTTGCCTGCAGTTCTACGCCGCGGTGCTCGTCGGTTACACGCTGATGCCCTTCGACCTGACGATCTCGCCGGTCGATCTCGCCAAGAAGGTCGAACTGGGGCGCATCGTGGTCATCCCCTTCTCGCGCGCCTACGGGGGCCCGCTCGAGTTCTGGATCAGCGTGGTGCGTCCGGTGGCGCTGTTCATGCCCGTCGGCGTGATGATTCGACTCGGCTGGGCGCCGTTTCGTCCGGCGACGCTCCTGGGGCAGGGCCTCGCCGTCGCCGGATTCGCGACGGCGCTGGAGGTGGCGCAGATCTTCGTGTTTCGCGCGACGGTCGATCCGACCGACGTGCTCGTGGCGACGATCGGCGGCCTGCTCGGTCTCGCCGCGGCGACGTGGCTGCTCGACGACCAGGGCGCGGTGCGCCTCGGCGCCGGCATGGACGATCCGACGCGGTTCGGTCTCGGGCTCGCGCTGGCGCTCGTCTACGTGGTGCCCGTCGTGCTGCTTCTCTGGCAACCCATGACCTTCAACCTGCAGTGGGAGCTGTTCGCCGAGCGCATCGCGCTGTTTCTGAATCCGCCGTTCCGCTACTACTACTTCAGCGGCGAGTGGCAGGCGCTGACGAAGGTGTCGCTCTGCGTGCTCGCGTTCGTCCCGTTCGGGGCGCTGCTGCGGTGGGGCAGCGGCGTTCGCGGGCGCGACTGGAGCGGCCGTCTCGTCGTGCTCGCGGTCACGGTCGTGGTGGGGCTGCTCATCGAGACCGGCCAGGCGCTGATCGTGCGCGAGGCCGTGTTCGTCGCCCCCTCGGAGGTCCTCACGGGCGCCGCGGAGTCGCTGCACCAGGCCCGTGACGTCACGCCTATCGATCTGAGCAAGGGCATGAAGCTGGAGAAAGGCCCGATTCCGGACGTCACCGACCTGATCGCCTATGTCCTGGGCGCGGCGTTCGGATGGATGGTGGCGGGACTCTTCCTGGCGCGGGGCGGGCAGAGAGCCGGGTGAGTTTCATTCCGTTTATTCCGTCTATTTGTGATTTGCCATTTCAGAGTCGCTTCCGAAATAACAAATCACAAATAGACGGAATAAACGGAATAAACGGAATATTTCTGCCTACGTCACGAGGTCGGGCATGAGCGGCACGCTCGTCGACTTGAGCTCGAACGGAATCACGAGGCTGAACGTCGCGCCATGCCCTTCCTCGCTTTGCAGCTCGATACGGCCCTGCAGGAATCGGGCGAGGTCACGGCTGATCGTCAGTCCGAGGCCGGTGCCGCCGTGCTCCTTGGTGACGGTGGCGTCGAGCTGAGTGAACTTGTCGAAGATCTTCTCTTGCTCCGGCGCGGGAATCCCGGGACCGGTGTCGGTCACGCTGATCGAGAGCTGATCTTCGCCCGCGTACTGGACGACCTGTGACCGGAGCGTCACCGTGCCGCCGCGCGGCGTGAACTTGATCGCGTTGGAAAGGAAGTTGAAGACGATCTGGTGCACCTTGCCGGCGTCGGTGTTGGGCATCGGGATGTCGCGGGAGACGCGCATCTGCACGTCGATGCCCGCCTTCTCCGCCTCGGTGCGGATGAGGGTCACGAGTGCCTCGCAGGTGTCCTCGACCGGCATCGGCGCGACGTGCAGCTCGAGGCGGCCGGCCTCGATCTTGGCCAGGTCGAGCAGGTCGTTGATCAGGTCGAGCAGTCGGCGGCTCGAGATGACGATGTTGTTCAGGTAGCGGCGCCGCTTGTCGAGGGTCTCCGAGGTGGGGGAAGACACCGCGTCGAGCGTCTCCTCGAGCACCTCGGCGAACCCGATGATGCCGTGCAGCGGCGTGCGCAGCTCGTGCGACACGTTGGCGAGGAACTCGCCCTTGATCTTGTTGGCCTCGAACAGCGCGACGTTGTGCTGCGCCAGCTCACCCAGCTTCAGGTCGAGGCTCTTGTTCGACTGGCGAAGCTCCTGCTCCTTGGCGTTGAGCGTGCTCACCATCGTGTTGAACATGTCCGAGAGCTGCTCGAACTCGTCGCCCGTGTTGATGTCCGAGCGGATGTTCGTGTCGCCCTCCGCGATCTTCTCGGCGGTGTCCCGGAGCACGCGAACCGGCGACAGGATGATGCGCGTCGTGATGAACCAGAACGCGCCGATCGCGAGCAGCATCGCGACGAGCCCCGCGACGAAGATGTAGATCCGGTTCAGCACGGTCTTGCGCTCGACGTCCTGCGCCGGGAACTGGATCAGCAGGACCTTCTCGAGCGGGTTGGCGAGGAACGTGGTGTCCACGTCGGGCTCGAAGCTCGTCGGAGCGAGATCGTGCTGCCGCAGGGCGAGCACGTAACGGTGGAACTTCCGCCCTTCGCCGTCGTGCACGGCCGTGAAGCGGTCGGGCGCGCTGGTCGTCTGGAACATCCGGATCGACGCGGTGAGGAAATGGTCCCGCTGGGGCTCGGGCTGGTTCGCGACGTCGTCGAAGTCCTCGTCGTCGATGAGCTTGAGCGTGATCTGCGGCTCGAACTGGAGCGTCGTCTTCGGATCGTCGCCCTTGAGCGCGTCGACGAGCTGGATCTTGTCGTTGATCCACATGCGGGCCGTGCGCCGCACGTGGTCCTCCTCGCTCTCGCGGACGAGCTTCTCCATGCGGAAGCCGACCACCACGAGCGCCGCGGTGACGATCAGGATGACCGCGGCGCCGAAGAGCAGTTGGCACTTGTTCGCCAGGCTGATGCGCACGGCTTTGGGCATGAGCGGATGCGGTATTCTATCGTGGAACCGGGACGGCGACCGGACCGGGAGCGCGGAAGCGGGTGACCGGGTGATCTGGTTGATGACTGGCGGTTCCGGGGCGCCGCCGGATTCGTGAGGAAACTGTCGTGGACGAAGTGGTGCTCCAGGAGCCGGGACGATTCGTGCTGCGGGACGGGCCCGAACCCGAGGCCGGTGCGGGCGAGGCGATCGTGCGCATTCGGCGCATTGGCGTCTGCGGATCGGACCTGCATGCGTTCGCGGGGCGGATGCCGTTCGTGAAATGTCCGCGCATCCTGGGGCACGAGCTGGGGGCCGAGGTCGTCGAGGCGCCGCCGAACGACCGCGACGTCGAGGTCGGGTCGCGCTGCGCGGTCGAGCCGTACTTGTATTGCGGTGCGTGCCCCCCGTGTCTCATGGGACGGACCAATTGCTGCACGACGCTGAAGGTGCTGGGGATCCATACCGACGGCGGCATGCGGCCCCACATCGCGGTGCCGATGCACTGCCTGTTCCCATCGCGCCGCCTCGAGCTGGACCAGTTGGCGCTCGTCGAGACGCTCGGCATCGGCGCCCAGGCGGTCGCCCGCAGCGGGCTCGCGCGCGGTGAATCCGCGCTCGTTGTCGGCATCGGCCCGATCGGCCTGGCGACCTACCAGTTCGCGGCGGCGACGGGCGCATCGGTGCGCGTGCTTGAGCTGAGCCCGCAGCGACGGGCGTTCGTGACCGACGCGCTCGGCGCCGACGTCGTCGAGTCCGACGACGGCGTATACGACGCCGTCTTGGACGCGACCGGCAACCGGCGGGCGATGGAGGCGAGCTTCGAGCGCGTGGCCCATGGCGGGCGGCTCGTCTTCGTCGGCCTGATCGACGACGAGGTGACGTTCCGGGACCCGCTGTTTCACCAGCGGGAGATGACCATCTACGCCAGCCGCAACAGCGCCGGCCTCTTTCCCCGCATCATCGAGATGATCGAGTCGGGCCAGATCGACACGCGTCCCTGGATCACCCACCGCATGACCCTGCGCGGCGTCACCACGGACTTCGCTGACGTCACGACGCGCGAAGGGCTGGTCAAGGCAATGATCGAGGTGGCGTGAAGCGTC
>NYZC01000066.1 GCA_002686995.1 Phycisphaeraceae bacterium | reverse complement strand
TCTTCAGGAGCGTCGCCGCCGACCCGGTCGATCGCGGCGCCCAGGGCGCGCCGGCACTGCTCGGTCACCTGCTCGATGCGCTGGTCCAGGCGTCGGTCGAGCGCCACGGCGATCGTGTCGGCCCGGGTCGCCAGCCCGTCCATGCGACCGTCGAACTGCTGCTCGAGCTCGTCGATCACCGCCGCGGCGCGGTCCGCCGCGGCTTCCGCCCGCTCGACCATCTGCGTCTCGTGCATCTCGACAAGCGCGCCCGCGTCGCCGCGGATGCGGCCGAGTCGCTCGTTGAGCTGGCGGCGCCCGGTCTTCAGCGCCATGAGGGCGCGCGGCTTGATCTGCCTGACCCGTTCGTCGAGGCTGCGCTCGACCGAGCCGATCTTCTCGTCGGCCTGGCGGCGCAGCGCCTCGACCTGGGCGGGCATCGCCTGCTCGACCTCCTCGACCACCGACCGCGCCTCGTCGCGCGATGCCTCGATGCGCCGGACGCTGCGCTCCAGAAGCTGCTCCACCTCCTCGTGAAGCTCCCGCTCGACGTCGGCCACCTGCCCGCGAATCCGGTTCCGGGCGGCTTCGAGCAGCGAGGACGTCTCGGCGTCGAGGCGCTCCACCATCTCCGAGCGCGACCGTTCGAACTGCTGCCGCGCCTCGGCGCACTGGCGCTCGACGCGACCGGCCGCCTCCTCGCTGGCCCGCGTCGCCGTCTCGAGCTGCTGCGCGACGTCGTCGGCCTCGGCCCGCGCCCGATCGCGCGCCGCGTCGATCATGCGGGCCGTCTCGGCTTCGAGCTTCTGCGCGACCTCGTTCCGCGTCGATTCGAACCGCGACTGCGCCTCGGCGCATTGATGCTGCAACGCGCGCTCAGCGGACGACAGCGTCTCGCCGACGCCCGTCCGATGCGTCTCGAGATGCTGCTCGAGCTGTTGCGCCCCCTGCGCCGAGGACGCCTCCAGCTCCTTTCGGAACGCCTCGAGACGCTGGGTCATCGCTGCATCCACGGCCGCCGTCGACTTGTCGAGCGCCTGCTCGTGCTCGGCGCGACGCGCCTCCAGGCGCTGCTGCCACTGCATCTCGAGCTTCTGCGACTGGGCGATGAAATCGCGATGCACGTGGGCAAGCTGCTCGACGAACGCCTCGCGCGCCCGCTCGGCGGCGACGGCCACATGCTTCTCCAGGTCCGGGATTTTCTGGAGCACCGCCTGGTCCGCGACCGCCACGGCGCCTTCGATCTTCTCCTTCGCCCTGCGGGCCTGGCTCGCCATCTCCGCGCGGAAAGGCCCTACGGCGGCTTCGGCGGCTTCGCGGGCCCCGCCGATCGTGCGACCCAGGTCGCCTGCGAGTCCGTTCAGCGCGGCGCCTGCGTTGCGCTTGAGGAGGTCCAGCTTTCTTCCCAGCTCCCGGTCGGCGTCGCGCATTGCCGCGAGCCGAGCCTCGATGGGCTTGCCGAGCCGATCGAGTGACTTCTGCGCCACGGACGTGATCTGCTCCGCGCGCTCCTGGAGCTTCTTCTGAAGGTCCGATAGCTTCGGCTCGACGTCGATCTGCTCGAGTTGCGCCTTGAGCACCGACGCGAGGCGATCGAGGTTCTGCTCGGTCTGCTGCATCTGGCCCAGGCGGGCCTCGATCGCGGCGTCCGCGCGCCGGAACTCCTCGAGCCGCCGCGCCACCCAGGCGTCGATCGTCCGCACCTGCTCATCCGAAGCGGTCCGGTCCGCGCTCTGCGTCTCGGCGCCCTCGCCGCGCCGCTGCGTCTCACGGATCGTGCTGAGGAGCTTGAAGCGCTCGTCCTGCGCCTTCTCGATCAGGTCGTGGATTTGCCGGGCGGCGGCGTCCGCGGGGACGGGCGTCTGGCTGTCCGTTGAATGTGCCGGATCTTCTGCCATGCCGGGCTGCTCCAAGGCGATCCACCCCCCGGAGGTCGATCGATTGACCGACCCCATGGCTCAACGTCAAGCATCGGACGGGCGCGCACCCTGTCCGGAGATTTCCCACGCCTGCCCCGCGAGGCCGCAAGCCCGATATTTATCAGACCCTGACCCGACGCCGGATCACCAGAAGAAGTCCTCGAACCGCTCCTCCTCGCCCGGACCGAGCGGCTCCGCGTGGCCGTCGACGAACACGAAGTTGTCCAGGCCGTCGTACTCGAACCCCCAGATCGGATTCGCCGTGGTCGCGCCGCCTCGCATATGCCGATTCACCCGGCGCGTGATTTCGCTCGTGATGCCGCCCGGCATGTTGTCCACCCACCAGTCGGCGATGGTCGACCCGGTGTGATAGAAGTCGAACGCGAGAATCGTCTCGCTGGGCTTCCGCACGGACGACACCGGCCGCCACTGGGCGCTGTAGTAGTTCGCCGGGTTGTTCTGCGAGAGCGTGTTGGTCGTCAGGTTGCCGGGCATGGCGTAGTACACGCCGGACCGCGGCGGATCGCCGCCGTTGTGCTCCGCATCCACGGCCTGGTCCGGGCAGTTGTAGACGTCGATCGGCGTGTACCACCAATAGGAGCGGTTGATCTGCGTGCCGGCGCCGTAGGAGCTGTCGTCCGGCATGATCCGGAACTCGCTGATGTACTCCAGGATCATTCCGGGCCACGCCCAGTCGTAATGGTTGAAGTTGGCAGGCCGATCGGGCGAGTTCCACCCGAACCCTGGCGGCAGGATGTCGTCGTTGTCCGGCGTGTACATGAGGACCGCCAGGCCGACCTGGCGCAGGTTCGTCGAGCACTGGAGCATCCGACCCATGTCCTTCGCCCGCTTGATCGCCGGCAGCAGCAGCGCGATGAGCAGCGCCAGGATGGAGATCACCACCAGGAGTTCGATGAGGGTGAACCCGGGGTGAACCGCGACGGTGTCTCGACGCATCGATTGCCGGGATCGTCCTGGGTTCATCGTCGACATCTCCGCACTTTCGTGTTGCCGAGCATGCAGCACCATGACGCCACCCCAATGATAGGCCGTCCTCTGATCGTCCAGCAACTGCCGAGCCCCTCAGCAGCACCTGGCCTGGCGGGCCGCAACCTCGCGGGTCGCCCCGGGTCATCGCAGAGAATCCACCACTTGTTGCAGACCGACGGCACACCAATCCGGTGACCGGAATGGTTGCCAATCTGGATGCCCGGCAATCACCGGCCTCTCACGACCCATTCGCTGATCGCAACGCAGGCACGCTCAGCGCCAATGAACGCGGAGAACACCGTGGGGGAGCGTTCTTCGAAACGCGTTCCTGCAAGAGGCACGTCATTTGCTCCCTTTGACTTTCGCAGACACGAGCGGACGCCTGCGTACGCACTCGAATTCGAGGGGCGATTGCGCCTGCGCGGTCTCGTTCGACGAGCAGCCTGTTCGAAGGTGCGAACACGCGCGGATCCTCAGATCGGAACGAAAACCCTCACCAAGGAAACCGTCCAATGAAATGCGTCCGCCTTGTCCAGACGCTCGCGATCGGCCTCGCCGTCGTCCAGGGAGCGGCAGCCCAGCCCACGGAGGTGAACCTCATCTTCGACACCGAGCTCACCGAGCTGAACCTGACCGGAGGGCCGTTTCCCATGCCGCTGGCCAGCGATCCGACGAACGCCCTTGGCGACAGCGTCGACGGATATGGTTTCGTGAACTCGCAGGTCAACGTCACCCTTTCCTCGCAACGAGCGGTCAACCCCGGCCCTCCGTCCATCGGTCAGGCATGCGCCTCCTCGTCTCCCGACGGGGCCGGCGGTCATTGCGACGGCACGTCGGATCCGATCGACCCGTCCCAGCTCGACGGCCAGCCGTTCATCGTCGACAGCTTCTTCGACGTTTTCTTCGACATCACGGTGACCGACGTGGACGCGCGCGCGGGCCGCGACTATGCCGGTCAGCCCGATGGCGCCTCGATCCTGCTTCCTGACAACGGGCCCGCGCCCATGCAGTCGTTCTATTTCCGGACGTTCGACCAGAACGCGCCGAACTTCGACCTCATCCCGCCGCCCGAGGCGGATCCCTATATCGGCCACGTCGACATCGAGATCCCGCTCGGAGGCGACGTCAACGGCAACAACGAGGACGACAAGATCAAGTTCACGCTGGTGACCCATTCCGTGGGTGACGGCAATCGCTCGTTCATCATCGCCCCCGACGGCACGGTCTTCGACACGTTCGATTCCGGCGCCGTGCTCGACGGCCTCGTGGTCGACGAGTCCACCGATCCGCCCTTCCGGATCGGCGCACAGCTTCCCAACGGCCTTCCCGACATCAGCGCCTTCGGTGGCCCGACGACGGCCTCGAGCCTTCTCAGGAACCCCATCGTGCCCGAGCCGGCCGGAGGCGCGCTGCTTCTGTGCGGACTGGCAGGCCTCGTCCTGCGGCGGCGCGCCGACTGAGCGCTTGGGCGTGGGCCGAACGCCATGCCCGATATGACGGCGCGGAAGGCGCACCGGGCTGGGGACAGCCCCGGCTCGGCAGACCATCGCCGGTGCCGAGACGGGCCGTCTCGACCCGGAGTCGGAACGCGCGACGGGCGTCCGCGATCAGGTCACACGTCGTCGCCGCGTGGCACCGCCCAGCGCGCCGAGCCCGATCAGGCCCAGCGTCGCGGTCAGCGGCTCGGGAATCACGTCGTTGTTCGGGGACGGCACATGCGTCGATGGCGTGATGTGTACGCGCTGGAGCTCGAGGGTCGCGTTGTCGCCCAGGTTGAACTGGATGTCGCGCACATGGAAGTCCGAGAAGCCCAGCCCCACGGCCAGTCCGGGCGCAGCCTGCGAGATGTCGAAGTTGTAGGTCAGCTGCCCGCCGGCGAGCACGGCCGACTGAACGGCGATCCACAATGCCGCAACCTCGACATCGGGCGCGCCGCCGTCGAGTCCGGTGAAGATCAGATCATCGTCACCAAGCGGCCAGGTCACACCGGGGTTGTCCCCTGTCGTGTTGAACGTCATCGTGACTTCCCATGGATTGGCCGGCGGGGGGAATCCGGGAAACGGCGGTGGCCCGAACCCGGGATCACCCAGCACGATCAGGTCGCTGAAGTCGATGTCGATGTCGACGCCCGTCGCGCCCGTCGCGTTCAGCGCGATCTGACCGGCGCCGGGATTCACGTTGATGCTCGACCCCGTGCCGTCCGCGACGACGGCAACGTCGCCGGGACCCAGGATGAGCGCGTCGGCGATGCCCGGCGCGATCATGATGACCAGCGCAGCCCCGAACCACGAAAGACCCTTACGCAGGGACGACAGGTGTGTTCTCGCGCGCATCAGCGCCTCCTTTTGCTACTTTGAGGAATGTTCTCTTTCCGGTCACATGCTTTTCGAACGAGCGAAGTCCACCCGAATGCAGATCGTTCTGCCACCTCGCCCGGCCGGCCCATGGGGCGCTGCCCCATCGCCCGTAGGCACAAGCACTTACGCCAACCTTCGCCACTTCACCGTATCCGGCTGAATAACGATCGAACGCGCCGCGCACGGCGCGGTTCGACTGCGAAAAGATAAACAGATAAGCGGACGAGCAAAGGGAGAGCGGGCGTAAAGGGAGAAAGCACCCTGGTCGGCCGGGATGGCGGTTTCGACAGACGACCACCGCCCGGTCGGCTCTTTCTCCTGGTCGGCCGGGCGCGGCGTCGCGGCATTGAGAATCCCGCCCGGTCGGCTTGTCTTAACCCGTCAGCCAGATCCGGATCGCCGCCGCCGCGAAACGGCTCGTCGCGAACGTGAGCAAGGCGGCCGGCCGCGACCTGAAGCCCGCGAAAATCGAAGTAGTCCAGGCTGGTGCCGACGATCGGGTCGTCCTGGGCCCTGAACCGGACGTAGAGCGGAATCGGCCGGGCGAGCCCTCCCTCCGCCACGCGCGCGGCCTCCCCGTGCTTCATCAGGTCGGGCAACTCCGCTCCGAAGTAGAGCGCGTTCAACGTCAGCTCGAGCGGGCTGCCCTTCGCACCGATCAGCAGCGGCGTGCGCACCGCCCGCGCGATCAGCTGTCGGCGCCCTTCGTCGACGAAGGCGCGCAACCCCACCGGGATGTAGATGATCAGGCTGATCGAGAGCAGCAGGATCAGCGTCTTCGCCCAGTGAAAGCGAAGGTAGCGCCACGCCATGTAGAGAATGTGCTTCATGGAGGTCGCGGCGCGCTAATCGCCGTAGCTGACGTTCAGCTCCTGGAAATCGATGGTGCGGTCGAACCGCGACAGCAGCGCGTGATCGTGGGTCACGGCCAGCACCGTCGCGTCGCAGCGCCGCCCATGCTTCAGGAGAATGTCGAGCACCTTTCCCTTGTTCGCGGGATCGAGGTTGCCGGTCGGCTCGTCGGCGAGAATGACGTCGGGCTCCGTGATCAGCGCGCGGCACAAGGCCACGCGCTGCCGCTCGCCCTGCGACAGGCGACCGACGTCGTCGTCGATCTTCGCGCCGATCCCCACGTCTCCGGCCAGGCGCGCGGCGCGCTGGCGCACGTCCGGCTCGAGTCGCAGCGCGGCGCTGATGCGATAGGGCAGCAGGATGTTGTCGAGGACCGGGAGGTACTCGATGAGCTCGAATTCCTGGAACACCATCCGAATCGCGTAATACGAAACTTCCGCCGCGCCGCGTCGGACATGCGGCACAGATCAGTCTCGTCGACCAGCACCGCTCCCTCCCGGGGCTGCAGCACGCCCGCGACCAGGTTCAGCAGCGACGTCTTGCCCGATCCGCTGGGGCCGATCACGGCGACCGAGTCGCCGCGACGCACCGCGAGGTGATCGACGCGGAGGCGGAATGCGCCTCGTTCATAGCGTTAATCAAGATCGCGAAGTTCGATCACGTTACGACGTCGTCCGGAGTTCGGGAGGAGTGATTGTATTTGGGATGGCCCCCCAAGCGCGACACGGCCGCCGAACGGGCTGGGCACCTCGAGCCGCGCGAAAGGCCACGTGACGACGGCAGCCACGAGAAGCAGCGCCACCGCGATCACGGTGACGCGCCGTCGCACGGCGGAAAGCAACAGCCCGACCGCAACCAGAACTCGACCCGGACCACATCCTGCTCGATGAAGATCTCGCAGACCGTGGTGGCGCTCATCGCCTGCGACACGACGATGGCGTCCGGCCGCGCGGTGGAGCAGATCGTCGCCAGCGCGATCAGTCCGACGGACGCACCCGGTCTACCCGTCACGTTCGCTCCGCACGACCTCGAACTTGTCCCCTAGGTCAGCGATGATCTGGTCGAGCTCACCTGGCGCGTAAGTCGGCTCGACACCCAGCTTCACGGCCTCGCGGTCGAGGCGATTCATGGTCCGCGCCGCCCGGCCCGCGCGCTGAAGGAAGGCCATCGTCGCGTCCGACCGCTCGCGCCACTCCCGCTTCGACCTCGGCTTCATCTTCTCCGAGTTCGAAGACTCGTAGAGCCGCTTCGACCCAAGAAAGCTGTTGCGCCAGCGGTACCGCTTGCTGTAGAACTCGTAATCGCCGTTGGCCGGATCTGCGTCGGCCGCCCGCCGGGTGTTGGACATAAGGGCGCGCAAAACAATAAGTTACCGAATTTAATGTGTGCAATAGCTTGGTTTGGACGATGTAACCTCCATGCCAGATGCGAACGTTGTGGAATGGA
>NYZC01000065.1 GCA_002686995.1 Phycisphaeraceae bacterium | reverse complement strand
GCTTACCGTGGCGGGACTTGCACCCGCTAGCTCGATACAGCAGGAGCCATCTCGCTTACGCTTGACGACTCCGTCAGGACGTACCATGCTGTCCATTCTAGTGGGCTATCCACGCCGTGCCGATTCGGGACCCACGAGCGAAGCCTCGCGTTCTCCAGCCACTTGCGCAGCTTCCCGTTCCCGAATCATCGCGGCGTATACTGGTTCAGGATCGAAACGTCACCTCTCTTCGGGACGGCCTCACCGAATCCTCTTGAACCATGGCAGTGCAGTCAGAACGCCCGGCCCCAGGTTTCACCGACGTCCACGTCGCCGGCGGCGGCGATCCGATCATCACCTACCGGACGAACCTGGTCACGTATCAGGAGGCACTGGTCAAGGGACAATTCGTCGGCCTCGGGTGGAACGGATCGGGCCACATCCTCCCGGTACGGGCGCGGCACGACGTCGTGAACCATGCGTGCCCGCAGGCTTTCTGGGTCGAGCTCGACGGGCAGCTGCTCCACGCGCGCTGGCGCAGCGCCGACGTGACGGTCCGTGACCATGAAACCGGGCGCGAGGCGATCGTCGCGCTCGAGCACGCCGTCCGCCCCGTCAGCATCCGCGTGCACACGCGGCTGGACGGCACCGCCGTGCTGGACCGCTGGCTTGAAATCGAGAATCTTTCGGACCGCCCCGCGGCCCTCGCGGCCGCATTCCCGTGGAGCGGCGTTCTGCAGACGCTCGGGGCGCCGTGCGATCCCGAATCGGCGCCCTTCTCCGCCGGTTACTTCAGCGATGCGCACGCGCTGAACGAAGGGGACTTCACGTGGCACCCCCTGCCCTTCGCCCGGTGCACGATCGATGGGCGATACCGCCGGGATCGGCATCGGCACCCGTTCTTCGTCGTGCGCAATCATCTCACGGGCGAGCACTTCTTCGGCCAGCTCGCCTGGTCCGGCGGCTACGCGTTCGAGTTCGACCTCGACGACGGGCACAAGATCGGCTGGCCGCCGCGATTGTGCTTCCGCGCCGGACCGGACGCGCCCGCCCCGCAGCGGATGATCGATCCAGGTGAAACGGTCTCGACGCCCCACATGCACCTCGGGCTCGTCATCGGGGATCTCGACGCCTGCGCCCAGGCCATGCACGAGCACCTGCGCACGAGCTGGTTCGTCCAGCCTCCCGCGAACCGGGCCGGCCTCGTCGAGGCCGGCGTCGGCCCGGAGCAGCAGATCACGCCGGACCTGGTCCGGCACGAGGTCGACGTACTGGCCTCCGTCGGGGCCGAGCTGTTCTTCATCGACGCCAGCTGGTACACGCCCCCGAACGGATCGTGGAGCCTGACCGTCGGAGACTGGCGGCCCGATCCGCAACGGTTGCAGGAGGGCATCGAGCCCATTCGCGACTACGTCCACGAAAAGGGCCTGCTGTTCGGGCTGTGGATGGAACCGGAGCGCATCGGACCGGAGAGCGAGGTGTACCGGCAGCATCCGGACTGGGTTCAGCGCCGCTACGACGGCGATGTGCCGCCGCGCATGCACGTCGACATGACCGATCCGCAGGTGCTGGCCTGGATGGAGCAGCAGATCGATCGCCTGATCGGTGAATACGAGCTGGACTTCTTTCGGCTCGACTACAACGTCGGCCACATCGGTCCCGCCGGATGCATCGAACGAGGGGCGTTCACCGAGAACACGTACTGGCGTTACTACGAGTTCGTCTACGCGATGTGGCAACGGCTGAGGGACCGCTATCCGAACGTCATCTTCGAGAACTGCGCCGGCGGCGGCGGACGAACGGACATCGGGATGACTCGCGTCTTCAATCACACCTGGATCACCGACTGGCAGGCCGCGCCGCGGTCGTTTTCGATCACCAGCGGGATGACGCTGGCACTGCCGCCGGAACGCGTGGATCGACTGACGGGCATGGGACAGGAGTGCTACCGGACGGCCGACATCGACTTCCAGGCCCGCCTGTCGATCTTCGTCCATCCCACGGTCAGCTGTCAGCATCCGATCGGAACGCGTCCGAATCCCGTGCAGCGCGCAAGGGTGCGGCACGCGCTGAATATCTACAAGCAGTTCGTGCGTCCGATCCACCGTACGAGCCGCATCTATCACCACACCCCGGTCGTCGACGGGCTCGATCCCGCCGGCTGGGGCGCGCTGGAGCTGGCATCCGCCGACCGGAGGAAGGCCATGGTCGGCCTGTTCCGCCTCGCCGATCCCGCCGACGACGAGTTCCTGCTGCGCGCGCGGGGCCTGGACATCTCGAAGCAATACGACGTCACGTTCGACAATGCGGAGGAGAAGTGCGTGCTGGACGGCTACGTGCTTGCCAGGCAGGGAATCCCCATCCACCTCCGATCGTCGCTGACTTCCGAGCTGCTGCTGATCGAAGCGAAGGACTGAAGGTGGTGAAGTCGCCGGCGGGTCGCAGGTCGAATGATTCTCTGATCTCCACGGGTTGACACGTGATATTCTGCGTCGTGAATCGCAGGCCCGAGGCGCGCTTTGAATCGCGACGCAACTGCCGCGGGCCGGAGCAGAAGGATCATCCGTCATGGCGCACAAAGCCGTCGCCTTCACCGCGCAGCAGCGGGCCGAGCTGATCGACATCGACGATCCGCCCGATCTCCAGCCGGACGAGGTCCGCGGCCGGACGCTGTTCTCGCTGATCAGCGCCGGTACGGAACTGGCTTCATACACGAGGGAGACCAGTGATCCGCCACAGCTCACCGGATACGCCGCGGTCGCGGAGGTCGAAGCGGTCGGAGCGGAGGTCGAGAATCTGGCTAAGGGCGACATGGTGTTCTGCGGCGACCATCACAAGAGCTTTCAGCAGGTCCCGGCCTGGACCACGATCAGGGTGCCCGACGGGCTGGAAGCGAGCAAGGCCGTGATCACGCGCCTGATGGGCGTCACGTTCTCGACGCTCATCACGACCGTGGCTCGACCCGGCGACCGCGTGATGATCACGGGCCTGGGCCCGGTGGGCTTTCTGGGCACGCAGATCTTTCGGCGCAGCGGATATGACGTCCTCGCCTGCGACCCGGACGAGCGCCGGGTCGAGTACGCGCGAAGGGCCGGGATCGAGCACGTGTACACGCAGGTGCCGCTGGACGATCCCCGGTTCGCGAAGACCGTCAACCTCGTCGTCGAGTGCTCGGGGCACGAGCAGGCAGCGCTCGACGCCTGCAACATGGTGAGGGTGCGCGGCGAGGTCGTCCTGGTCGGCGCGCCGTGGGAGCGCAAGGCGGACATCCAGGCCTTTGACCTGCTCCGCGCCGTGTTCAACAATTTCGTGGTGCTTCGCAGCGGCTGGGAATGGGAGGTGCCGCTCGACGAGACCTTCCGGTTCCAGCACCATACGATTCTGAAAAACTACGAGACCGCAATGCAGTGGCTGAAGCAGGACAGCGTTTATCTCGACGGACTTCGTGACATCGTCGCCCCGCGCGACTGCCAGCAGGCCTACCAGAAATGCCTGACGCACGAAACAAACGGCCTGTTCTCGATCTTCGACTGGAGCAAGCGATGAGCTCGCATGCAATCCACGACCTCGAGCAGCAGGGATTCACGGTCGTTGCGAACGCGCTATCCTCGAACGAAGTGTGCGAGACGCGTGCCGCCGTCGAGGCTCTGCTCGAGCAGGAAGCGGAGGTCGCCCGGGGCACCGGGACGCAGACCGCCAACCTGGAGGCGTCGCATGTCATCGTCGGCAAGCACCCACTTCCACGAGTTCTTTCTCAATCCGCCCGTGATGGAGGTCGTGCGCGACGTGCTTGGCGAGGACGCCTGCCTGTACGACGCGAACATCCGTATTCCGATGCCCACGGGCGAGCGCGACGCGCGCAGAGGCTTCCAGGTGCACGTCGATCGCGAGGACTACGCGGTCACGCCGTTCGCCGGTGGGCGTCACTACCCGATGGCGATGAACGTCGTCTGGTGTCTGACGGACTTCACACTTCAGCGACGCCAGGCGGATCGCGACAGAAAATGATGGTGGTGACTTGACATTCAGGTTGTACGGTAACGGCGACCTCTGGTTCCAGGTCGAACGGCTCACCGAGCCGGTTCGATTCGCCTACGCGAGCGATTTCCACCTGCCGCCCATGTCGGAAAACGTACCTGCGCGCTACCAGCCTGCGATTCAATGGTGGGCCAGGGAAATGGGTGATCCGAACACCGCGCTCGGCCCGGTGCTTGACGAGATCACTCGATTCGACGTGGATTTCGTGTTCTTCGGCGGCGACATTCTCGACTGTTTCGATCTCGTGACGGCCCGACACGTGCGCGAGCAGTGTAAACAGCGCGGCCTCAGGAACTGGTTTCAATTCGGAAATCACGACATCGAATCGTGGGTCATGCGATTCGAAACCCATCAGTTCGATGCTGACGTGCGCCGCGAGAAAGCCGAGGCGTTATTCGCAATCTGGGACATGACCGGGTCGGACTATGCGTTCACCATCAAGGGGGTCGGGTTCATTTCGCTGGACTGCCCGTACCACAAGATCACGGATGGGCAATGGGCCGGCGTGTTGGGGGCCGATCAGGTCGACTGGCTGGAGAGGCAAATACAGGGAGAAGACCCGGTCGTGGTGTTCCACCATGTCCCTCTGAGCCTGCCGACATTCGAACATCGCATGCGGGCCATCTGGAACGGAAAGCTCGCCACGTTGAAAGATGATGCGGCCACGCAGCGGTTTCGCGATCTCGTCGCGGACGCGCCACAGGTGCTGGGCACGTTTGCCGGTCACACGCACATGCGCAGCGAGGATCCGATCGGCTGCAACTGGCAGTTCGTCACCGGGGCCGGTCACGAACGTCAATGGCGGCTTGTCTGCATCAGTCCCGAGGCCGCCCCGAAATCCATGCGGGTTCCCGGCGAACCTGCGGTGACCGACTGATCAGGAGGGACCTGCCGCCTACTACCGATCCCAGCGACTCGGCGCAATGCCCGGCGCCTCGCGCGGCATTTCCGGCGGCTTGTTGCCGCCATCCGGGATCCAGATCCGGGCACTGCGATCGCCCATCAACGCGCGCACCGCCGGCGACAGCTTGGCCACCTCGTTCGCGTCCCACGGCTCGATCTCATCCACCGGCCCGGCCCACGACGGGCGATATGACAACTGAAGCGACTCCCGGGGATTCGTGCCTACGTTCGCGTAGTTGCCATGAAACACGAGGTTGCTGAACACCACCGCGTCCCCGGCCTTGCAGGTGACCATCACCTCTTCCGGATGCTCTTCGTAGCGCAGATAGGGGTTGGCCTCGTGGTGATAGCTGAGGTGCGACCGCGGCACGACGCGAAACGGCGAGACCTCGGGCGTCAGCTCATCGAGGTAATACAGCACGCGCAGCAGCTTCGGGCACGTGTACTCGGCGCCGAAGATCGTCGACCCCCACGGCTGACCGTCACAATGCAGGCTGATGCCGGGATGCCCAGGCTCCGAACGGCCGTAGTCGTACGACATGCAGATCAGGTCATCGCCGCACAGCTCTCTCAGGAACTCGATGATGGGAGGAAACCCGACCAGGTCGGTGATCGCCCCGCCAACGAACTGGACGCCGTTCTTGCCGCGCTGATGGACGCTGTAGTCCGTATGAAACGTCTCGAACTTCGAGGTCTGTGCCTTCAGTCGCGCGATGTGATCCGCGTCGAGCATGCCCGGCATGACCAGGTACCCTTCGACCTCGAGTTGCCGGATTCGCTGGCCCGGCGTGAGCGCGCTCCAGTCGCGATCGTCAGTCTTCGGCGTCATGTCTCGCTCCGTGCTGGTCGTTGACGTTCAGGACTGTCGTCGTCCTTCTTCTATTTCTCGCGCCACGTGCGTTTCAGCCGCTCCCGCAGTTTCGCGATGTCGTCCGGACGGCGTGCCCAGACCATGTCGTTGTTGCACACGGGTTGCTCATCGATTCGTTTGCCGCTGCGATCCGGAATCTCGTAAGCGAGGAAGAAATCGTCCAGTCGTTGCGACAGGGTCCCGAGTATCTCCGCCAGCTCACCATCGTGGATTCGATTCACCGTCTCCCGAGGATCGTCCTGCAGGTCATACAGCTCGTCGTCGCACCTGGCTTCGGCGGACGGGTAGCGGCGCACCAGCTTGTACTGGTCGGTCCGAATCATTCTCGCGTTGCCGTACTCGCAGCATTGTGAATCGCGCCACGCCGTCGTCTCTCCGGCCAGCATGCGCAGGCAGGACCGGCCGGGAGAATTGATCTGCGCCAGAACCTCCGCTTCCGGCGTGACGCCTGCGGCATCCAGCACGGTGGCGAACAGATCGCAGTGGTCGACCATGGCATCGCAAACCCGTCCGCGCGGCAGGCGCCGCGGCCATGACAGCATACAGGGCACGAGAATCGAGTCGTCGAAAAGATTCTGCGGTGTCGTCGCATTGCCCTTTCCGAACAACCCCTGGTGCCCGCACATGTGACCGTGATCCGCGGTATAGATCGTCAGCGTGTCGGCGAGCTGACCGCGGCTCTCCAGCTCGTCGACGATGCGTCCGATCTGCTCGTCGATCATGGTGACCCCTGCGTAGTACTGCGACAGCTGCGCGCGAAAGTCCGCGGGATCGTCAGGTATCGGGAGAACCGTACCCGGGTGTCGAGACCAGGCGTCCTCGCGCGGAACGTCGCTGAAGCTGCAGTCCCTGTAATGCGCCACCAGGCGCTCCGGCTGCCCGGACCACGGCGAATGCGTGTTGACGTAGCCGACCAGCAGAAAGAACGGCTTGCCGGTGTCGCGCCCGCGCAGAAACTCGATGACGCGATCGGTGAATGAAGTCGCCTGGTGCCCGTACGCGGTGACACGGCGCCCCTGCGCGCTGAACTGCTGGGCGCCGAAATGCGGATACTGATCGGCCCAATAGCTGAACCAGTGATCAAATCCGGGTTGCCGATGACGCGACCCGCCACAGTGCCACTTGCCGACCAGTGCCGTTTCGTAGCCGCCCTGCTGCATCAGCTCGGCGATCGTCGTCTGGCCGCTCAGGTCCGGAGCGCTCGCGGTGCCCGTTTCGTCGAGCCAGTCATGGATCCCATGCTGGGAGGGGAAGCGGCCGGTGAAGAAGGACGCCCGCGCCGGTGAGCAGACGGGGGAAGGCGTGAAGGCCCGCGTCATCCGCACCCCGGTCGCAGCCAGCCGATCCAGGTTCGGTGACCGGATCTCCGCCGCCCCGTAGCAATTCGCCGCCCACTGCCCGTGGTCGTCGGTCAGAAACACCAGGATGTTTGGTCGTGCCGCCACGCGCGCTCAACCCGACTCCGAAATGAAGATCACCATCGGCTCGATGACCCACAGCTTAATGACGATGGGTCTCGACATCACTCTCCACTCAACATCAACGCGGCATACCCGGTCCCGGGCGCCGGGAGCCGCAGCCTGATCGCGCCCGCTTGCGGGCGCAACGGGCGCGAAAGAGGTGGCCGCAGCCGACGTACCTCGGCGCGGTCGGACTTCATGCCCAGCCGGTCCCAATCGAATCGCAGCACGACGTCGCGCCTGGCATCACCGCGGGCCAGGAGCAGCACCAGGCAGTGTCCCGGCCAGCGGTAGGTGGCGGCGTAGGCGCCGACCCTGACCGTGCTCTGCATCCACCATGGCTGCATGTCGATCAGGTTGGCGAAGTCGACGCGGTCGAGAATGCCCCAGTACTCGGCGAGGCGTGCCCACTCGGCCGGCGTCCCGTCGTCGGCGCCCGAGGAGTTGCCCACCACCATGCACATGTCTGCCAGGCTCACCGCGCATACGCCGAAGTTCCATGCCCGGCGGGCCCGGGCGTTCCAGCCCCACAGGTTGAACTTCCCGCTGTTGAGCAGCCCGTTGTTGTGATTCCTCATCATCTCCGGGGTGAACGCGTCGCGGCTCTCGCCGTAGATGCGCGCAGCCTGGTAGGCGCAGCGCATGGGACCGCTGCTCTCCCCGTAGCCCTCCAGGCCGAAGCGGCCTCCGGCATCCTGGACGAGCCGCCACAATCCGTACATCTGACGGACCACGCGTTCGATGTAGCCCTGCCGTTCTGTGCGTTCCAGCGCAGGGTCGGCCGACGCGGCCCAATCGATCGACTGCCCGCCATCCAGGTAGATCCCGTCAAGCCGGTAACGGCGCAGCACGCGTGCACAGTGTGCCCAGTGCACGGCGGTGGCCGATTCAGCGTAGCTCAGGTAACACAGCCTCTGCTCCGCGGGGCCGTCGAAGAAGTACGGCGGCAAGTGCCGATGCCGCCAGCGCAGTCCCGGATCGTTCATGGGCAACCATCGCGGGCTGATATAGACCGCAAGCTCCAGGCCGAGCGCGTCACAGTCGTGGCGCAGCCTTCTCATGTGGACGTCGGAGGTCTTCATCTCGGCCCAACGCGTCCTTTCGGTATCCATCCACGACTGGTGAAGCACAATGCAGTTGGCACCCGCCTTCCTGAATCGCCTCAGCCGGGCCATGGAGGGCAGCTCGCGACCGGTGGTCTTCGCGTCGGCAGCTTCACCCTTCGCCCAGTCCTGGTAGCAGCAGTGCACGATGCGCTTGCTGAACGCCTCCGGCGACATGACCTGGTGCGGAGAAAGCACGGTGTAGAAGCGGCACGAGCGCCCTTGCGTGAAGGCGGTGATGCGCCCGGCGCGACTTCCCGTTCCCGGCACCTCCCGCATCCGCTGCTCGTCGATGCCGTCGAGATACACCGAAAAGCCGTGCTTTCCGTCGTGGAGCGTGCATTGTCCGTGCACGTTTCGGGCCAGGTCCGAATCAATGATGGCGACATCCGTCTGATTGATCGGGATGAGCCAGTCACATCGGTCCTTGTGGCGAAGCGAGGCCGAGACGACGGCGTCGATGCGCCAATCGATCGCCCTGGACCGTTGCCGCGCCGGCGTGACCGTCCACACGATCAGACCGTTGAGATGGAAACGAAGCACGACGCTGACGTCGAGGGTCACGCGCCCGCCCTTCTCTGTCAGCGTCCACGTCCAGCGCGCCCCTTCCGGATCCATCGTGAAGCCGGACGCCGAAGCTCGCTTCAATTCGTACCGGCGACCGTCCACCACCGCGCTCAACGCGGGAAAGGGCCGCGCCAATAGCTGCGATCCACCGGCGCTGCGGGCCGAGGTGATTCGCCCGCTGCGGCCGTCCCACCGGATTTCGGTGTCGGCGAACGCATTGACGAGCGTCCGGACGTGGCCTGCCCGCTCGATTCGAGTATGGGTCTCGAGATCTTCACGATGGGCGCGCGTCATGCGACGTCCAAGCCGTATGGTCTCGCGCTGGTGATCGAGGTGGCGGGCGTACTCACGTTCGGTGCGCCATTCCGACTGGTGGAAGCAGTGCAGCATGGCGTCATCGGCATAAATCCCGACGATGCCGCCGCAACGCGTCGTCACGCGTTCGTTCATGACCGTCCTGCTTCCGATGTCCACCCGGAGCCGGGATCGATCGTTGTGGATGACGAGTTGGACGCGACTTCCCGGTCTCAGCGCGACCCGGGCGACCGCCGGTCGGCTCCACTCCGGGTGGACGTTGAAATGTCCCTGCTTTCCGGAGTCTCTCTTGCATCGCCGTTGAAGCGTCCGGAGCCTTACGCTGCCGTCATCGACGTCGAGAGCGACGCAATGTTCCGAGTGCGCGGATCGGCCGACCGACACCTCCACGACGCCCCGAGCCGGCGTGAGCAGAATCCGCGTCGTGCCCCGGGCGGAGAACCACCCGCCCAGCAGACTGCCGCCTCGCAACCTGAGTCCTGACGGCTCCGGAGCATACCGGTCGCGGTTCGCCCACTCGGGGTGCTCGGGGCCCGAAGCCATGTACGCGGCGACGGTCGTCGCCCGGCCCGAGACCGGCGCCCACTCGTAACGCGCATTCGGATCCCGGCGGAAGTCGATATGACAAAGGGTCTCGCGCTTCATGGTCGACGCCGGGCGCAAACGCGCGAGGCCGATCATAGCAGCCGCGAAAGGGGGTCGGCCGCGAAAGGGGGTCGGACCCCGGGTCCGACCCGGGGTCCGACCCCTTCGTCTCCGCGTATGATGCCCCGTTCTTGCGAAGTCCCGTCAGGAATCGACCCATGATCAGCGCCAGGCTGCGTCTCGCCCATTCCATCGCTCCGGTCCGGCGCACGATCGCGCTGGCCCTGCTCGCCCTGCCCGTCGGTGCTGCGGCCGACGACGCGGCGCGATCCCTGATCGCGCCCACCTTCGTCGATCGGCCCCCGGTTCTCGATGGAAAGATGTCGGAAGGAGAATGGGATCGCGTCACCCGCATCACGGGTTTCCGCCACACCGATCTCACCCTGGCCGCGCGCCAGACCGAAGTGTGGGCGGCTTTCGACGAAGAGCATCTCTATGTCTGCTTCCGCTCCGAGAATCCGGGCGGCGTCCGCGCCACGATCAAGGATCGTGATGCGGTCCAGATCTTTGGCGAGGACGCGGTGGAGATCTTCATCCAGCCCGGCGGAGAAGGCACGTACTACCAGTTCGCCGCCAACGGGCTGAACACCCGGTTCGATTCGAGAGACGAAAAGAGCAACTGGAACGGTCAATGGAAGGCAGCGTCCGGGATCGTGAAGGACCAGTGGTTCGTCGGGGCGACCTGGACGATCGAGTTGGCCATTCCCTTTCAGATCCTTGGCGCCGCGAAGGCGCCTCCGGACGGCACGGTATGGCGCGCCAATTTCTGCCGCGACTGGACGGCGGTGGACGCGACGCGGCGCGCCACCTCGTGGGCGCAGGTGGGCGGCGCGTTCCACAATCCGTCCAGGTTCGGCGATCTGCTGTTCGACCGTGAAAGTCCCGCGATTCAGGTCACGGACCTCGGCGACCTGTCGCGCGGGAAGATCGCCCTTCGGGGCCTCGTCGCGGCACGCAGGGAGCAGCAGGTCGATCTTGCGCTCGCGGTAAGCCCGGTTTCCGACCCGGCGACCCGGACCACGGAGACCGGCATGACGGTGCATGCCGCCGCGCAGCCCGCCCCGTTCGCGTTGGACGCATCGGTCGCGGCTCCCGGCGCCACCACCTGGCCGGCCCGACTCGCGTTCACCGCAGGGGCCAGAAGTCGCACCTACTACCGCGCCCTCATTCCCTTTGGTGTCGAACCCGGTTTCGCCGTCGACATCCGCTCGGTATTCACCCGCAAGTTCCTCGAAGCGCGCTTCGACATCAGCCGGATGACCGGGCTTCCACCGTCGATCACCGGCCGGGTCGCCATCGCGAACGGCAGTGGCCGGACGCTGGCGCTGACCGAGCTGGGCGACCTGGACAGGACGATGACAGGAACCGCCCGGCTCGATTTTCGCGACGTCGCACCCGGCGACTACACGCTGCGCATGACACTGCGGGACAACCAGGAAAAGGTGCTGAACGAGACCACCCGACCCTACCGGATCCCCGAGCCGCCTGAGTGGCTCGGGAACACGATCGGAATCAGTGACGAGGTACCCAAGCCGTTCGAAGCGGTCCGCGTGAAGGGGAACGCGGTATCGATGTCCGGAAGGACGTACCACTTCGACGACGCCATCTTCCCGACGCGGATCGTGAACCAGGACGTCGAGCAGCTTGCCCGCCCGGCGCAGCTGGTGCTGATGCAAGGCGGGAAGAAGATCGCATGGACCGACGTCGCCTCTGTCGTCAGGCGGGCCGTGGACGCCGAGGCCGAGATCGCTTACACCGCCGACTCCACCGCGGCGACCGTCGAGGGCACGGTGAAGGTCGAGTACGACGGCTGGGCCTTCTTCGATTTCACCGTCACACCGAAGGGTGGCGAATCGATCGACGCCCTGTGCGTGGAACTGCCGTTCGCCCGCGACGAGGCGCTGTTCATGAGAACGCACGGCCCCATTGCGACATGGGCCGGGGAGACGATGCGCACGGTGCTGATCGGCGACGTGAAGAACGATGCCGACGCCGACGCGGCCGAGGGACTCCGCAGCCAGTTCGGCGACGCCTGGATGCCCGACGGATGGAAGGACACCGGAGAGTTCATCTTCCAGGCCTACGTGGGCAACGATGAGCGCGGGCTTTTCGTCGTGCAGGACACGGAGGAAAACCGTTCGCTCGAGGGCGGCAACATCGGCGTGCGTCACGAGGGTGACGTGACGGTGCTCGAAGTGCACCTGATCAACAAGCCGACCGAGGTGCGGAAGCCGCTGCGTTACCAGATTGCGCTCGTGGCCGTGCCGTTCAAGAAGTACCGGTACGAGCTGGAGTATCTCGTATCCATGTGCGGCGGTCACAATCCGAACTTCGTCCTGGACAACGACTTCGTGGGTTGGGTCCGTGGTGCGCTGCTCTGGCATTGGGGGCGCATCGAAAAGGACATGGCGCCCCACCCGGATCATCCCGATCGCTTGCCACGCATGATCAAGAACTTTGCCCGGGCCGACATGCTCGGCGTCGTCAACTCGACGTGCATGATGGCCCCGTCTCCCTACGAGCCCTTCGATACCTACCGGGACGAATGGGTCATCGACCCGCCGTACGCGCTGCCCCGACACCAGGGCACGGAGGTGGACCTGGTGATGGTGTCCACCAACGGAAGCTTCGCGGACTATTACCTCTGGTGGGCGAAGCGCATGGTCGACGAGATCGGCATCGGCGGGCTCTACTTCGACATGGTGAGCCCGGTCGGCAGCCTCAATCACCTGGCGGGCGACGGCTGGATCGACGAGCACGGAAAGCGACACATGACGTCGAACATCTTCTCGCTGCGCAGGCTCTACAAGCGCCTCTACACGATGCTGAAGAAGCAAGGCGCGAAGCGCGGCACGGAGTACTACATCTTCCAGCACAGCGCGGCGGGGCCGATCACCGCCTTCGAAGACCACCTCTGCAAGGGAGAAGGCTTCATCCGCGAGAAGGACTGGCGACTGGTGACACCGAGCTTCTATCGCGCATGGTCGCTTCGTCCTCTCGGCACCACCTTCACCATGTTTGCCGGCCTGAGCGCACCGTGGGGCAGGGAATCGCCGCCACCGCACTACAGCGCGCAAGCCCGCACGCTCATCCACGACACGCTCTGCACGCCCATGTGGGAGGAGCAGGTGGCCAAGGACATGCTGCCGATATGGAAGATGCGCAAGTCGTTCAACGTGGCCGACTCCACGTTCGTCCCCTGGTACAGGAAAGATCCGCGCGCGAAAGCGAAGCCGAGCTCACTCTACGTGAGCTTCTGGCACCATCCGGGCAAGGTCATGGTCGCCGTGGCCAATCTCACGGACGAACCGGTCGAAGCCATGCTCGAGCTGGACCTGCAGGCCTTCGGCATCGCAGAAGACGTGGCTGAAGCCGCGGAGATCCACGGCATGCGCGACGAGGATCTGAGCACCCCCGCAGGCGCGCGCGTCCGCCTGGATCACCATCCCGGACCTTCGGTGCTGGAGGTGAAGCGTGGGCGCGTCGCGCTGACCGTGCGTGCGCAGAACTACAGCGTGTTGCGCGTGCCGGGCGGGGGGCATTGAGCCAAAAAGGGGTCAGCCCCAATCCTGTTGAATATGGGAGGCTTGAGTTGCGTTGCCGAGACGGCCCGGCTCGGCATTCCGGGCCACGCACCGTATGAAGTGCCTTGCCGAGCCCGGCCGTCTCGGCCCGGGGTCGGGGTCGCAGTCCCGTCCCGCGGTCCGGACTGGTAAGGCAATCCCGGTGCACACGACGCCCCCCTCTGTTGGCTCCACTACTTGAACCACATGTCAAGCGCGGTCTGATTCATCACCTGCCCGACGGCATCGCTCGGAACTCCCATGTTTCCCTCGCGCACCAGGTCGATTTCCTGGCCGTACACCGCGTCGTCTTCCATCACCGGGTAGTTGCTGCCGTATAGCAGTCGCTCCGGCCCGAACGCCTCCAACGAACGGCGGACGAGGGGAACGATCTCGTCGTACGGGTAGTCGCCGTGCATGTGCATGCCGGAGACCTGCAGGTAGGCGCCCGGACATTCGGCGAGCGACTGGATCCGATCGTGGATCTCCGAATCCACCGGCACCCACGAAATCCAGAGCCCGAAGTGCGCGATGACCATCCGCGTGGCCGGGTGATCCTTCAGAAAGCCTCGCAATGCATCCGCGTAAGGCGCCAGCGTCTCGGTGTCGCAGGCAATGATGTTCAGACCCAGCTTTGCGACGTCGTCCCACAGCGCCGGGTTCTGCTCGAGGGAGCGCGCGAGCAGGCGGATGCCGCGGAACACTCCCTTCGAGGCCCAATGCGCCAGGGTGTCCCGCGCATCGGGCGCTTCCGTGTCGACCAGGAACACGCCGGCGAACCGGTCCGGGCGGGCGGCGACGACCTGCTCGATGTATGAGTTGTCGAACTCGCCCAGGTGCTGGACGAGCACCGCGCGGGGCACGCCGAATCGATCCATCACCCGGTCCACGTCCTCGAGCGGGCGCCACTTGCTCAGGCCGCAGTGGGCGTAAGCGTCGGTAAGCTCAAGCGTCATGACGGCTCCTTCGAACCGGACGATACCCGTGATGGATATCGGTGTCTACGATCGGCTATGATTCATGTTGGCGATCAGGGTCGGCCGGAGTTCTCCTGATTTGACGCAATGATCAATAGCTTAGTGCCCCCGCTCCGCGCCGAGATCCCACCTTGAAGATTCAAAACGTCGCGGCCGTGTATCCCCGTTGGACCAGGCAGCCGCAGGCCTGGCAGAAGCACTTCTGGCAGATCGTGGTGCGCGTCGACAGCGATCTGGGCATCAGCGGTCTGGGTTACGGAGGCGGCGGACCGCCTGCCGTCGAGGTCGTCAACCGGCATCTGCGGCACGTGATCGACGGCTGCCGCGTCGATTCGATCGACGACATCAGTCGCGCGTGGGACCGGATGTACCGGCAGAGCCTGCCCTACGGTCGACGCGGCATCGCAATGATGGCGTTGAGCGGCGTCGACCTGGCACTGTGGGACCTGTTCGCCAAGGCAAGCAACCTGCCCGTGTACGAACTGCTCGGCGGAATCAGGAAGACGAGCATCCGCGCCTACGCGACGACGTATGGACGCGATCGCTTCGAGCAGTGCCGGGACTTCGGCTACACCGCCGTCAAGTTCGGCGCGCCGGATCCCCAGCAGACCACCGACGTCGAGGAAGCGACGCGGACCGCGGCGCGCCTGCGGACACTGCTCGGACCCGACGCGATGATCATGGCCGACTACTACATGGCCTGGGACATCG
>NYZC01000064.1 GCA_002686995.1 Phycisphaeraceae bacterium | reverse complement strand
GTGTTCATCCGTGGTTCTTCAATTTCTCGTCACGGTGACGAGAAGTGACACCGGAAGAATCTAATGACATTCCGCCACCCCGCGCGCCGGGCCTTCTCTCTTGTCGAGGTGATCGTCGCGATGACGATCTTCGCCGTCGGATTCGCGGGCGTCATCACGGCGGTCTCGATGTCGGTGCGCCGTGCCGGCGACACCTACCGGTCAGATCGGGCCGTCGAGATCGCAAGGCGCGTCATGACCGTCGTCACCGCGACGCCGGCGGAGCAGCGCGCGGCGCACGGCGGTGAGGAGGATCGCTACCGCTGGAGCGTCGATCTCGATCGCCGCCCCCATGATCTCGTGGCGGCAACGGTGACGGTCCGATGGGCCGAGCGCAACGACATGCGAACCTTCCGACTGCACGAGATCTTTCTGCCGAGGCGCACCCGATGAGGCGTGAACCCGTTCGACACCGGGCGGCGCGCGGTTTCACGATCGTGGAGCTGATCGTCGCCTCGGTCGTCGTGGCCACCGCGCTGGCCGGTATTTACGCGATCGTGCGGCAGGTCACTTCGGCGGAAGCCGTCGCGTCGACGCGCTGGCGCGAGCGCGCCGCGGCTCGGGCCGTCGCGGACCACCTCGCGGGCGCGCTCGAGCATGCCGTCAACCTGCCTGATCTGGAGACGCGCCTGGGGACGAATTCGTCGCCGTACCTGGTCTGCACCGTGGCGACGCCGACGGGCCTGGAGCGCCGTCGTTACGGCTGGAGCGCCGACGTCGCCGGTGCTGGAAACTTGACGCTCCAGGTCATGCCGTATGCAGGCACCGCGAACGTGAGCGTCGCCCGATTCGATGGCGTCTCGGGGGACGGCGCTTGGCGCGACGTGCCACGGACGATCATCGCGCGGAACGTGGACCTGTCGGTGGCGACGCGCGCGGCTGGCGGGTCGGTCGCGGACTGGTCGGCGCGCTGGGGCGGACGGGTCGGCGGGCGGCTCTTCCGAGTGCGCGTCACCATGCAGGAAAGTGACTTCGAGCGGATGGTGCTGTCGCGGTGCGACGCCGATCTCGTCGAGGCCCGGACGCCATGAGCCTGCCCATTCAGCGTGGTGCGCGATTCGGTTCGCCCGGCGCCCGGCGCCGAGCGCAGCCCCGGGGCACGATCCTGCTGCTCGTGCTGTTCGTGATGGTGGTGCTGAACCTCGTCGCGCTGAGCTTCGCGTATCGCACCGGCATCGAGACGCGTGGGGCCCGCGACCGCGCGGTGCGGGCCCAGCTCGAGGCCGACGCACGATCGGCCGTGGCGATCGCGCTCGGGCGGCTTGTCGAGAACACGAACGATTTCGACCACCGCGGCGAGCCCTGGCACCTTCACGCGCCGCCGGCCGAGGAGCGGTGGCAGGCGCACTGGGACCGACGCGATCCTTCGTTCGCCGCCGATTACGCCGTCATCGACGAGCAGTCCAAGCTTCACGTGCGCCGCGCGATGGGCATTTCGGCGGATCAGCTCGTCACGCTCGGTCTGCGACGCGGGCAAATCGCAAGCCTCGCCGACTGGATGGACGATAACGATCTCGTGCAGGCGGAGGGCGCCGAAGACGACCACTACCTCGGGAGACGGCGACCGCACCGGGCCAAGAATCGGCCCGTCGAGGTCCTGGACGAGCTGATGATGATTCGCGGGTTCGACCGGCGCGACTACATGGGCGAGGATGCCGACCGCGATCGGCGTCTCGACGCCGGCGAGGATGACGGTGACCGATCGCATCCCCTGGATGATGCCGACGGAAGGCTGCGCCCGGGCATGGTCGACCTGCTGACGACGCGCGGCTCGGGCCGCGTGAATGTCAACACCGCGCCGCGCGAAGTGCTCGAGCTGCTGGCGCTGAGCCCGAGCGCGATCGACCGGATCCTCGCGTTCCGCGCGTGGGACGGCCTGTCGAGCGGGCCGGTCGAGGATCGCGCGCTGCGGTCGTTCGAGGACGTGGAGGCACTGAGGGGGCTCGATGCCGCGGATCGGGCGGTGCTCGAGGAGATCGCCGTTTTCCGCTCGCATCACTTTCGCGTCGTCGCGCGCTCCGTCCATGCGCCGACGGGGCTTTCCTCCACGCTCGAAGTGCTCGTGCACCTGGCCGACGACGATCCGCGCACGCTTCTGTGGCGGCCGGGGATATAATCCGCGGTGGAATTCTCGATGGACCGCGCAACGCATGCCGACGCGCGCCGACGGCGCCACGACAGGGGCGCACTGGCCGATGCCCTGTTCTGCATGGCATGGGACACCGGCATCAGCGCCATCAGGACACCGGCACGATGCTCGGACGCGTCGTTCGAGATCATCGACCCCGTCACGGCGAACGAGACGTCGCATGCATCACGGCAGCGCGGCCCGGTCGTCGTGATTCTTCCGAAGTCCCGGTACCTGCTCAAGGTGGTCGAGCTTCCGAAGGTCGCGCCCGAAGAGGTGCGGCCGATGCTGCGTCTCGAGGTCGAGGCGTTGCTGGGGGCCCAGTTCGCCGCGTTCGAGTTCGGTTACCGCCGCGTCGCGTCGTCGCGCGAGGGCTACGACCGGTTCGAACTCTATATCTGCCGTACGGATGACCTCGCGTCGAGCCTCGAGCGCCTCGAAGGCGCCGTCGAACCCGACTACGTGCTGCCGAGCGCGCTGGCCTGGTCGGCCGCGCCGGAGATCGACGTCGCGGACGTGCTCGTGGCTTCCGACGACGGCGCGCTGGAGGTCGCGTCGCGCGAGGACGACGACACGATCTCGGTGCGCGCCATCGATTCGGGCGGCGAAGCGGGCGGCGCGGTCGCAAGGGGATTCGTCGAGCATCTGCGATCGATGCTGGGTCGCGCCGGGCGCGAAGGCCCGCTGCGTATCGCGTGGCTGGGGACGGGCTTCCCGGAGCGTCTCGGCAACGGCCAGGTAACGGTTGACGATCGAAGCAGCGCGATGCCGGACTGCCGCGGCGGCGCCGGCGCGGCGGCGCCGCCGACGATCCTGCGAATCGCCGCGGACGCGCTGCGCGGCCACGACGACGCTTCGGTGCTCGGCCGGGCCAACATGCTGCCGCAGGCGATCGTCCGGTCCCGCGCAGCGCGGCGGCGTCGCGACCGAATGCTGGCCGCGGCGATCTGCCTGGTCGCGGCGGTGGTGATCGTGCTGGCGGCATTGACGTCCGCGACCTGGATCTACCAGCGCGAAGGGCGCGTCCTCGCGGCGGACATCGAGCGCATCCGCGCGGACGGCGAGATCGTGGGCCGCCGCATGGAGCAGATTCGGGCCGTGCGCGCAGCGCGGGTGACGGGTGATGACCTGGTCCTGGTCCTGCGCAGTCTCTACGAGGCCACCCCCGACGGGCTCTACTACAGCGAGGTGAACCTCGATCCGGACGGTCGGGTGCGCCTGCACGGTCACGCGGAGGCCGCGGCGCTGCCGTTCGAATTGCCCGAGGCGCTGAACCGGCAGCCGGCGCTGTCTCTCGTCAGGCTCTCGAACACCGGGCAGAAGCCGCGAGGCGGCGGCACGATCACCGAGTTCCGCATCGACTGTCGTCTCGTGCGGGAGGCGCGGCCATGAAGCGAATCCTCGAGCGCATGACCGAGCGCGAGCAGGTGATCGCGCTGATCACGCTGGTCGTCGCGATCGGGTTCCTGTGCCATCGCTACGCGATCCTGCCGGCCTGGGACCGCTGGCAGGCGGCGCGGAGCGCGGTGCAGCTCGAGCGCGCCCGGTACGCCCGTCTGAGCAACTTCATCGCCGTACGGGAGCAGGTCGACGATCAGCTCGCGCAGCTTGACGCCGCGCTCGTGCAGCGCGGCTCGAACGAGCTCGAGATTTCGAGCGCGCTCAAGCACATCGAATCACTGCGACCGTCCGAGCGCCTCGGGATCACGCGGATGCAGGCGATGCCCGTGACGGTCGAGGACGCGCACATCGTCTACCGCTTCAGAATGTCGATCTCGGCGTCGTTGCCGGAGCTGGTCCGATTCGTCGCGGACCTGACGCGCGAGCCCGCGGCGACAGGCATCGAGTCGTTTTCGCTGCGCGGCGCGCCGGCAGGAAGGCACGTCGAGTGCGAGCTGGTGCTCCGCGTGATCAGGTTGAAGGGTGCAGACTTGAAGGAGCCGACGCATGGATGACGCCGCGGCACAGGACGGGCGCGGGACGAAGCTGGCCGACCGGTGCCTCGCCGTCGCGGTGGCGGTGATGGTGCTGGCCCTCGTTGCGGGCATCGTCATGGTGACTTCCGCCGCGATCGACGACGGCGGCGCCCCCGGTGGCGAGCGATCCGGCGGCTCGATTCGGCCGGTGACGCCGGCCAGGGCGGACGTCGGTCTGCTGCTGCAGAAGTCGGCCGGTCATGTGCTGATCCGCCCGGCGGGCGGCGTCACCGGCCGAATCGATCGCGGGCTGGCGGAGCGACGCCTGAAGGAACTGACCCTGGTGGGCGTGGTGCGTCATGGCGGCGAGCAGATCGCCTACGTGAAGGTGGCAGGCGGACAGACCGCGCGGCTTCGCGTCGACGACGAGATCGCGGGTTTTTACGTGGTGGCGATCGAGCGGGACGGGGTGAGGCTGTCGCTGAACGGCGTCGAGGTGCCGCTGGGGCACTGAGGGGGCGGGGTTCGGGTTCCGGGGTTCGGGTTCCGCGTCCTCTGAACTCTGGCGACTTTCAGCTACGCCCCAGTGGGTCGGCAGTCCGATAGAGAGTTAGATGGTTCCTCGGAATCGATGGTTATCGGTCCTGCTCGTCGTCGCGGTCGCCTCCGGGGCGTCAGGCCAGGGGTTCGACCCGTTCCAGGGCCGCCCGGGCGCCGAGCGGGCCCCGGCGGAGGACGTGATCTCCAGCCAGGTGCTCGAGAACGCCGCCGTCACCGACGTCTTCCGCATCCTGGCCGACCTGACCGGGATGACGATCATGACGAGCCCGGAGGTCGCCAAGGCGCCGCCGACGATCAGCCTCTGGATCAAGGACATGAAGGCGGACGAGGTGCTCGATCACGTCACCGCGCTGGCCCGGCTCGTGGCGCACCGCGAGGGCAACGTCGTCAAGGTGATGACCTACGAGGAGTTCACCCGCCTGTACGGGGTCGAGCAGCGCGTCATCGAGATCGAGCACGCCGACGCCGCGCGGATCATCGAGATTCTCAAGCCGCTGGACGATGCGAAGCAGTCGAAGCTGGTGGCCGACGAGACCGGCCGCAAGCTCGTCGTGCTCGCCCCGGCGCCGATGGTCGACAGCCTGATGCAGCTCATCCGCGTGCTGGACGTGCCGCTGGAGAAGGACGTCGTCGAGATCGTCAGGCTCGAGCACCTCGAGGCCTCGGACGTCGTGCCGACGCTCGAGGCGTTTCTAGACCGCCATGGCGCCGCGCCGGCCCGCGCCGCGACCGGCGCGCCGGCGATCATGCCGGCGACCGACCGCGCGCCGTGGCGGGTCGGCTTCATGATCGAGCCGCGCCTGAACGTCGTCGTGCTGCGCGGGGCCGCGCGGCAGATCGAGCGGACCCGCGCGCTGATCCGGTCGCTCGACGTGCCGTCGCAGGTGAAGGTCGTCAGCTTCCCTCTGCGATACACGAACGGCGCGGACGTGTACGACACGCTGTCGCGCATCGTCCTCGCCGATCGTGAACGGCAGCCCGCCGCGACCACCGCGAACGAGCGCCTGAAGATCAGCGTCAGCGAGCAGAACAACCGGATCATCGTCGAAGGCGCGCCCCGCGACCTGAAGTACGTCACCGCCGTGATCGAGGCGATCGATCAGCCGCTGCCCGCCGGCACCGGGGGGATCAGGGTCTACCGGCTGGAGAACGCCTCGGCGTCCGAGGTGGCCGAGGTCGTGCGCTCCGTGATCGAGCAGCGCCCGCGCCAGCCGCTCGCGCGGCGCCGGTCGCGACAGGACATTCATCGCGTCCAGGACATCATGGATCCGGCGGCGCCGGCGCCGACCGTCGAGACGGACGGCCCCGCCCCCGCGGCCGCCGCGCCCGACGCGGCCGAAGCCGCCGGCGACGTGCTTCCCGCGCAGGTCACCGAGGCGCTCGAGATCAACGCCGTGATCATTCGCGCGTCGGCGGCCGACCACGACGAGTTCGCGCAGCTCATCGACGAGCTCGACGAGCCGCGCGACCAGGTGATGCTCGAGGTGACGCTCGTCGTCGTCAGCACGAGCGACGGGTTCGACCTCGGCGTCGAGCTGGGCGGCGCGCGGATCGGCAGCTCCGCGGTGAGCTCGATCGGCTTCACGAGCTTCGGAATCGGCTCGGTCGATCCGGCGACCGGCGATATCCGTATCGCCGACCCGTCCCCGTTCGGGCTCAACTACGGCATCTTCAACTCGAAGGACTTCTCGCTGGTGCTCAACGCGCTGAAGACCGTGGGCGAGACCCGGATCACCTCGGCGCCGAAGATCCTCGTGGAGGACAACTCCGAGGCGGTCATCAGCCAGGTCAGCGAAGAGCCGTTCGAGGTGCTCAGCCAGGGCGAGACGACCGACACGACCTCCTTCGGCGGCTTCGTCGAGGCGGGGACGACGCTCACCGCCCGCCCGCACCTGACCGACGACAACTGGCTGCGCCTGGAGTACCAGGTCAACCTGAGCTCGTTCGGCGCCCGCGTGTCGCCGACGCTGCCGCCCACGCGCCAGCAGAACAACATCGAAGGCGTCGTCCGCGTCCCGTCGGGCCACACCGTGGTGCTGGGCGGCCTCGTCAGCGCGCGGCGTGAGCAGACCGTGGACGGCATCCCGATCGTCTCGGACGTGCCGGTCGTGGGTGAGCTGTTCAAGGACCGGTCCGACGCCGACCGCAACGACACGCTGTTCGTGTTCATCCGCCCGGTCGTGCTGCGCGACCCGGCATTCCGGGACCTGCTGCACCTGACCGAGGATGATCGGCGATCGGTCCGGCTGTTCGAGGACGAAGAGCCGCGCAACCCGCTGAAGCTGCTGGGCCCGTCGCCGAGAAGGAAACTCGAATCGGAACGCGAGACGCCATGATGAACCTGCCATTGCCGAATGCTGCCGCGACGTGCGCCGTCCGCCGCGGGATCCTGCTGCTTCCTGTTGTCGCCGCCGTTGCGATCGGCGGATGCGCCGACGCCAGGGAGCGCGCGCGGCGGACGATGGATCAGGAGCTGAGCGTCCGGCAGGCCGACGCGAACCGATCGCACCGGCTCTACCAGCGTGGCGTCGAGACGATGGCGGACGATCCGGACGAAGCCTTCGAGCTGTTCGAGCGCGCGATCGAGGCGGATCCCGGCAACGGCATGGCCTGGATGGCGCTCGGCGTCGCCGAGTACGAGCGCGGCAACGTCTACGAGGCGGCGGAGGCGTTTCATCGAACGATCGAGCTCGTGCCCACGCGCTACGAGCCTTATTTCAACCTCGGCAGCGTGTTCGAGTCGGTCGGTCGGTACGAGCTGGCGGCACGGCAGTATCGCACCGCGCTGCGCCTCGCGCCCGACCAGGTCGAGGTGATGGAGAACCTCGCCCGCTGCCAGATCCGGTCCAACGGCTTCACCTTCGAGACGCTCGACCTCATCGAGCGCGCCCAGGCCGCCGAGCATCGCGCCGAGTGGCTGGAGTGGCTCGACACCCAGCGCGTGCTGCATGCGCAGGGCGTCATGGAGCAAGAGCGCAAGGCGGACCTGGAGACCGAGGAAGCGGCGCCTTGAGGGGGGCCATAGGAATTGGAGGAATTGGAGGAATTGGAAGAATCGGAGGAGTCGGAGGAGTCGGAAGCGTCGAGGCGTCGGAAGGTCGCAGGCGGCGCGCGGCTCGAGAGGCAGGGCAGACCATCGGCAGGACCGGTGGGTTCAGGTGCGGCGAGCGCGACCTGATATAACCATCTAGCAGGATGAACCGTCCAACGATGCGATTGACGAAGGCCGTCCCCCGCGGGCGGCTTCGCAGGGGCTCGGCCCTCCAGGGGCTGCTCGTTCTATCAATCTGCCTGTCTCCGTCGGCGGTCGCGCAGGCCGCCGAGGATTTCGCGTCGTACCGTCAGCAGGCGGTCGCCCCGCACCGTGAGGACTTCGAGCGGATCGCGGTGCGCCTGGTCGACGACTCGGATTTCAAGGCGTTCACCGCGCGGCTCGACGTCGTCGACGCGCTGGCCGAGCGGCTCGTGGCAAGCTTCGAAGCATCGCGGCGCCGCACGGGGCGGCAGCTTCTGGACGGCGTCGTGCCCCCTTCGGCCGTCGACGCCATGGACGATCGCGAGGCCGTCGACGTGCGCTCGGCGGCGGAGCTGGTGCGCGAGCACGAGGCCAAGTTCGCCGAGGCGCTGCCCGTGCCCAGGCTCAACGCCGACGAGCTGAACGTGCTGCGCGCCTACTACGACGCCGCGGTCCGGGCGGCGGCGGCCTGGATCACCCGCAACGGCGCGACGGTCGCGCGCATCGACGACGAGGCCGCGGCGAGCGTCGTCAGCCTCTGCTGTGTCGTGCCTTTCCTTCACGTCGCGGACGCGCACTGGAACGTGGAGCGGGTGCGCGATCTTCCGGCGTGGATCCGCGAGCCGAAATACCTGGAGATGCTGGAGCGCTTCGCGCTCGACCTGCGGCGCCCTCGTACGGCGTACGCGTTCGCCGAGACGCGGATGGGTGATACGGTGCCCGCGTACTGGTCCTACCAGGAGCAGGTGGCAGAAAAGCTCGTCGAGACCGAGACGTACCACTCGGCCATCGTATGCCTGCGTGCGGGGGTCGAGGACGCGGCGGAGCACGAGCGATTCGACGAAGCCGTGCGCCTTCGCCTGCGGCTGGGCGCCCTGCTGGCCGAGCTGGGCCACCCGCTCATGGCCGTCGACCAGATGGAGCGGGTGCTGGCCGAGTCGAAGGACGACGCGACCTACCGCCGGGCGGCGGTGCTCCGCTTCAAGCATCTCTACGAGGCGGGCGCCCACAAGCGGGTGGTCGACGACCTGGACGCGTTTCTCGAGGACGAGCGCTGCCGCAGGGCGCGCCCCCAGATCATGTACGTCGGGTGGGTCGCGCACCGGCGCCGCCTCGAGCGTGGGGCGGCGGACCGGCTCATGAAGCGCTTTCTCGCCGAGTACGAGAATCACGTGCTCGCGGCGGACATGTACTACGCGTCGGCCGTCGACGCCCTGGTCCGGTCGGACTACGCCGAGGCGGCGCGCCTCCTCGAGCTGATCGAGTTCCGCTTCCCCGAGGCCCGTGTGATTGAAAAGGTCCAGCGCCTCCAGGCGCGGCTGAACGGCACGACGATGGAGCACTAGGTCGTGTCCCGTCATTCAGACGTCGCACGTTGCGACGGCATCGCCTTCGATGCGGGCGTGAACGCGACCCCTTGACACCTGACCCTTGACCCCTGACACTTTCCCGCCTCGATGCGCCAGGTGGTTCTGCAACATCATCCGAGCGAAAACGCGGCCGTGCTGGGGCGGTTCCTCCAGGCCTACGGGCACCGGCTGCACACGGTCCGCCTGGACGAGGGACAGGCGCTGCCGGACCTGGACGACGTTTCGGGTCTGCTGATCATGGGCGGCCCGATGAACGTGGACGAAACCGGCGCGCATCCGTGGCTCGAGGACGAGCAGGCGTTCATCCGCTCGGCGCACGAGGCCGCGCTGCCGATGGTCGGAATCTGTCTCGGCGCCCAGCTCATCGCCGCGGCGCTGGGCGGTGAGGTCGCCGCGATGGAGACCCCGGAGGTGGGGTTCGAGTCGGTGCGCCTCGGCTTCCCCGGCACGATCGACACGCTGCTGGCGGGCGTGCCCTGGCAGACGATGCAGTTTCACCTGCACGGCCAGCAGGTGACGGGATTGCCGGCGGGGGCGACGCCGCTCGCCGGCTCGGCCGCATGCGCCAACCAGGCATTCAAGGTCGGGATGACCACCTACGCGTTCCAGTTCCACTTCGAATGGGATCGTGACGACATCGAGCGCTTCGGCCGCGACGAGCTGGTCACGAAGGCCGGCGCCAGCCCGGAATCAATCGTCGCGCAGTGCGCCGACCACTACGATCGCTACCGTCACCTCGGCGATCGCCTCTGCGAAAACCTCGCGTCGCTGCTCTACCTCGAAGCATGATTGGATGGTCGAGGCCGGCGAACCTCGGCGAACCGTGGGCGTGAGCCTGGCGTGAGCCCACGGGTCGTCCGTGATCCGGACGGAATGTAAAAAAAGCACGACCCGGCCAGAAGCTGGTCCGGGTCGCACTCGATCAGGGGTCAATCAGGGGTGTTCGATTCTCCGTCGCCTTGGTCAGCGGATCGTGGCGACCTGCTGCGTGCTCTTCTTCGGAGCGTGCGGCACCACGGGAATGGCACGCTGCTTCTTTCGGATGAACAGGCGGATGGGGCCTCGGGCCTTCGCCTGCTCGCTGCTTTCGCGCCGCGGCGATCGCACGACGTAAGCGCCGCGGGCGGTCAGCTTGTGATGAAGCCGCTGGGCCGCCAGCAGGTGGTGGTCGTCGTCGATGGGGTTGTCGTACTGACGAAAGTAGTTGGCGTCGGGGTCGATCCAGACCCTCGCGTGATTGACACGCACTTCCGCCAGGCGTCGCCCGTCGGCAGGCGAATGATCCGCGACGACCAGGTCGGCCGGTGGCGCCTTCGTCAGGACCAGGTGGATCCGACGTCCGTAGCTGACGCGATGCGTCGTTTCGGTCAGCTCGGTGCTCAGAGATCCACCCTTGTAGAGGGTCCGCGGGCCGCTGTCGGCTGCCAGCGTCTCACCGATGGGCAGCAGGCAGGCGCCCGCACAAAGGCCGCTGAGGGCCAGGGTTCTCACGCGTCTCACGCGTCACTCTTTCTACCCCATAATGATCGTTTCCCTCCGGGCGACGATGGGCCTCTCTCCTCCAGTGGCCCGCGTTCCCGTCGCAGTGTCCCTTTTTCCCTTGATGTTCCCTAACCTCTTCACTCCGGACGACGTGGAGAGGAGTTGCAAGGGCGATGCCAGCGACAAAGCCGGGTCGTGTGATTTCATAAGCGATTATATGCCAAGGATTTGAAGAATCGACCCCGGCAACGATCAGGGGCCGGTTGGGTGCGGTTGATGCCCTGCGGCAACACGGGGCGTCGATTTGCGGGGACGTGGGAATCGTTTCGGGGGGCGACCCGGGGACGTAAATTGGTTGTCGGACCCCGAACCTCGAACCCCGGAACCCGCAACGCATGTCCAGGCCCATCGGAATCATTGCCGGTCAGGGCGGTCTGCCGCTGGCGATGGCGGCCGGCATCCGCGCCGCCGGGCACCCGGTCGCGTGCGTCGGGCTCGCCGGTTTTTACGATCCGGCGCTCCCCGGCCTGTGCGACCATTTCGCCCGCGCGGGCATCATCCGGCTGGGTCGGTGGGTCCGACTGCTTCAGAGGTGGGGCGTTCGGGAAGCGATCCTCATCGGCCGCGTGCGCAAGACGCGCATGTACGAGCCGCTCAAGTGGATCCGCCAGCTTCCGGACTGGCGGGCCGCGCGCCTCTGGTATCGTGTCCTGCGTCACGACCGGCGCACCGACGTGTTGCTCGGCGCGCTGGCCGACGAGCTGCAGCGCTGCGGAATCACCCTGATCAGCACGACCAGATACATCCCGGAGCACATGGCGTCCGCGGGGAACATGACGCGCCACGCCCCGTCCGCGACCCAGCTCGCGGACATCGAGTTTGCGCTGCCGATCATCCGCCGGCTCGGCGAGCTGGACATCGGCCAGTCGCTTGCCGTGCGAGACCGCGAGGTGATCGCGGTCGAGGCGATCGAGGGCACCGACGAGATGATCCGCCGCGCCGGTGCGCTGTGCCGCAGCGGAAAGTGGACCCTGCTCAAGACTGCCAAGCCCCAGCAGGATCCGCGCTTCGACGTGCCGACCGTCGGTCTGCTGACGATCGAGAACCTCCACCGCCACGGCGCGACGTGCCTCGCGGTCGAGGCGGGCAGCGTGATCCTTCTCGACCGGGACGAGATGATTGCGGCGGCGGACCGGATGGGGGTCGCGATCGTGGGCGTGGGATGATGCGGCCGCGGCGGCGGCGCTCAGGCTCACATCATGGGCCCGAAGTGGCAGCCGAAAAACCCTGCATCCGCGGCGCGTTTCATGACCGCCCACGCCTGGAAGAGAATGATCGCCATCAGCACGGCGATGCCCAGAACAAGCGCAAGGTTTCTGAATTGATCCGCGTCCATCCGAGGACGCTTCATGCGCCGAATGGCCAGCAGCTCCTGAATCGTACTGCGTCGGAGGGATCGGCTCACTTCTGATGGTAGGCGCGCCCAAGCGCGCGTCGAGCGCAGCGCGTGCCGAGCATTTGCGCATACCTTGATGGCGCGTTCCGCGGCGTCACAGGAGCTTCGCCCTCCAGGGGGCACGGCGCGTTGCGTCCCTTCCGGTATCATTCACCCCCCATGGGCCTCTTCCGCTCCACCATCGAGCGCATTCGCTCGGGTCTGAACCGGACGCGATCCGAGTTCGCGACGGAGCTGCGCTCCATCCTGCGCGGCAAGCAGCTCAGCGACGACCTGCTGGATCAGCTCGAGCAGCTTCTGATCCGCGCCGACGTCGGTATCGCCACCGCGCGGGAGCTGCGGCAGGACGTCGAGGCCGCATGGCAGCGCAGCGAGATCGCGGCCGGCGACGACGCGATCGAGTATCTCAAGGAGCTGCTGCGGGCCTACTGGCCCGACGAGGATCGGCACCTGAACCTCGCCGACGAGGGGCCGACGGTCATCCTGGTCTCGGGCATCAACGGTTCGGGCAAGACGACCAGCATCGCGAAGATCGCCAAGAGCCTCGTCGATGACGGCAGGTCGGTGATGCTCGCCGCCTGCGACACGTTCCGCGCGGCCGCGGTGGATCAGCTCGAGGTCTGGTCGAAGCGGCTCGGCGTCGAGGTCGTCAAGGGCAAGCAGGGCGGCAAGCCCTCGGCGGTGGCCTGGGACGCGATCGACGCCGCGTTGGCGCGCGGCACGGACGTCGTGATCGTCGACACGGCCGGACGGCTGCACACGCAGAAGCATCTCATGGACGAGCTTCGCAAGATCCGCGAGGTCATCGAACGCAAGGTTCCCGGCGCCCCGCACGAGGTCCTGCTGGTGCTCGACGCCACGACCGGTCAGAACGCGATCAACCAGGCCCGCATCTTCGCCGAGACGATCGACGTGACCGGCATCTTCCTGGCCAAGCTCGACGGCACGGCGAAGGGCGGCATCGTCGTGGCCATCCGCGAGCAATTGAACATCACGGTCAAGTTCATCGGGGTCGGCGAGACGCCGGACGACGTCGAGCCGTTCGACCCTGACGCGTTCGTGGAGGCGATGTTCGAGCAATAGAGGCTGTCTCGGAACCCCGGTATCTGACGGGATCCAGGCGGAACCGTGCGTTCAAGTGCCTCAAAAGCCCCCGTTGGACGACCATCATGTGGTTTCAAGAGGGTCGGGTCGTCGCGTCCGTCTTCCGCTCGAACGCCTCATGATCATGGGTCCCACCAGCGTGGCGACCATCGCCACGGTCGAGGGCGATGGAATCACGTTCGTGATGGTGAAACGGATGGCATCCTTACCCGTGAAGGGACCGTCGACGACGGTGACGAGATCCAGCCTGCCCTCGATCGCGTCGGCCGGCACGAGCAGCTCGAGGTTCGGGGCGACGGTCACCTGATCCGCGATGAGAATCAGGAATGAATCGCCGTCGGACACCCGTGCCCCCTGCAGCATCTGGATTTCGATCGTGCCGGCGACGTCGGCTTCACCTGCCAGGACACGATCGAACGAGCCTTCGGACGGCTCGAGGATCTCCGTGACGAGACGCGCCAGGTCGTGCTGGGCATAGTGACCGGTGATCGTGAGGGTGTTCGCGACGTCGTCGTCGCCGACGATCGCCGCGGAGCTGTCCACGTTGCCGTCGATCGTCCCGCCGCCGGTCAGCTCGCCACCCTCGAATTCGAGCAGGCCGTCGAATGCCGACCGGAGGTTGCCGCCGTCGAGGTGCGTCGCGCCAGCCGTCTGCACGAAAGAGCCAAGAGCCAGATTGATGGTGACGATGCCGGTCTGGATTTCAAAGAGCCCGCGGTTGACCAGGTGGGCATTGAAGGTGAAGTCTCCGGTCCCGGCCGAACGAAGCAAGATGCCGCGATTCTCGAAGGTCGGTGCGGGATACGACCCGAAATTGATTCTGGCGTTATGGCGGATGTCGAACACGCCGCCCGGATGATTGAGAATCGAAGCGTCGTTCTCGACCCGCAGCGTGTCGGATTCCCAGACGATGATCCCGGTATTCTCCAGTGTGGTTCCGTCGACGTTCAGCGCCGGACCGGACATCCTCGTGTTCCCGGCAAGTTCGAGGCGGCCCGTCGTATGCAGTCCGGAGCCGAGCCACTCGAGGTCGGCGAGAAACGTGACATCATCGTCGCCGTGGATACCGTTTGATGTCACGTCGCCACTGATCCGAACGGGTGCCGTGAAGATCAACGGGCTTGCGGTCTCGAGGAAGAGGCTCGAGCGCACCTCGAACTGGTTCCAGCTCTGGACCAGGTTGGAGCCCGGCCTCAGCCTCATGCCGGACTGGAGTACGCGGACATTCCCGGTCACGTCGATCGTGCCTTCCATGGCGATTTCAGATCCGGCGAAATCAAGATCGCCCGAACCGGTGATCCTCGCGGCACTTTCGAGCGTCTGCACGGTAGGTCCCCTGCGACCAAGCTCGAGCAGCGTTCCCTCGGCGATCTCGTAGCTGCCGACGCCGGAGAATCTGCTGATCCCGATGGCCCCGCTCTCGACCGCGACGGTCCCGTCGTTCTGAACCTCCAGGAGCGTCGTGGCGAACATTCCCGTCGACCTTCGGAGCAGGCCCTCGTTGACGATCGGGACGTGAAAGGCGGATTGGGACTCAATCGTCTCCTCGGGCCGGACGTCAAGCACCCCGGACGGCAGGTTCCGAAAGATTGGGTTGGAAGAGCCCCTGGTGCGAACGAGGCCCGACTCCCAGACGGCAAGTCCGCTGCTCTCGATCGAGGCGTGCATTTCCGTCGACGAACCGGTCAGCAGCAGTCCGCCCTGCGCGCGGATCACGCCATTGCCTCCGATGCGTCCGCCGCCCAGGGTCATTCGGTTCTCGACCGTGATGTCGAGGGTTCCGTTCAGTCCGTCACCGGTGAAGGTGAATTCGTCGATCACGACCGGGATGTCGACGTTCACGAAGCCGCTCTGGATGACGACGTCGAAAGTCCTATCGGCCGTGTTGTTCGGCACCACCGGGTTGGACGACCATCGCGTCGCGTCTGACCAGTCGGCAGAGCTTCCGTCCCAGGTGGCCAGCGTGTCGGCCGTGACATGGCGAATGTCGCCGGCAAAAGCAGGCACCATGGCCGAAGTGCAGACGAACAGCAGGCACCGCTTCGAGGCGCGCCGGACAGAACAGGGATCTTGCATGCCTTCTCCTCCTGCCGTTTTGCCCTCGATTCAAGGATGACGACCCGAATCTGCGGTGTCAAGCGAGTCGGTCGTATCGCGGTCGGAGACGGTCGCGTCTTTCCGGACCACCGTGATGCTTGACACCCGGCCTCATCCACCTTAACCCCGTCCGCCTGTGACCTTTCCACGGTCTGTAACGCCGACGGACCTGCCGATCCTCCCGATCGGTGACCGCGGCACTTTTTCGGTCGTGTTGCCGACGCGATGTAACGACTACGATGCTCGTCGGTGACACCCCAGGGTATGTGCGCGTGCAGACGGATGCCTCCTCCGCCACGGAACCTTCCGCCGGGAAGGCGATCCTGCGTGCGATCGGCCTGTTTATCGGAGCCGCCGGAGCGGGCCTGCTCGCCCACTGGATCTGGCTGATCAGCCGGGTCGACGGTCAGTTCGTGCTGGCCCAGGGAGAGTGGATCGTCGGTCACCTGCCGACCGCATGGGTGGGTGCGGCGCTGGCGATGGTGGTCGTGGGCGGGCTTTCGGCGGCCACTTCACTCTGGCGCGACCCGCGCCTGCGCAGCGCGATCGGCTGGTGCGTCGCGTGGATGGGGGCGCACCGGGGCCTTACGGTCGTCCTTGGCATCGTTGTCGCGGCCGGCTCCATCGACATCTACGAGCTGGTCTACGACCCGTTCGAAATGAAGCGCGGCGTCCGGCCGTGGATGGTCCGCCAGGATCTTCACGGGTGGCTGCTCCTGGCCGCGTCACTGATGGCCGGGCTCGGCATCTCGGCGCTGTGGCCCGATGCTGGCCGGACGGGCGCGGCGCTGCGCGCGCTGCGCCGCCGCCTCACCGCCGCGCCACGTCGCTGGCTCGCCTTCGCGATCGTGGTGCCGGTCGTGCTCGCCGCGGTCATGTGCCGCTTCGCGCTGGAGGGGATCGCGCATTTCAGCGATGCGCTCACCTACCTGATCCAGGGGCGCATGCTGATGGCCGGCGACATGGTCATGCCGACGCCCGATCACGAGGACCTGTTCCGGCACTCGATGTTCTTCGTCGCCGTCGACGGGCGATTCTTCGGTAAGTACCCGCTGGGATGGCCCCTGATCGTCGGAATCTTCGACCACCTCCGCGTCGGGTACCTGGCGAACGCGACGCTGGTCGGTTTCGGGGCTTTCCTCACGCATCGCCTGGCCCGCCAGCTGACGTCACGCCGCGCCGCGCTGATCGCGGCGCTGCTCGTCGGTCTTTCGCCCTGGCTCTGGTTCACCGGCGCCAACTTCTCCTCGCATGCAGCGTCGATGTGCGCGCTGACGGGCTTCATCTGGCTGTTTCTCGACGCGCTGCGGACCGAGCGATACCGCAGCGCGCTGGGCGCGGGCCTGTTCCTCGGCGCAGGCGTGCTCATTCGACCGGCCGACGCCGCGATGTACGCGTTCGTGCCGATCCTCGTGGTGCTGGCTCAGCTCGTGCGTCGCCCGAAGTCATGGATCGCGCTCGGACCGCTGATCGCGGCGGCCGCGTTGATCGGCGTCACGGTCTACTTCTGGCAGAACGCGACGACGACCGGCTCCGCGCTGACGAGCCCCTACACGCTCGAGTCTCGATGGGATCGCGACTGGGATCGTTCACCGCTCGAGACGGCGGGCCGCGCGCTGTTCCAGTGGGTCGAAATGAACCGGCACTTTCCCGGATGGGGCATCGGCGGACTGACGGTCGCGCTCGTCGGCGCGCTGGCCGCGGCGCGGTGGCGTCATCCCGGACTGCGCCTGCTCGTGGCGTGCAATGTCGTGTTCATGCTCGGCAACAGCCTGTTCGGCTTCACCACGGTGTGGTGGGGACCGCGATGGCTCGCCCCGCTGATGCCGCTGTGCGCCATCCTCGGCGCCGAGCTGGTCGATCGGATGTGGGGGGGGGCGGTCGCGCCCGCGACGACCTCGGCGAAGGACGGCGCTGCGGCGCGCGGTTCGTTCGGCGCCGCCGCGACGGGTCAGCTGGGCATGGCCGTCCTCTTCGGCGGGCTTCTCGTCGGGCTGCTCGTCGTCTTCACCGGGCAGTTCCAGCGGCACCTGAGCATGCCGCCGCACCTGGTCAGCGGCGACGCACATCGGACCGCGCAGCAGATGGGGCTCGCCGACGCGGTCGTCGCCATGCCGACCATCGGCGCGCGACCGCCGCTGGATGCGCGGGCCGGGATGGTCTTCATGGACGCACCGTTCGAGTCGAACCCGATCATCTACGTCCGGGCGATCCCGAACTGGGCGCAGCACGCGCGCAGCACGTGGCCGGATCGGAAGCTGTACCTGCTGATCCACCCCCCGGACGATCCCGGGAACTACCGGATTACGGCGTGGGAGGCGGGCCCGGGCGCGGAGGCCCCATAAACCGGGCGTCTGCGACAGGTGGGGCCCGAAAACCGGAGAAAAATCGCTCAAGCCTTGCTATTTCGAAATTTATAAGCATTATTGAATAGCAGTTGTCTTGGAGGCAGTCGGAAGATGAAACTTGCCCTGGTCGTTCCCGCCCTCAATGAGGAGGACGCGATTGCGTCCACCCTCCGCCGGTGCCTGGCCGCGCGCGAAAAGGTCGTCGCCGAGACGTTCGTCTCGGAGTTGGTCGTCGTGTTCGTCAATGACGGCTCGACGGACCGAACCCAGCAGATCGTCGACCAGAGCGAGTTCGACGAGGTCGTGAAGGTGCGCTTCGAGCGCAACCGCGGCTACGGGGCGGCGATCAAGGCGGGCTGGCAGGCCACCGACGCCCAGCTTCTCGGGTTCATCGACGGTGACGGGACCTGCGATCCGGACTTCTGCGTCAACCTACTGAAGCGGATGGGCGAGACCGAGGCCGACGTGGTGCTCGCCGGTCGGCTCAACCCCGAGAGCAAGATGCCGCTGATCCGCAAGATCGGCAACGTCCTGTTCGCGCGGCTGTTGGGCCTGGTCTCGGGCAACGACCTGACCGACTCGGCGTCGGGCTTCCGCATCGTGCGGCGGCCGAGCCTTCGGCTCATGTCCCCGCTGCCGGACGGGCTCCACTTCACCCCGGCGATGAGCTGCATCTGCCTTCTCGATCGGCGCCTGCGGATCGAGGAGGTGCCGATGCCCTACGAGGAGCGCATCGGGCGCAGCAAGCTCAGCGTGGTGAAGGACGGTCTGCGCTTCCTGTTCACGATCCTGTTCTCGGCGTGCTGCTACGCGCCGATCAAGACGATGCTCGGCGCGTCGGTGATCGTCACCCTCGTCACCGCGATCGCGGCCTGGCTGCTCGCCTGGCAGGACGCCGGCGTCGCGGCCACGTTCGGCGTGGCGGCGGCGGTGGCGCTGATCGTGCAGATGCTGGCCACAGGGTTGATCTGTCACCAGCTCACGTTCCTGCTGATCGGCTCGACCCGGGCGGGAGTGGCGGAGCGCCTGCTGCAGCAGGCGCTCTACTACAAGCGCCTGATCGTGGGTGGCACGCTGTGCGTCGTCGCCGGCGCGGCGGGCATGCTGATCGGAAGTGTGTTCCACGTCGCGCTCGAGCTCGGCGAGGCGGCGCTCCTGACGTTGCTCATCGTGACGTGGCTGCTGGCGGTGGCCGGCGGCATGGCGGCGTTCGGCGGCGTGGTGCTTCGTGTGATCTGGGCCGTGAGCGAGAAGCAGAAGGCGATGCTGCGCGACAGCTATCCGGTGCGAACGCCGACGGCGCTCGGCGAGTCGCCGTCGCCGGATCCGACTCTGGCCGAAACGCTCGTCAATGGCATGCCGGCGGTAAGGGCGCGCAAAACAATAAGTTACCGAATTTAATGTGTGCAATAGCTTGGTTTGGACGATGTAACCTCCATGCCAGATGCGAACGTTGTG
>NYZC01000063.1 GCA_002686995.1 Phycisphaeraceae bacterium | reverse complement strand
TGTTTGGCACGGACTTCGCTTCGACTTGCGTTGCCGAGCCGGGTCGTCCCCGGCCCGGAGTCGGCCAAGCCCTCCGGGCCGAGACGGCCCGGTTCGGCGAGGCGATCCCGATAAACGCACAGCGAATGCCGTGCCGAACAGGATTGGAACAACCCCGGTGCCCGCCGCCCGTGCACCGTCGCTGGATCATCGTCGGATCATCGTCAGTTCCATCGTCAGATGCCGCCGTGGAATCCAAGCCATATCGGTAAGATGATGACACGTCGAAGGCCCGGGGGCGGCGAAGGCGACAAAGGACGTGTCGAATGACCAGGCCCCCTCTTGCCCTCATCCTCATCGCACCGATCGCCATCACCGCCGGGTGCAGCGCTCCCCGGGAAGGGTCGCACGATCCCGAGCCTGACCTCACCATGGTCATGAAGGCCAAGCTGCGCCACAGCGAGGGCGTCCTCGAAGGCGTCGTGCTGCAGGATTTCGGAAAGATCCGCATCAATGCCACGGCCCTCTACGAGCTGAGCAAGCTCGGTGCCTGGAAGATCGACGACGCGACCGCCTACGTGCAGTACAGCGAAGGATTCCAGAAGCTGACCGAGCAGCTCGTCCAACACGCCGACAACCGCGACGCCCGCGAGGCGGCCGAGACCTACGGCCGCATGACGACGATGTGCGTCAACTGCCACAGGTACATGCATCAGCAGGGTCTCATCCCGATTCCCGGCGGAGCGATGCTGAAGGACGCGGAACGACGCCGGCTGTCGGCGTTTCTCCGTGCCGGAAAGGCGTTATGAAGCCGTGTCACAAGCCGCGTCCGCCGTTCGGCAGATGCAACGTCGCCTTCGCGTACCTGGCACTTCTGTGCCTGCTTCCGCACCCCGCAGGCGCAAATTCGAAATCGCCTCATCCGTTCGTGGTGGTCTATGGCGGCACCGGGACCCGGACCGTCGACAAGGCGATCGAACTCGGCGTCGACGCGCTGGTGCCCTCCGTGAACTGGTACTCCGAGCATGATTTCATGAAAAGGATTACCGAGCGCTGCCACCGCCATGGGATAAAAGTGCTGCCGTCCTACGCCACGGCCTCTGATGGTTACCACGACAAGCAACACGAATTCGCGACCGCGCATCCACAATGGTGGGAAAAGCGGCGTGACGGACGGCTCGTCAACACCGGCGTCCACGTGGGACTGTCTTTCGGCGTCCCGGAAGTGCGCCGATTCAAGGTGGAAACGCTCACCCGTTACGTTCGTGACTACAACCTGGACGGCGTGGCGCTTGATTACACCCGCTTCTTCGAACGCACCTGCGGGTATCACGAAACCATTGTCGAGGCCTTCAAGGAAGAAACCGGGCGCGACCCGCACGCGATCCCGAACGAGGATCCGCAGTGGATGCGCTTTCGCGCCCGGTACGTCACGACCTTCGTACACGAGCTTCGAGAATCATTGAACGCGGTCGGTTCGGCCCGCGGCCGGCCCGTCGAAGTCTGGGCCTGCGTCAATCCGGATCCCGAGCACTGCATCGCCTACTCGATGCAGGACTGGCAGACGTGGGTGGACGAAGGGCTCGTCGACGCCGTGCTCTCCATGATCTACGAGCGGGACACGAACAACAGCATTCGACAGGCCGAGATCGCCAATGCGGCGTGCGCCGACAAGGTGCCGCACATTCCGATGATCGCCCCATACGGAGGATTCCTGACCAGCGACGAGATGGTCCTGGATGCAAGCCTGAAGATGCTCAAGACGGGGACCGGTGCGGTCGGCTATTACCGCGACGACACGATGTTCGATTACGGCGTCTGGGATGCGGTGGGCAGGGTCTGCAAATGGAAGAAGTCGCAGATCGAGAAGACGCCCGTCAACTACCTGCTCAACCCGGGGTTCGAGTTCGAATTCGAACGCTGGGCAACCGCCGACCCTGCGACCGTCGAGGTCGTCGAAGACCCCGTGCACTCGGGAACGCGATCCCTTGCTCTGGGCCCCGGCGCCACCGTGCGCCAGCTGATCGATCGCGGATTCTTCGGCGGCCGCCGGACGCTGATCATCTCGCTGTGGGCGCACGCGGCGAAATGGCCAGCGCGCAGCCGCCTTTTCCTCGATGTCAACACCCGTGACGCGAAGAAGGGCGAGCAGTACTTCCGCGTCCCGGTAAAACTCGGCCGCAAGTCGTCATGGCAGCGATTCGAGGCCCGATTACCGATCGTCGATTCGACGGACCTCAGGTGGATGATCGTCAGCCTGGTGGCCGAAGCCGAGGATCCCGTGGATCCCGTGGATCCCGTGGATCCCGTGGATCCCGTGGATCCCGAGGCGCGCATCGTCATCGACGATCTGACCGTGCACCTCGACGCCGCCGCGGTGAACCCCAAGCGTTTCGCGATCAGCGAGCGGAAGGCCGCGGAACAGTGGAAACCGGCCGGTAACCTCCTGCTCGGCCAGCCTGCCATGTGTTCGTCGTTCTGGGAAGCCGGGTTCGAGCCCGGCAACGCCGTCGACGGCGACCTGTCGAGCGACGACTACGGTCGGCACGCCGCCTGGCACTCGCAGCGACCGGCCGAAAACCAGTGGCTCCAGATCTACCTTCCGGCCCCGCAAGCGATCGAGCGGATTCGGCTGCTCAATGCCTCCGCGCAGGCGGCGTACCGGACGCTCAGGTATCGCGTCGAGATGTCTCTCGATGGTGAAGGGTATCGCCAGGTCGCCGAAGGCAATCTTCCGGACGACGCCACGACCTGGACGGAGCATCGCTTCGAACCGGTGCGGGCCAAGTATGTTCGGTTCGTCGGCGTCCTGGGCTACAACCGGGAATACGCGGTGGGCCTGAAGGAGATCGAGGCGTACGGACCGGATTGAGGCCCGGGCCCGGGGCTCGGGATCCGGGTTCCGGGTGTTGGGTTCCGCGGCGCGAAATTGCGATGCATCCGGTACAAGGTCGCCGCGCATCCGACCCGCGGGCTCACGCCGCGCGGTTCGCAGGACGGGCGGCGTACCGTGGGCGTCAGCCGGCGTCAGCCCACGGGTCGGATGCGCGGCGACCTCATGACGGATGCGTCGAGATCGCGCGACCCGGAACCCGAAACCCGGGCACCATCGTGAGACAGGACCATGAGCGAGCATCTCCACTGGTACAAGGGCAATCTGCACATGCACTCCTTCTGGAGTGACGGCGTCGGCTTCCCGGAGGTCATCGCCGGCTGGTTCAAGGACCAGGGCTACCACTTCATCGCGTTCACCGAGCATGACCGCTTGCAGGACGGCCCGTGCTGGATCAGCACCGACCCGGGTTCGGAACCCGGAAGCACGATTCACCGGGACGGGTTGCTGAAGCAATACCTGCGCTCGTTTGGCGAGGATTGGGTGCAGCGCCGGACCGGCGACCATGGTGAGGAAGTCCGCATTCGTCCGCTCGAGGAGTACCGGGAACGTTTCGAAGAGCCGGGACGCTTCCTGATCATGACGGGTGAAGAGATCAGCACGACCTGGGGCGCGGCGACGCCGGACGAAAAGCACTGGATCAACGCCTACAACCTGGAGGCCGCGATTCCGCCTCCGCCGCCAGGGCCCGACAGCCGAGGCGCCATCGCGACCGTCGTCGAGATCGGCGCGGCTTCGGCCGGACGCTCGAAACGCCCCGTGCTCGTGTCCGTGAACCACCCGAACTTCAGTTGGAACGCGACGGCCGAGGACCTCGCGGCCGTCGAGTCCCTGCGCTTCATGTAGATGCACACCGCGCTGAACAGTTGCGAATGCGCCGGCGACGCGCTGCACTGCAGCGTCGAGCGCATCTGGGACATCGTGCTGACGCTGCGTCTGACCGAACCGGGCGGCGCGCCGATCTTCGGCATGGCCACCGACGACTGCCACGGATACGGCGCCGGACACCCGGTTCTCGGCGCGGCGGCCCTGCCCGGCCGGGCGTGGGTGATGATACGTGCCGGCACGCTCTCGGCGACCGACCTCATTGACGCCCTGGAGCACGGCGACTTCTATTGCTCATCCGGCGTGACGTTGCGCAACGTCGAGCGCGACGGCGACGGGTTGCGCGTCGAGATCGATCCCGTGCCGGGCCTTCGGTATCGAACCCGCTTCATCGGCACGCGCCGAGGATACGACCCGGAACGCCGCCCGGTGGTCGATGCGGACGGTCGCACCGTGCGCACGACGGCAAGCTACAGCGACGAAGTCGGCAGCGTATTCGCCGAGACCGATGACCTGGCGCCAACCTATCGTTTCGAGGGAGATGAACTGTATGTCCGGGCCGTGGTAACCTCGGACGAGGACCACCATAACCCGTCCTGGCCCGGTCAGAAGACGCAGGCCTGGACGCAGCCGGCCATGCCATGACCACCGCCCTGCCCCCAATCGGAGCGCAACGATGAATCGAGTGAAACCTCTTGTGGCCTGCCTGATCCTCGCGTGCTCGAGCGGCCTGAACGGCGGCGTCGCGGACTTCGAATACCCCGTCATCGGACTCTACGCCAACTACAGCCAGGCCGCGGAGGATGCGGGCGTCAACATCCTGTTTCCGTCCATCTACTACTACGATTTCGATCTTGCGGCGAAGCAGTACAGCGGCAAGGAATCGGACACCTGGAAAAGGCACGCTGACGCCGCCCACCGCGGCGGAATGAAGATGATCCCTTCGCTCGCGATGGCCATCGACAACCCGCCCGATTCGAAGATGGCGGACAAGACCCCCGCCTGGGTCCGGGATCATCCCCAGTTCACGGAGAAGAAGAGAGACGGAAGCCCCTCGCGGCCTTACGGCTCGATCAACCTGAGCTGGGGCTACCCGGAGGTGCGCGCCTACAAGGTCGAGGCGGTCAGGCGTGGGGTGATCAGGACCGGCGTGGACGGCGTGCTGCTCGACTACACGCGCTACTTCGGGCCCGAGACGGGGTACAGCGACATCATCGTGAAGCAGTTCAAGGAGAAGACGGGCCGCGACGCGTTCAAGATTCCGATCGACGATCCCGAATGGCTCCGGTTTCGGGCCGACTACATCACCCTGTTCGTCCGCGACCTGCGCAAGGCGATGGACGGCCTCGAGCCGCGACGCGAGATCTGGGCCTGCGTGGATCCCGATCCACAGCGGTGCCTTCGGATGTCCATGAACGACTGGCAGGAATGGGCGGAGCTTGGCTATCTCGACGGCGTCCTGACGATGATCTACGAGAACGACACGAACAAGACCCTGCAGGAGGCGATGATCGCCAACGCCGCGACCCGAGGGATGGTGCCGCACATCCCCATGATCGCCGCGGGATACGCAGGAAACCTGGTCACGCCCCGGAGCCTGCGCGAGGCGAGCCTCAACTGCCTGAAGACGGGCACGCCCGGTGTCGCCTACTACCGCTCCGACTCGGTCGAGAAGCACAACCACTGGGTCACGATCAAGGAGGTCTCCGGCTGGGATCGAAAGACGGTGGAAGCCGGGCGGTACAATCACTTTCTGAACCCGGGGTTCGAAGACCGCTTCGAGAAGTGGGCGATCGGTGACGGCCGGCGCCTTCGGATCACCACGGATCACGCCCGGACCGGCGAGCGCTCGGCAAGCATGGCCGTCGGCCACACGGCGTCCATCGTTCAGATCGTGGACAAGGGTTTTCTTGCCGACAAGAGCACGCTCGAGATATCCGCGTGGCTCCTCCAGCCCGTGGCGCCGAAGAAGGGACATTCGGCCGACATCATCGATCGCAGCGCGATCGCCCTGACGGTCCGTGTTCACTACAAGGATGAAACCGAGCAGTCGTTCCGGGTTCCTGTCACCGTGGAGCCGGGCGCAGACTGGCAGCAGGTCCGCGGCGCCGTGCCGATCCGCGGGTCGGACGAACTGAAGTTCGTGATCGCGGGCATCGAGGCCGCCTCGCCGCTGGGGCCGTTTCAGATGGACGCGGGCACCGTCTTCGTCGACGACATCGAGATCGGGCTGTCGAACGCCGATCCGACGTCCAGCGCAGCCGAGGTGAACCTGTCCGAAGCGCCCCGCGAGAACAAGCGGAAGATCAACCTGGTTCGAGGCCGGTGCGTCACCGAATCGTCGAACAACGGCGCGAACGTCGAAGGGGCCAACGCCGTCGACGGCGACCTGTCGGTGGCCGACCACAGCAGCCACTCGGCGTGGCGAAGCGGGCGCCCGGCCAAGGACCAGTGGATCAAGATCTACCTGCCTGAGACCTACCTGATCAGCCGGGTTCGTCTGTTGAACAACGCGTCCATCTACTACTACCGGACGAAGTCGTACAAGCTTGAAGTTTCGGTCGACGACGTCGAATACAGGCAGATCGCCGCCGGCATGCTTCCCAACGAAGGCGACACGTGGACGGAGCTGAACTTCGACCCGGTCCCCGCGCGGTACATCCGATTCACGGGAATCGACGGATACCATCACCCGGGGACGGTGGGCCTGATGGAGATGGAGGTCTACTGATTAAGCTATCAGTTATCAGGTTAATGGTTATTTGTCATTTCGGAGCGCCGGTTAACCAGCAGAGGATAGTGGATGCGAGTTCCATACGATGAAGGCCTAGCGAGC
>NYZC01000062.1 GCA_002686995.1 Phycisphaeraceae bacterium | reverse complement strand
CGGAAGAGTGTTCGAGCGCAGCCAGGCGGTGGAGGCGATGCGCGCCGGTGAGGAGCACCTGCAGGCGGTGGTGAGCAGCGTCATCGACTGCATCATCACGATCGACAACCGCGGGATCATGAAATCAGTGAACAGGGCTGCCGAAACACTGTTCGGATACACCCGATCGGAGATGATCGGCCGCAACGTGAGCATGCTCATGCCGGAACCCTACCGGAGCGAACACGACCAATACATCGCGCGGTACGTCCGGACGGACGAAGCGAGGGTCATTGGCAAGGGGCGCGAGGTCACCGGGCGGCGCAAAGACGGATTGGTGTTTCCCATGGATCTGGCCGTCACGGCCATGCGGTCGCACGGGCAGCACATGTTCGTCGGCGTGATACGGGACATTACAGAACGCAAGCTGGCTGAAGAACGGCTCACGAGCGCGAACGAGAAGCTCGAAGATGCCAGACAGGCGTCGGAGGCGGCGAGTCAGGCCAAGAGCGAGTTCCTGGCCAGCATGAGCCACGAGCTGAGAACCCCGCTCAACGCGATCATCGGATTCAGCGACGGGATGCTGAATCGGAGCGACAAGCATCCACTGACCGATCACCAGAAGAACCGGATGATGCGCGTCAAGGCGGCAGGCCAGCACTTGCTGGCGCTGGTCAACGACATCCTCGACATCGCGAAGGTCGAGGCTGGCGAGATGAGCCTGAATGCCACGACATTCGACGCCAATGCGCTGGTCCAGGAGGTCAGCGATCTCTCCGAGGCGCTACTCGCCGACAAGCGCGAGCGAATCAGCTTCCAATGCACGATCGGCGAGGCGATCCCGCCGCTCGTATCCGACCGTGACAAGATCAAGCAGGTCCTGATCAACCTGCTCAGCAATGCGATCAAGTTCACCGACGCGGGCAGCGTGACGCTCCTCGTGCAGGCGGAGAGCGAGCGCATCCAGTTCGCTGTGGAGGACACCGGCCGTGGTATTCCACAGGACGAGATCCATCGCATTTTCGACAAGTTCCACCAGGTCGGTAACCGCCATGTGAAGGGCGGTACCGGACTGGGCCTGGCTCTGTGCCGCGAACTCGCCAGCCTCCTGGGCGGTGCCCTTCGCGTCCGCAGCGTGGAGGGCCAGGGAAGCACCTTTACACTGAGCATCCCGGCTGGGCGCGATCGTCTCATTGCGGCTGGGAACGAGCCACGGCGGGTTGCCGTCGTCGATGACGATCCCGCCGTTCGTGGCGCTGGTGAGGATCTGGCCGACAGCAATGCTTTTCTTTAAAGCGGAAGAAGAAAGCGGTGGGGGTGGGATTCGAACCCACGGCGACCCAAGGGGCCACGCCGGTTTTCAAGACCGAACTGATCAGAACGTAGCTGTTGACGATACTGGGCTTACCACAGATGCAGGTGTGCGCTGTCCGGTCTGCTGTCCGGATTCGACGCCCAACGATGACTTGCAACGGCTCGTAGCTGCTTGGCCTGAGCTGCCCAGCGATGTGCGAAGTGTGATCATGAGGTTGGTTCAGGTCACCCGGTCGTCCAAGGGCTGAAGTGCGGGTCACCGGCAACCCGAGCGGCAACACTGTAACTCGGGACGAGATGTGACGAAATGGTCAAGTGGTGACCAGCGCCTCTGCGTCATGCGCTTGTCATCCGGCCGTCATGCGCGTGTCCCTGCTCTCAAATACGACAGATGTTCCAGAATTCAGAGGGGCTGAATGAAAGGACAATCCATGGACGAACAGTCATTGGCCGACAGATTGCGACGGATCGAGGCTCTGTTTGCTGGAGCGGCGACTCCTGGTGAACGGCAGGCAGCCGCCCTGAACTCCAAGATGGCGGATGACGTATCGATTGGGACCTGGAGACGTGATGACGCAGATCACTGTGATCCTTCTTGGCGCCGGTGTGATGGCCGGATTGGTCGGATTGCTACTCAAACGAAGGCATTGGCTGTTCACAGTAGCGATGCTGTTAGCGTGGTCATTGTCATCCGTATTGGTCGCGTGCGGGACTTACAGTTACTGGTATCACCACCGGCGTCTGCCCGAACCTGTCGATCGATCTCTATTTCACGGCATCGATTACAGACGGGTCGTACGCAATGAACCACGACCTTTGGTAATTCACGCTGTGCGAATCGATCTGACTGCGCCCGGGATCGGCTTTCTCGTGACGCCGAGTGATCCGAGTGGCGGACGGACTCTCTCGGCTCAGACGACTTCGCAGTTCCTCAGCAGGTTCGGCGTCCAATTGGCGGTCAACGGTGGCCCTTTCTCACCATTCTACGCCAATGGCCCGCTCTCCTATTATCCGCGCGCGGGTGATCCGGTGGATCCGACTGGTCTAGTGATTTCAAACGGAAACCGCTATTTCGAAAACGCGCTGGATCGCCCAACTCTGTTCCTTTCCGCTGATAATAAGGTTTCAATCGAAAGCCCCGAGTGGGAAATCCAAAACGCGATAACCGGCTTCAAGGCGATTCTGAAAGAAGGAGTCTTGGTGTCCGGCCTGGCCAACGGACACAATCTCAAGCCGTCACCGCGTACGGCCATCGCCATCGATGAATCTGGCGATTATCTGATGTTGTTCGTTATCGACGGACGTCAGCCGAAGTATAGTGAAGGCGTAACCCTTCGTGAGCTTGCCGAGATCATTGTCGAATATGGTGGGCACACCGCCGTCAATATGGACGGAGGTGGCTCAAGCACGCTCGTGTGGCAGGTTCCTTCCGGTCAACCGGAAGTACTGAACAGCCCGATACACGGCAGAGTCCCACCAGGAATCGAAAGGCCCGTGGCCACGCATTTGGGCGTTTACGCCATTCCCCTCCAATGCGCCGAGTAATCTGCTCGAGGATCATACCACCTAAATGCACCAGCAGGCGCTTGAAGGTCTTGTTCGGCCCGTAGTAATCGTCCGCGTGCCTGGGAAGAATCGCCAGCTCGATCCAGGCCTCGACAAAATCACCGCGTCGCAATCGTTCCAGACCGGGCGGAGGCGACAGCTCCACCGCAGCGCTGGGCATGCCGTCGTGGGTCGCGCGCACGGAGTAATGCGGGCTGGACTGCGTCTGGCCGCCCAGGCGCGCCTGCCAGTCATGGATGATCAGGGCGCGATTGGGCCAGACGGAAGTTCCGAAGTTTTCACGCTCAGGCTTGGCGCCCAGCAGTGCGAACCAGGGGTGATCGCCTCGTATCGGACGAGCGCGACGACTGTATCCGCCTTCGCCCATCGGCGGTTGCCACTCTTCGATGATGGATTCGGCGTTCCCATGGGCCATGCGTTCGAACAGGTTGTCGTTGTAACGATCTGCGCCGAGTTGGAATAAGGTCAGCCGCTCGAATTCAAGATCTTCGCGCACGTCGTACCGGATGTGAAAGATGGCGCGGAAGTAGTCGTTGCTCCGAAACGAGTGCACGGTGACCGCGGTGTCGACAGCGTCCTCGCTGTAGCTGCCGGCGTACGTCACCTCGCTGAGCACCGGACCGACTTTGTGATACAGCGTTTTCTGGGTCCGAGGCAGCACCTCGGGCGCGGTGACGATCTGTGGCAGATCGCCGCTCGCGCCGTCGTGAAGCTTCTGTCGAAGCTGGACGTACGCCGATTCCCGCTTGCGGCTTTCCGCGGTCTCCAGGACAAGGAATTCGGCGCCCCCGACGTTCTCCGTCCACCCCCATTTTTCGCCCGGGGTCGAGCCGATCCCCCAGACGAGGATGGGGCGGATGTCATTGACGAAGGACCGTCTCAGGTTGAGATAGGGGTCGTAGCAGATCTGCTCGCCGAAGTTTCCAACCGCAACCTGGTCCCATTGCCCGTAGCCACCCCAGCCGATCAGGCTCAGTTGTGCGTGCGAGACGCAGGGGACATCCGCCCATACCGCGTTGGGTCGTTGATACTCGAATCGCGACTTCTCGTTGGGTTCAAGCTGCAAGACGGTGATCGCGTTCGTCCACTGGCGTGGAATGTGCCAGTTCTTGGATAGCTGAACGGGAAAGCCCAGGGGGTCGCCGGTGCGCGGATCGACGAGCAGAGAGCCGAACCCGACGATGCCCGAGGTGGCGTGACGCTTCTGGAAGTGGTTGTAGTTCTTCTCAAAGATCACTCGCGGCCGATGCGCGACGGAGTCTGCATTGCGGATCGAGACCTGAACCCGATCCATGTCCCACCGGTTGCTTGACATGTCAAGTGAGACGACGTGCGCCCAGAGACCGGGGTCGAATCGCACCGGCAGGGAACGGTCGCTTTCGGAAACGGTCGCGTCGAGACGGATCGTATCGTGGCGAAACTCGTTGGCGATCCCTGCCACGGTCGGCCGTGGATCGCCGTCCGCGGGGATCAGCAGAAAGGCGACCGTCAAATCGTCGAACGCCGAACGCAAGCCGAAGTCGCGCGATAGCTCCACGTCGCCCGGTCCACTGCGCTGCAACCGCCAATCGTCCCAATTGCTGTCCAGAGAAAAGACCAGCCCGATCCCTGGATTGGCTTCGGCACGTGGAACGACCACCGCGGCCGACCCCGCAAGTTTGCCTTCCTCGGCAGGAGACCAAGTGCCCTCCGGGGTAAGGACCGACGGCACGGCTTGCTTGCCGGCCGGAAGCGTGAGGCCGACACGAAGCGGCGACTGCGGACGGCCCGCGTCGGCGTCGGCCTGCAGTCGCAGGTGCAGCGAGACCACCACGAAATCCGGCCAGCAGGCGAACTCCAACTCGCCCGCAATGCCGTCGAGGGCCCGCCCATCTTCGTCGATGAAACCGATGTTCACGATTCGAAAATGCTCGACAGGTATCGATCGGGCCGCACCGGCTCGACGCGCCGCGTGATCATTCGGTAACGACGGCCCGCGTGTTCAAGCCAGGACGACGGCACGACGTCGGGCAGCGCGCTGATCGAGTCGCTTCCTGAGCGCAAGGCCTGCCGCTGTGTGATATCGGGCCTGGTGACCCCGAGCCGCTCGATCCGGGCCTCACCCACGTTGATCAGAAGGCCGTATCGATCCGTCTGGACAGCGAAGCAATAATCGTCAGCGGAGTCGACAAGCCTCGGGTTGCCCAGCCAGAAACCGTAGGTGTACGAATCCGTCGGTCCAAGGCCGTAGGACACGCCCAATCCGCAGTAGACCAGAGCCACAGCCAGCAGCTTGGCGCAGGTGATGGGGCAGGCGTTCAACCTCTTCGTCTTCATGGAGGATGTGTATTGTATGTGAGGGCTGACGAAGGATAGAAAGCTGAAGAAGGAGAAGGTCAGGGACGGGAGGAGAAGCAGCTACAAGGTGGTGTAAGTTAACGTTGGCTGACCGATACACGCCGCGCAAGCCATCCGCCGTCGAATACAGTGAAGACCTTGAAGGCCGGCTCTTCGGGATACTGAATCGGTCTGGATGTACCAATGCTGCCGACGAGACGCATACCTTCCCAATCAGCATCGATGTCCTGGTGCCAATGGCCGCAGATCACGCAGGAGATCCGATGCTTCTTCAGGGAAGCAAGAATCTCTCGCCGATTTGGCATATTCCAGTAGGTATCTTCTTCATCGGGATGTTTCACGATCAGCGGCCAGTGCATGAACAGAAAGCGATGCGCACACGCAGCGTCAGCCTGTAAGATCATTGATTCGAACCGTTTCGATTCATTTTGTTGGAGATCGATGCCGTAATCACCACGCCAGCATGTGGCGTCAAGGCCCATGAAATACGCTTGCTTGTGCGAAAAGGCAAAACGTCGCATCCCAACTTGTTGAAGATATGGAGACGGTCCATCACTCGGATCAATCTGGTCATGATTGCCCGCCACGCCGTAGTATGGCACTGTGAGTTGGGTCAAGCACTGCTGAAATACTTCCAATTGCTCCGTCGATTCTGGATCATTGATTTGATCACCGCCAAAGATCACAAAATCGATATCGTTCTCATTGACGTAACGAATGGCGTCTTCGAGGCGCTTACGGTCTGAATCGGCACCGTCGAGACCTGAGGGGCTATTCATACCGATCTGCGGATCAGTGATAAACGCAAAATCGAACCGAGAATCATACATCATGATATTGATCCCGAATTTCCCATATGGAGATAAGTCTCTTCTCAGCACTCACAACGTTCACCCAGTAGAATACCGTACATTCTAACGAGCATCCCATGGATAAGGACGGCACCCAATGGGTGAAGCAGGCAAGGACGCCTTGTGGGTTAGTTTTGACCGCACCATCATGCTTGCGTTTCACGGAGCGCGGGTCAGTTCGGATGCGGGCCTGTTCCCCTACCGTGACCTGGACGATGCGGCGGGGCTGACCGCATCGGGGGGCCATGGGATTGTTCGACTTTCGCACCGGCGGCAACATCCAACACAGCATGACGGCTCTGCCGCGTTAGTCCATCTACAGCCGTCTGACCGGTTACGAAGATGTCAACGACGCGCAGCGATTGAGCGTCGACCCGGTCATGCGTCACGTGGTGGGCGGACGCGCTGCCGACCGGCGGGCGGCTTCGACCAGCCAGGTGTCGCGATTCGAGACCGACGTGCTGGTCCATCCTGACAACCTCGCCGCGTTGATGAATATGCCCGGCCAATAGGTGGACCTGCTCCGGCAGCGCCGGCCGATCCGCAAGCTCATTCTCGACATGTGAGGGCATCGTCGAGATGCTACGGAAATCGAAGGCCGTTACGATTCTCGGACTGGGTGGCTGGTTGGAGTAAATGGTCGTGGCCGGCAGAGTTCAATGGGCAACCGAAGGTCCGCGAAGCGAGAGTCATATGATCGAAAGGTCGCGACTATGAGACTCATGATGAATGCGAAGGCACTGTTCCTGGCGGGCGGCTTGGTCCTGATCAGCAGCGACGTGACCTTCGCCGGAGCCCTGAAAGCACCACCGGGGCTCTTCAAGGACCTCCATGACGAGATTCTCGACGACGCAATCATCCTCAATGGCAAACAACTCTTCATTGACAACCACATCATCGGGCAGCTCGATGGGGTGAACAAGCGGCTCAACCAGCCCACCAAGCACGCCCGCAACCCGCTGCTGATCAAAGACAAGGCGTGGGAAGACTCCGGTCCGGGCTACGGCACCGTGCTCTACGACGCCGACGAAGGCATCTTCAAGATGTGGTACGGATTCTGGATCGCCGATGCGCGTCCCAGCGAGCAGGTGCTCTGTTACGCCACCTCGAAGGACGGGCTGCACTGGATCAAACCGATCGTCAACGAAGACGAAGGCACCAACGCCGTGGACACGCCCGATATCAAAGGTTTTCAGAGCGCCGGCATCATGAAGGATCCGGTGGAACGGGATCCGGCCCGGCGCTACAAGATGCTCTTCAGCGCCGCCCCCGATGGAACACCCCGCTCCTGGCTCACCAGTGCCGCATTTTCGCACGACGGTATTCACTGGCGCGCATCGGATCCCGTTGCGCTGATCCCGTTCAGCGACACGCAGATATGCCCCTACTGGGATCCGAGGCGAGGACGGTACGTCGCCATCATCCGCTACGGTCCCCCGAACAGCCGCCTCGTGGATCGGATCGAGAGCGAGGACTTTCTTCACTGGTCACCCAAGGTCCGTGTCATCAATCGCACCCGGCTCGACCAGCCCCTGTCAACCGTCTTCTATCAGATGGCGCCCATGCCCTACGAAGGCGTGACCGTGGGGTTGATCGCAGCCTACCACAGCGAGACCCTCGCGGAGCCGCCGGAAGGCAAACCCTGGGTGGATCGAAAGAACCTGCACCTGGCCTTCAGCCGCAACGGCGTGACCTGGAGCCGGGTCGGCAGGCACGGGGCGATCCCGCAGCGAGAGCTGAGTCAGGACAAGGACTGGAAGCAGATTGCCCTGGGTGCCGCGTTTGTTCCTTACGGGCGCAAGAGCGTCGACTGGGACTGGGGTACCGTCTCGCCCTACTTCACCCCTGACCCGATCGTGGTGGGAGACCGGATCTTCTTCTACTACATAGCCCAGAACGGGCGGAACTGGTGGACGCACGCGGGCGATCCACCGAAACTTGACCCCGATGCCGTTGCTCCGACCAAAGGCGTCGGGCTGGCGACGCTCCGCCTCGACGGGTTCGTGTCCGTTGAGGGCCAGGGAACGCTGACCACCAGGACGCTCCTGTTCATCGGTGATCAGATCGAAGTCAACGCCGACGCTTCCGGGGGATCCATCCGGGTGGAGGCGGTCGATCCGAACGGCGACGTCATCGAAGGCTTCGCCCGGCAAGACTGCGCGCCGATCACCACCGACAGCGTCCGCCACGTCCTGCAATGGAACGATAACCCGGACTGTCACCTGCTCCAGGCCCGTCCGATCAAGTTGCGCTTCCACCTGAACAAGGCGAAACTGTACTCGTTCACGCCGCGGATCCGGCACACCCACTTTGTGCCGTCGTACGACTGAAGGTGCGGCGTGCGATTCTAGGCGTCCTCTTATTGACAAAGGTTAACGCGGGCAATCGAGCGACGTTTCAGGAAGGGCACGTGCCGACTCCGATGTATGGGATTGACGTGGGCGCACTTATTTAGTAGCTATGCATTTGAGCAAAGCTTCGATCGCTGATAATAAGAAGACCGGCATGAGCAACACCTCGTTTGCAGCGAATCTCAAGACCGCGTTTGATCGTGATGGATTCGTCGTGGTGCGCGAGTTCTTTGATGCGACGCAGGTCAAGAGGATCGTGGATGAGATCGATCGCTACGTCATGCAGGTCGCGCCCCATGTTCCGCCGGCCTTCGTGATGTACGAGGACACCGCGCGGCCAGACACGCTCAAGCAGATCGCCTATATCGCACATTACGATGAAGCCTTGCGGCAGTTCCTCAACGAGGGACCGGCGATCAGAATCGCCGAAACACTATTCGGCCGCTCGGCCCGCGGCATTGAGCTTGAATGGTTTGACAAACCCCCCGGCGCGTCCCGCGCCACACCACCGCATCAAGACGGCTACTACTTCAAGATCGCGCCCAAGGAGGCAGTGACGCTGTGGGTTGCGCTGGATCGCATTGATAAGGAAAACGGCTGCATCCGTTATGTCGCCAGCTCGCATCACCTTGGCCTGCGGCCGCACGTACGGACGGACGTGCTCGGATTCTCACAGGGCGTCAGCGATTACGGACCCGATGATGAGGCGCGGGAAGTGGCCGTTGTCGCCGAACCGGGTGACCTGTTGGCTCACCATTGCCTCACCATCCACCGCGCCGACGCGAACAGCAGCCGCCGGCACCGCCGCGCACTTGGTCTCATTTACTATTCCGATCGTGTCAAAGAAGACGTTGAAGCCCGCGACGCGTACCTGAAGAACTTGCATGCGGACTGGAAAAAGGAGGGCAAGATCAGAGGTTGATCGGAGGCTGCTTGTCGCCCTCCCCCTTGATTTACAAGGGGTTTGGAAGTGGCGGTGTGGCGGAATTGGCAGACGCGACGGATTCAAAATCCGTTTCGGCATGTCGTCAAGTTGAGAACAGCAAACGACTTACGGCATGTTCTGAGCCTCGCGGGGCGCAAAATGGGGCGCAGGCAGACGAGGGCAACAGCGAATTGGAACTTGTTGTCGGTGCCTGGGCGTCGCTGCCTGCGCCCATCAAGGTCGGCATCATTGCGATGATCAATGCGACGCGGCAATGATCCGCACGTGCACACCTGCCGCGGTCACTTCAGCTTTCCCGAGGCGAGCAGCTCCGCGCCATAGTTCTCCAGGTCGACCCTCTCCTCAGGAGTGAGCACGGCTCGTTCCGCCAACGCCGCGGCGATCGCGCAGAATCGATCTACCTCTCTGAGCCCCATCACTGTGAGGTGGACGGCCTTCTCACTCAGCACGTAACTTTCGATGTGAAGCCACTCGCCACTTATGCCTTGCTTCTCAAAATGGAACCGAAACCGTACCTGCACTTTAGCGGCGCCTTCCCCGCTGTACTTCGATGCGATGACAGCCGTGGCCTTGCCGTCCTCCGCATTGTCCTTTGTTCGAAATAGTCGCGCACCGCCGCATCAACGGAATCGCGATCAGGGACTGAGACGTCACCGCCGCATCCGGCGAGTAAACCGATCGCGGTCAGATATGCCACGCCGATTGAGTTTCTCATGAAAGCCACCAGATCTTGACGCGGCCAGTGCCCCGGATCATTCAATAAGCATTTCAAGTCGCTTGAGTGCCTCGCGCTTACCGATATCTCGCAGGGCTACGAGGGAGCTCAGCGCTGCTTCGCGAGGACGCGAATTCCCCTGTTCCCAGTTGTAGATGGTGAGTTTGGATACGCCAACCAGCATGCCATAGTCGGCCTGGGAGAGGCCGAGACGACGTCGATGCGCGCTGACACTTCTGGCCGAAAACCTCGCACCGTTCGTCTGTGGTTTTGAGGGCTCAGGGCCGACACGCTTCCTTTCCTGTTTCTCCAGAAAAGCCAAGGCTTTGGCCTGCTGGTCAACCTGGCGCTTCAACGCAGCGATGGCCGCCCGATATTGGGCCGACTGCTTCTTCAACTGATTCGTTTCGGCACGGGCCTCCTTGCGTGCGAGGCGGCGGATCTCGTCCTTAATAACGGCGGCAAGATTGGGCATGATTGGCTCCTTTGGGTTTCTGACCGGGAAGTTTGGTGGATATTGTCAGGCAAGCGAGCGCTGAATTCAAGCGTGCCTAACTTCATGCCGCAACGCCAGAGATGTCGAAATACCGTATCGGCATTGCCTTCAAGTCAGGCAGTAAATCACTGTGTTCTCTCAGCCGGGTTGCCCATGATTCTTCGGATCGCTCGGATGCTGCCGAGGTGGTTGGTGAAGTCGTTGAGGGGACGGACAAATCGAATGATGGTTGGATCTTCACCCCATGGACCTTCTCTCGGAATCTCAGGTGTTCGATACCAATCGTCGGGATCATGAATGCTGATGGCCTCTTGCAGGTTTACCGTTGCCTTCTCGAGTTGCGCAACGAGATCTGCCAGCACACTCGAGTCTTGGGGATCGGCGACTTTCTGGACTAACGGTGACTCAAGAAGCGTCAGTTGGAATCGTCGAAGATGAATCAGGTGCACGATGATGCCACGTATCGACTTGCAATCGTTTCCGGGTGGTGTGTCGAGAACGGCTTCGTTTAGGCCTTCGAACGCAAAAGTGGTCCGCGAGACTTGATTTTCAAGAACCGTCAAGAGTGTGCGATTGATGGGGTGCAAGTCAGGCATGATCATGATTCCAGGATTTCTGGCATGTGGTTACGGTTAGATAATCCCGTTTGCCGATCGATTGAGCAAGTGGCGCCTCTTGATCGAGCATGAATAACCGTTGGCCGTACGTCAGCGTCGCGACATCCCTGATTTCCTGCACCTCTCCAGGGGCCTGTCGGCCGCCGTCCCGCCGAACCGATCCTCAAAGAAGCAATTCTCCAGCATTTTCCTGTATTTCCAATCGATCCCGCGCCTCTCTTCAAACCACTCGAAAAACCCGCGGGGCACCTTGCCCACGATCGAAATGCGCCGTATCGCTTCTCGATCCAGACGCCCCTTTGATCTCCCATACCCGCGCTTCACATCATCGATCGCGCACTCGATCTCATTTCGTTGTGCCGTATTCCTTGCTCGAATTACGGCATTCCGTAGCCAATCCCTTTTGATTTGTACCATCTCGTGTCGCCTCGTCATTTGAACGTGGCGACACCCTTTTGCAAGCGTGCATAAGATAAAGATGTCATGCTGATCGCAACAAAGAATGTCGCCTTCACGTGGAGCTCACCAGTCGCTGGCGAGCCGGTTTCTATCAGTGACATAGGTGATGTACGAGCGCTTGCCGAATGCGATGACATTGGCCTGATCGCACGCGACGACCATCTTCTGGTGCGCCAGGCCAATAGATACCGTGGTTTCGACCTTGATTTAGATGAACGGATCACCGCTCTGCTCATAACCGACCTCATGCCACTTCGCGCCCTGATCGGCACTGAAGGGGCCCATCTGTACGAATTCGACGAAGACTCCGGTACCGCTCGCCGCGTTGTACCGTTCGACGAGCTTACTTGCCGTAGGGACTGGCACACGCCCTGGGGCGGTCCTCCTGCGATCCGAAGTCTTGCGGCCAGTTCCGACGGCCGCACCGTGTACGCCGACATCCACGTCGGCAGCATCATGAGATCAGAAGACGCCGGTCGCACCTGGGAACCAGTCAACCCTTCGCTGCACGAGGATGTGCATCAGGTCGCGACCTGTCCGGCCGCACCGGCAACCGTCTACGCCAATACCGCCAACGCGGTGTACGTCAGCGAGGATCGTGGCCGGTCCTGGGCACACCGGGCGAATGGCCTCCACGCGCGATACGGAAGGGCGATCGCCGTGCATCCCAACGATCCGGCCTGCCTGCTGGCCAGCGTGAGCAATGGACCTCGTGGCGGTGATGGGCGCTTGTATCGCAGCGATAATTCCGGTCGGCACTGGACACACGTGGTCGATGGCTTCCCGGCAAGCTGCGAACGCAACATTGACACGTCCCAAATCAGCTATGACCTGCAAGGCAGGGCTTGGGCTGCCGTGGATGACATGCTCATTGTCAGCGATGATCGTGCTCAAAACTGGACCACCGCCTGGACAGTTCATGAACCAATTACGCTGATTACGTGTGCGTGACCCATATCAAGGAGACCTGACCATGAAACTGTCGATCCGCGCATTGGCGACTACGGTGGCAATCCTCTGGGGCGGCGCCGTTCTCCTGGTCGGGTTGGCGAATCTCATCTGGCCGTCGTACGGCGGCGCATTCCTGGAAGTCGTCGCTTCGATCTACCCCGGCTACCATGCTTCAGGCACCATCGGCAGCGTAATTGTCGGCACGCTTTATGCCATCATTGACGGTGCCGTGGGCGGTCTGATCTTCGCCTGGCTGTACAACTTCGTGGCTTGCTGCTGCAAGCCGCCGGTTGCTACGACCTGAGCGCAGGCCGTTGCCATGGAGCAGTGACTTGGGTCTCGCCATGTTGTCCCGAACCACACCGAATTTGAGCGGTCGACCGCACGCATGGATCGTATTGATGTCTCTTGCCGTCCTGTTGCCGGCAGCCATGTCCGTGGCCGGACCGGTCGTGAGCACGTACGAGTTGGACGATCCGGCCGAACCCTGGCGGACGGCCGCGGCGGGCATCACTGCTCGGGTCATGCCGCCCTACAAGCCCTTGGTGAAGCAAGACAGCCTTGTGAGTTGCTGGGGGCGAACGTACGCGCTTGAGGAACTTTTCCCCACGGCGGTCAGCAGTCAGGGCCAAAGACTTCTGGCCGGTCCGGTCAAACTTCTGTTGAAGAAGGATGGGCAATGGCTGGAAGCGAAGGCGAAGAACGTCACGTTTCCTTCCCTCGCTGAAGACCGTATCGAGCATCGCGGTGAGTCCGACGTGGGTGGCCTTCAGATCAGGACCACGGGGTGGATCGAGTACGACGGCCTTTTCAGAACTGACTTGTCGTTGTCGAGCGACGAACCGGTCACCATCGACGGGCTGCATCTGGTGTTTGCCTTCCGTCCCGAGGCGTCGATCTTTCATCATCTCGAAGCGCGCTGGGCGTCGGAGGTGTACGAACGCTCGCCGACCAAGCCGGGGGCGCCTGTCGACTATCCCTGGTTGCCGCTGGTCTGGGTCGGCAATCATGACGTCGGGCTGACAATCGTGACCGAGAGTTCGGACGGCTGGTCTTCGCCACAGAAAGGCGCCATCCGATTCGAGCGCGGTGCCGAGGCGTTGTCGCTCACGATGCGGATCATCAGCGAATCTCGTGAACTCGGCGCCCCGCTGCGTCTTCGCTTCGGCATCATGGCGACACCGGCCAAGCCGATGCCTCCTGATCGCTGGAGCATCATTGTCGGCTCACTGCCGGGCACCAGGATCAGCTGGACATGGCACAACCCGCCGGCGCAGAAGTACTTCAGCTACCCGCAACCTAGCGACTTTACCAAGACGCGGGAGATGGTTGAGAACGCGCACCGCGCCGGGCGTCGTATCATGTACTACATCACCACTTCGGCCACTGGCATTGAGGCCAAGGTGGTCAAGCGAAATTTCTCCGACTGGTTCATGGCCGCCGACATTCTTAAAGGGGAGGAGTGGAAGACCGGTTCGGGGCTCGTCGGGGCCGGGGCGTGTTGTCCGGCCAGCGGATTCGCCGACTTCATGGCCTGGGCGGTCGAGCAGGTCGTCACGCACCTCGACGTCGATGGGCTGTACATTGACAATCCCGGTCCGTACTGGTGCTACAACACACGACACGGTTGTGCCGCCGGCGGAACACGGACCTACCCGTTCTTCGCCGTACGCGACCTGCACAAACGCCTCTATACCATCGTCAAGAAGCACAAGCCAAACGGCCTGATCTGGGAACACACCTCCCGGACGTTCAATCCCATCCAGCTCGCCTGGGTCGACGTCTACTCCGACGGCGAGCCGTGGCGAAACGCGAAACACTATCCACGCGAGAAGCTATTTCGCCGGTTCAGCCGGACGTACATGCAGATCACCGGGACCGGCCATCAGGTCGGGGCCGTACCTTCGTACCTAAGCTCGATCGGCGTGCGAACCGACGGCGACTGGTCTCACTGGATCCTGTCGAGGGTGCTGCCATGGGGCCAGATGGTCTGGGGAGCTCATGGTTGGCTGGACGGAACGCCGGCGACCGCGGCGACGCAGGCCCGCCTGGACTTCGGGCTCGGCAAGGAGCAAGTGACATTTTACCGGCCACATGAATTGCCGCCCTGGTTTGACATCGGCGGCAAACCCGCGCCCGGCGAAGATCTGATCGTTTGCCTCTGGCAGCGCAACGGTGACGGGGCCCTACTGGCGGTTCTGGCCAACTGGGCCGATCATCCGATCCAGGCCCGGATCCATGAAAAGCGCCTCGCTGGTCATCTCGGTCCATGTGTGATGCACGACGCACTCACGAACGCGCCGTTTGCCGGACCGTTTCTGGTGTCGGTGCCCGCAAACGCCTTCCGGATGGTTCGCATCGAGCGGAAGGAGGAGGGCAATCAGTGATCATTGGCACATGCGGTTTGGCGGCGCGCTGGAGCCATCTTACTGCACCGCGTTACCAGACAAGCGGTCACCACGGTCGCGCGAACTTGATGCAACCGGTCGAAATCGCCATGGCTGCGGAGGCCGGTTACGATGAAAGTATCCGGACTGGGACGGTCTCTGGCCAAGAGAGCCCGGGATCATCCGGTCATTGAGATAAACGATGTTTCAGTACACCAGTCGCAAAGGCGTCATCTACTACCTTCACGGCCGCATCGCCGGCAGTGGCAAGATGCGCTACACACTCAAACGCTCGGCCGAGGGCGCGCTGTCTAACATGCCGCCGGGATACGAGGTTGTGGAAAATGTGAACGGCCAAGCATCAGTGCGCCGTGCCCGGCCCCGAGAAATCACTGCCGAGGAAGAAGCTGTTGTTCAGTCAGCTCTTGAACGACAGGGCCTTGATGCATATCGGCTGGAAGTAAAAGATGACCACATTACCGTCTTTGAACCCGATCGCGATCCAGCCGCGATCGCATCGCGATTCGCTCCATCGAGCATGCTGCCCAGTGGAATCGGCAGGCAATTGGAGGGGATGGTTCGCAAGCAGTTGGGCGACGACGCCTTTGACCAATGTTTTCGTGACCGCCAAGAACAGTTTCGTTCAGGGATCGAGCGAACGATGCGATATGCGCCCGTCCTTCAATTCAAGCTGATCGACAAGAAGGACCGGCGGTTCATGGTCGCGCGAATGACCTACCGTGGCGAGGGTGGGTGGCACACCCTCGATGTCATGCAGCTGGCCGCGGCAGCGACATACTACATAAGACATCTGGGCAAGGACAGTTTCTTCGATTTGGTGTAAACAATGACCGACGACGTGGCCTTTGGACGTATGCAGTGGCAAAGACCAAAAAAAAATGCGACAAGAAGCGCGAAGACCGCATCACGATGGAGATCGTTGTTGACGCCTGCGATGAAATCGAACGTGCGCTGGGTTGGTACTACTACCTGGAGGATCGACTTCAGTTTCCGTTCACAGCGAGCTGCATCACGAAGCGCGCTATTTCGCCGTTGCGTGTCAAGGATGAGGTCGATGTCATTGGATTGCCGCCCGAGAACGAGTGCCAGCACGAGATGTTCGTGACTATTCACGGAGATGGCCTAGCCGTGCCCCTATCCCAATTGACACCGATTCGTAACACAGACGAGCGGACGAAGCAAGCGGTCGAGGACTGGCACTACTGGATCCGGATGGGGTACGAGTTCTAACTCGCTACTCAACGTCAATCAGCGTCCGTGCACTTTCAGCTGCATCCGTGGCACCGGGAGCCTTCACGTGTGCGCCCAGGCGCCTTCGGGACGCTGGGCGAGTCGTCGCACGGAAGGGGAGAAACTCCATCTGAATCTCCAAGCAGGCCGGAGATTGGACTCGAGGCCCAACCCCGTCACATAGCATTGCCAATGATAAAGACCTGATCAGAACGCAACTGATCTCAAGAGTTCACCATTTGCTGCCGCACTCACTGCAGAAGCTTCCGCGACAGAACAGTCGATGATTGCAAACAGGGCACTGACGCAGAATACGATCCGATTCAGCTCCCGGATGCACGAGCAAAATGAGCAGCGCCACAATGATCGTAATGGCTGTGCCAGTCAGGAACTGTTCACGAACTGCGTTGGCAAAATCAACGGCACCGATCGAGTCGAACCAATGAGCGAGTAGCATGATGTTGCCCATCAGAAATACACCACCGACCAAACTTACGGCGAGTAGTCTTCGGATCCCAAGCGCCATGACAGATCTCCTTGTCGGCGTTATTGCCGCGTGCAGCATAGCGCCACACTCACTCTGGCGCCAGTCATGGGCTACAAGGATGCGGAAGGGCGAGTTCTGGACTTCCACGCTCTGCGTCACACGTTCATCACGAACGTGGCAAACAGCGGCGCAACCGTGAAGACGGTCCAGGAGCTCGCACGGCACAGCACGCCGACACTGACGATCGGGAGATATGCACACTCGACCGGTGACCGAAAAACGGCAGCCATCAACGCGCTTCCGGAACTGGAACCGGTCAATACTGCAATGGTCAAGACCGGTACGTTCGATCGGCGCTGTCCGCGATACTGTCCGGATTCAGATGGCCCACAGCGTCCAAATACGACCGAAACAGAACGAGTCAAGCGTGCAGGCAACGATGAAGCGCCTGGCCGCGATGACTCCGAAGCCCTTGTTTCACAAGGGCTTGTGGTGGAAGGAAACGGTGGGGGTGGGATTCGAACCCACGGTGACCCAAGGGGCCACGCCGGTTTTCAAGACCGGTGCATTCAACCGCTCTGCCACCCCACCGGGTGAGCTCGGTCGCGAGTTGAAGTGTCGTGCTGGCGCGCGGTGTTGTCAATGTCTGCGACTTGCTTCCGTCTCCGTGACTCGATGTCCCCGTGAGATATCCGCATGGCGTGAGCGCCTCGCGCGCCGTGACTCAACCCAGGTACTGCGTCGTCGGCGGTGGCGCGACCGTGCGGCGGCGCGTCATGAGGTTGGCCGCGATGGTTTCGGCCACGAACGCCAGCAGCCCGAGCAGCAGGAGCAGGGGCCAGTACGCGCGGCGGCGGGTCTGCGCGCCCGACTTATCGTCGGTCAGTGATGACGCCGAGGCGCTGCGCGAGACGAGTACGCGTCGATCGCCGAATCCGTCGCGGATGCGATCCGGTTGGACCGTTTCCAGGTTCGACTCGCGCGTGTCGAGCTGCGCGGCGAACGCGCTGCCGTGGTCGAACAGCGCATCGCCCTCGACGCGGTGGACGCCCAGCGACGCGACCGGTCCGAAGGTGGCGACGGCCCGGTCGGCTGCCCGGTCGACGACGGCCTCGACCTTGTGGCTCGCGTCCTGCGGATCGGTGACGACGAGCGACTGCGACGCGAGCGCCGCGGGGCCCTCGAACCGGACGGGCTGACCGAGCACGGCGTGCCGTCCGTCGAGACGGGGCGTCGTCAGGTGATCGGCAAGGCGGTCGACGAAGGGGACGAAGACGCGCCGCAGCGGAAGGTTCGACCCCTCGGCGTCGATGCTGCCGGTCAGCAGCACGACACGCCCGCCGGACTCGAACGATCCCTCGATGAGCGCTGCGGGGCCGTTCGAATACGACGCGATGATCTGCGCGTCCGGCCGCAGGCGCTGCGGCCCGGTGGTGAAGAAGCTGAAGAAGCGCGTGGCCGAGAGATCCAGCCCCCGGACGAGCGGGTGATCGGCCTCCTCGACCACGAGCGACCAGGCTCGGGCTGCGCCGCCACCGGTCGGCGGACCCAGCGTCGCGGGAAGGAACCGCCAGTCGCGGTTGAGGTGCTCCGGATCGACCCGGGCTCCGAGCGACACGAACACGCTGCCGCCGCGCCGCAGGAAGTTCTCGATGCGCGTCAGCGCCGAACCCTCGAGGCGCGACACGTGGCAGAGCATGAGCCCGCCGCGATGGTCCAGCGGGCGGTTCGAAAGGTCCGCCACGCGGTAGTGCTCGATCGCGCGGGTCTGACCGCTGCTGCGCAGCGCCGCGTCGAGATAGTAAGTCTCCGACAGATGCGGCACGTCGGACGGGTCACCGTCGACGATGGTGAGACGCTGGTCGCCGACCAGGCGCAGGACGAAGTCCATGCGGTCGTCGATCGGCAGCGCGTCCGCTTCGATCTCGGCGCGGCCCTGATGAACGCCCGGCGCGGGCGCGTCGATGTCGAAGCTCACCCGTCGACGGCCGGGATCGAGGGCCCGCGGGCTGCCGACCGTCTGGTTGTCGATGTACAGCGTCACGCGGGTCGAGCCGGTCGCGTCGACCTGACCGCCGATGTCGACATGCACGCGAATGCGGGCGCCGCGCTTCTCGGCCCGGATCCGTCGGACGAACCGGTTGGGCAGGTGCGTCGCGAGATCCTCGGGGTCGCCCGGCCGGCGGGACGTCACGTCGACGACGTGCAGCGCGACCTCGGGCTCGGCCTGTGCCAGCCGCTCGTCGTTCAGCGCCGATTTCCATCCGGCGGCCTGCAGATCGCCCAGCACCATGACCTGGCGCCGCGCGCGCCGCCGCTCGGTGACCGTCGTGATGCCTTCTTCGCCCTCGGTCCGGGTCGAGGACGCGTCGAGCGCGGCAAGCGAGAGCGCGGCGGAAAGTGCCTCGCCGTAGTGCGTCGATCGTTGCGACAGCTCGACCGTCTCGATGAGCCGCGCCACCTGCGCGTGATCGCGCGTCGGAAGCTCGGTCAGGACCTGGGCGCGATCGCCGGCCAGCACGAGTCCGACTTCGTCGGTCATCGAAAGCTCGTTGACGCGATCGAGCGCGATCGATCGGGCACGGTCGAAGTGACTGCGCGTGGCGCTGCGATCGCGGTAGCCCATGCTGTAGGAATGGTCGAGCACGATCACGAGCGTCAGCGGCAGGCCGGGATCGTCCGCGGCACCCTCGCCGCGCGCGTATGGCATGGCCATGGCCAGGGCGATCAGGCCAAGCAGCAGCAGGCGCATCGTCAGAACGATCAGCTGCTTGACGCGCCGTCGCTGCGTCGCCTGCCGGCTCACGGCCGCGAGGAACCGGAGCGTGGGCCAGTCCACCGGCGCGGTCCGGGACCGATCGAGCAGGTGCACGATGATCGGCAGCGCGAGGGCCGCGAGACCGGCGAGCATGAGCGGAGCGGCGAAGAGCATGAAAACCAGTTGTAGCCGAAGTGGCCGCGCTTCGAAGCGCGTTGCGATTCGGCGCGGATAGGCGCCTACCTCTGGCGCCGGCTCAGCAGCGCCGTCAGCAGCGTCTCGCAGGGTGTCGCGGTGCTCGCCAGCACGTAGTCGAAGTGATGCTCGAAGCAGCTGCGCTTGTGCTGGTCGAGGAACTCGTTCAGCCGCCGGGCGTATTCCGCCGCGACCTCGGCGCCGTGCACCGTGAGCCGGAGCCCCGTCTCCATGTCGCGCAGGTTCACCGTCTTCTCGAACGGGAACCTCAACTCCATCTCGTCGAGCACCTGAATGACGATCGCGTCGTGGCCGCGCTGGCGCAGGTGGGCCAGCGCGCGGGCGACCTGCTCGTGGTCGTCCATGAGGTCGCTGATGATCACCACCAGGCCGCGCCGCTTGAGCAGGCCCACCACGGTGTGCAGCGCCCGGCCCGTCTCGGTTCGGCTCGACGGCTCGGTGGCGTCGAGCGCTTCGAGCATGCGGCGCAGATGGGACAGCGACGACATCGGAGGCAGTTGCGTCACCACCTCGTCGTTGAACAGCACCAGGCCGACCGGATCCTGCTGGCGGATCAGCACGAAGCCGAGACCGGCGGCCAGCTGGCACGCGTAGCGATACTTGGTCATCGCGCCGCGCGGCGGCGTGCGCGGATACGCCATCGACGCCGAGCAGTCGACGATGACGTGCGCGCGCAGGGTCGTGCTTTCCTCGTATCGCTTGATGTAATATCGCTGCGTGCGCGACAGCACCTTCCAGTCGAGGTGGCGCAGGTCGTCGCCCTTGACGTATTCACGATGGTCGGCGAACTCGGTGCTGTACCCCTTGAGCGGGCTGCGATGGCTTCCCGTCATCGCGCCTTCGACCACGCGCCGGCTGGTCAGCCGCAGGCGCCCCAGCGCGCTCATCATGCCGGGATCGAGGTATTGATCGATGACGGAAGGCACTTTTGGATTTTAGTGGGGTTGTACTCTGGGAGTTTCGCGTCGTGGGGAGAAATCAAGCTATTAGTCATCAAGCCAATCGTGATTTGTCATCGGCGTCGGGTCGAACACCGCGTCCGAAATGACAAATAACGATTGGCTTGATGACTAATAGCTTAATCTCTCCGTTCAGCGCTCGCCGCCGCGAAGATCGTTCAATCGCGCCTGCCCCGGCAGCGCCACGGCGCAGCCTAGTGCGACCACGCCGATCACGCCGGCGGCGATCAGTGCGGTGTGCGACGACCATTCGCGGCTGAGCCATCCGACGAGCGGCGGGGCGATCAGCCCCGCGGTGCCCCAGGTCAGCCCCATCATCATGCCGCTGATCCAGCGCCGGCCGCCGGGCACGATGTCCTGGCCGAGGCGGACAGCGACGGGAATGGTCCATCCGATCGCGATCCCGGTCACGGCGATGACGGTCAGCGCGATACCGGCCGGCGCCCACGGCAGGATCCAGAGCGGAACCAGGACGGCGGCGAGCGACGCCATCAGCGCCGTCCGCTCGTGGTAGCGCGGTGAGGTCGCACCGCCCACGAGAATGCCGAGCGCCTGGGCGGCGATGTAGACGGCCATCCATCGGCCGACCGCCTGCTGGTCCCGACCGCGCTCTTCGAGGAAGTGAGCGATCGCGTTGAGCACGACGTTCAGGGCGAGCAGCCGCGTCGTCTGCGCGGCGATGAGCAGCCAGATCGCCCGGTGCCTCCCGCGGAGCAGCGCGGTGAAGCGCTGACGCGGCCCGGTGTCGCGCGCCGATTCGGCCTGCGGGAGCCGGCGGATCAGCAGCAGGCCGAACAGCAGGGCGGGAATCGCCAGGAGCGACGTGATCCACGAGTCGGCAAAGGTGCGCCCCGGCGCCGACACCGCGGTGCTGATGATCCAGGGCCCGGCCGCATGACCGGCGTAACCCGCGGCCATGAACAGGGCCATCATCCGCGCGCTGCCCGCGGCGCCGAAGCGTGCGGCGAGCGTCGCCGCCTCGGGGTGAAACATCGCCACGCCGAGCATGCCGACGAAGATCAACGCCACGGTGAGGCCGAGCCACGGTGACAGGCCGAGCATGCCGAGGCAGACCGCGGAGAGCGCCGGTCCGACGATGATCAGCCACCGCCCGTTCCAGCGATCGGAGATCCAACCGAAAACCGGCTGGGCCAGGTTCGACCCGATCAGTCCGATGGTGGCGAGCAGGCCCGCCTCGACCTTGTCGAGCGCGAACGTGAGGGCGAGCACCAGCTGCAGCGTCACGACGAACGACGAGAAGCAGTCGGAGATGGCGTGCAGCAGGCACAGCATCGCCATCCGCGGCGCATGGGGGTGAAAGCGCATGGGGTAGGTTAATCGTTTCCCGTGCCCGTGCCCGTCGCCGTTCCCCTCCCCGTTCCCGTTCCCATTCCCATTCCCGATTCCGGTCTCCCGCCATGGCAACGCCAACGAGAACGGCAGGTCAGCGCTCCCCGATCTCCTTCGGTCGCCACAGGTTCGCAAGCTCCGCGGATCCGTCCGGCTCGACGCCTGCCCATTGGTCCGTCGGCAGACGAACCTGGGCGAGCGCCGCCGTCGGCATGCGTTCGGTCGCGCCGGTGAGGGCGGTCACCAGGTGCTCGAATCCCGGGTTGTGGCCGATCAGGAGCACCCGGTCATGCTCGTCGGGCAGGGCGCGCACGATCTCCACCAGCGTGCCGACGCCGGCGAGATAGAGCGTTTCCTCTTGCTCGACCGGACATTCGGCGCCGAGGGCCTCGACGACGCGTCGCGTGGTCGACCGGGCCCGTTTCGCGGACGACGTGACGACAAGCCCGGGGATGAGGCGCTCCTCCGACAGGAGCCGGCCCATGCGCGGGGCGTCCCGCTTGCCGCGGTCGTTCAGGGTGCGGTCGTGGTCCGCAGCTTGTTCGTCGTTCCAGTTCGACTTGGCATGGCGAAGGATGAGCAGCTCTTTCATGGGGCGCAGTTTTGGGGATCACGGAGCGCGTGTCAACAGGTTTTCGCGCGCCGGACCGGGCGCCGGGTCAGTGGGCCGGACGGATTCGAGAAAACCCGCCCGGATCGCCGATAAAAAGCGCGTGTCCTTCGATCGGGGCGATGGCAATGCCGGTTTCGCTGCCCATGAGCAACTGCCATATCGATCAGGAGCATCCGCACTGGCCATACGTCCTGTGCCTCGCTTCGAGCTTCGATTATGACGCGGCGCACGCGCACCAGGTCGTGTGCCTGTCGCTGATGCTGTTCGACGAGCTTCAGGACCTTCACGGTCGGGACGAGACCGCGCGATTTCTGCTCCAGACCGCCGCGCTGCTGCATGACATCGGCCGTTGCGACGGCAGCCCCAACCACCACAAGGCGTCACAGCGCTACATCGTGCAGGCGCCGCTGCCGTTCGGCGCGACGCATCGTCGGATCATCGGATGCGCGGCGCGTTACCACCGCGGCCCCCTGCCGCGCGAGGGACATCGGCACTACCGACGTCTGGACGAGCCGGACCGGGCGCTGACCTGTCTGCTCGGCGGCATCCTGCGGCTTGCCGACGGTCTGGATCATTCCCATCGGTCGCTGGTCACGCAACTGACCTGCGAGGTCCGGGGCGCCCGCATGCAGGTGTGCTGCGCGACGCGGCGACCGCTGCCCTGGTCTCACGCCCGCGCCGCGGACAAGGTGTCGCTGCTCGAGCAGGTGCTCGGCCGGCCGATCCTCATCGACTGCGCCCGGGAGGGCGACCTGACCCTCCGGCAGGCGGACCAGGTTCGGTCGTGGCTGGTCAGGCACCGGCGCCGCCCGCCCGCGGCGCTGGCCGATGCACGAACGGTGAACGACGTCGTCGAAGAACCGGCGGGCTCAGCAGCGTGAGCACGGCGAGGGTCGAGGGCTCGGGGACCTTCTCCTCGAGGCTGCTTGGCACCACGAGGTGTGAGGCAGCGACCTGGACGTACTCAATTCCCGAGAGCGCTCGATTGGAATCGGCATGCCGATCGTGACCCGTTTTCCGAAAACGGTTCAGATCGCGGTCTGATTCGACTCAGGCGGTGGAGGCGCGACAGGCCGATGTCGCGCGGGATGCGTCGATTTGCGCGTGGCCACCAGAATGGGCGCCACGATGGTTGCCGTGATGGTCGGCGCAAACAGGGGTGCGCCGCGGAGGGCGGGTTTCAGGCCGGATCCGGCGCGATCTCGGGCGCCTTCGGCAGATCGGGGAACTTGCGGTCGATGGCCCGGTTCCACTTCTCGAGCTGCCTGCGCTGGGCGCGGAGCAGCGAGGTGGGATCTCCTTCGATCCGCACGCTGATCATCCTGTCGTTCTGGCGCACACGGTTGACGACCTTCATGTCGCTGCGGCCGAGCACCTTGCCGAACACGGTGTGCTTGCCGTCGAGCCAGTCGGTCTTCCGGTGCGTGATGAAGAACTGGCTGCCGTTCGTGCGCTTCCCCGCGTTGGCCATCGAGAGGATGCCGGGCCCTGCGTGGGTCAGGCCTCGGACGATCTCGTCCCTGAACTTGTATCCCGGCCCGCCTCGGCCGGAGCCCTCGGGACAGCCGCCCTGGATCATGAAGTCGGGGAGGACGCGATGGAACGTGAGCCCGTCGTAGTAGCGTCGCTGCGCGAGGTTGACGAAGTTCGCCACGGTCAGCGGCGTCCGGTCGGCGTGGAGGCGCAGGCGGATGACGCCCCGGTTCGTCTTCATCACTGCGACGAGGTAGTCGAGATCGTCGATGATCACGCCGATCCGCTTCATCTGGTCGGCGTCGGGCGTCGCGTCGAGCTCGGCCTTCAGAAACGGGACGGCGGCCGGGCCGAGCTTGCGCAGCGCCTTGGCGCCTTCGCTGCGCACCTTGAGATCGTCGTCGGCCAGCTTCGCCACGAGGTCCGAAACCAGCTGCGCCGTGACGGCCGGCGCCTCCTCTGCGGCGGGCGTCGCGGAAGCCGGCCCCGCCAGCGCGATGAGCACGATCACGAGAACTCTCAGCTGTGTCATATCACTCACCAATCAGGAATCAGGAATCAGGAATCAAGAATCAAGAATCAGGAATGTCGTTCCGCCATTCATTCCTGCGGCTTCGGCGCCGGCGGCGGCGCGATGCCGACGAGCTCGACCTCGAACAGCAGCGCCGCGTTCGGGCCGATTCGCGGCGGCTGGCCGTTCGGCCCGTACGCCAGATTCGGCGCGATGAAAAGCTGCCACTTCGATCCCGCGCTCATCTGCTGCAGCGCCTGCGACCATCCGGGAATCAGCCGTCTGAGCGGCAGGACGCGGGGCTGCTCCTCCACGGTGGGCTGCTCGCCGCGATAGGAGGTGTCGAAGACGGCGCCGTTGAGCAGCCGCCCGCGATAGTGCACCTGGACCCAGTCATCGATCGTGGGCTTCGGTCCTTCACCTTCGACGAGCACCTTGTACTGAAGTCCGTCGGCCAGCTCCTGCACGCCCTCCTTCGACCGGTTGGCGTCCAGGAAGGTCCTGGCCTCCTTGAGGTTCTTCTCCGACTCGGCGCGGAAGCGCTTGACCTGCTCCTGCTGGACGATCTGGATCGTCTCCCTCATCTGTTCCTGCGTCAGCAGCAGCTTGCCCTGGGCGAGCTGATCGCGGATCCCGCGGATCACGAGATCGCCGTCAAGCTTGTTCTGCATGATGGTCGCGGCGGTGCGCAGCCCGACGATGTAGCTGTACCGGGATCGAAGATCATTGAGCTGAGGGCCTTCCGACCCGACGGCCGCTGCGGAATCGGACGGAGCGGTCCCGGCCGCGGCCGGCGCCGCGGCGTCCTCGGCCCGACCCGGACCCGCCAGTGCCGCCGCGAGCAGGATCGCGGCTGTGAATAGATGGTGGTTCATGATCGCGAGCCTTTCTCTTGGGCCAGTTGACGCAGCACGTTGTGAAGGATGCCGCCGTGGCGGTAGTACGCGACTTCGACCGGGGTGTCGATGCGGCACTTCGCGTCGAAGGTGACGGTCGTGCCGTCGGACCTGGTCACCGTGACGGCGACGTCCTGGCGCGGCTGCAGATCGTCGTCGACCGCGATGTCGAACGTCTCCGTGCCGTCGAGACCGAGTGACTCGGCCGTGACGTCCTGGGGGTAGCACAGCGGCAGGACGCCCATCCCGACGAGATTGCTTCGGTGAATGCGCTCGTACGACTCGGCGATTACGGCGCGGACCCCCAGCAGGTAGGTGCCCTTCGCGGCCCAGTCGCGCGAGCTGCCCATGCCGTAGTCCTTGCCGGCCAGCACGACCAGCGGCACGTCCGCTTCGTGGTACTTCATCGCGGCGTCGTAGATGAACACGGGATCCGCCGAGGGTGCTGCGTTGAAGTGCGTCGTGTAGCCGCCCTCGGTGCCGGGCGCCAGCTGATTGCGGACTCGGATGTTGGCGAAGGTGCCTCGCGTCATGACGCGGTCGTTGCCGCGGCGCGAGCCGTAGCTGTTGAACATCTGCCGCGTCACGCCCTGCTCGATCAGGTACTTCCCCGCGGGCGTGTCCGGGCCGATCGCGCCGGCGGGGCTGATGTGGTCGGTCGTGACGCTGTCGCCGACCTTGACGAGGCATCGCGCGCCGGCGACCGGGCTGATCGGGCGCGGCTCGGGCGTCAGGTCGGTGAAGAACGGCGGTTCCTGCACGTAGGAGCTCTGCGCGTCCCACCGGTAGATGGTGCCGGTGCTGCTGCGGACCTGCTGCCACGCCTCCGAGCCGGCGAACACGTCGTCGTACTGGCTCGTGAACTGGTCGCGCGTCACGCTCGACGCGATCGTCGCGTCGATCTCCGCCTGCGTCGGCCAGATGTCGCGGAGGTGGACCTCGGTGCCGTCGGCCGCGATGCCGATCGGCTCGTTCTGCAGGTCGACGTCGACGTTGCCGGCGATCGCGTAGGCGACGACCAGCGGCGGCGACGCGAGATAGTTGGCGCGGGTGTCCGGGTTGATGCGCCCTTCGAAGTTCCGATTGCCGGAGAGCACCGACGCCGCGACCAGCCCGTGCTCGCGGATCGCTTCGCTGACCGGCTCGGGCAGCGGACCGGAGTTGCCGATGCACGTCGTGCAGCCGTAGCCGACCAGGTGAAACCCGAAGTGCTCGAGATCGGCGGTGAGACCGGCCCGGTCGAGGTACTCGGTGACGACCTTGGAGCCAGGGGCCAGCGACGTCTTGACCCAGGGGCTCGCCTGGAGCCCGGCCGCGCGCGCCTTTTTCGCGAGCAGGCCCGCCGCGATCATGACCTGCGGGTTGGACGTGTTGGTGCAGCTTGTGATCGCCGCGATCACGACGCAGCCGTCGCTGAGCGTGAACTGCCGGCCGTCGTGCTCGACGCTCACGCCCTCGGCGACCGCCGTCGAAGTGCTCGCCGCCGCTTCGCCCTTCCCGAAAGTTTCCCCGAGATCGTGCCGCCACTGGCGCTGCATGCCGGACAGTGCGATTCGATCCTGCGGGCGGCGCGGTCCGGCGAGCGACGGCTCGACCGTCGACAGGTCGATCTCGACGTCGTGGCTGTAGCGAATCGCCTGCGCGTCGTCGCGCCACAGGCCCTGGACCTCGCAGTACTGCCGCACCGCCTCGCACAGCCGCGGGTCGCGTCCCGTCAGCTCGAGGTAGCGCATCGTCTGCTCGTCGACCGGGAAGAAGCCAATCGTCGCGCCGTACTCGGGCGCCATGTTCGCGATGGTGGCCCGGTTGGCCAGGCCCATCTCGTCGAGCCCGGAACCGTGGAACTCGACGAACTTGCCGACGACCCCCAGTGTGCGCAGCGTCTGGGTGACGTGCAGCACCAGATCGGTCGCCGTCGCGCCCTCGGGCAGGCGCCCGTCGAGCCGGACGCCGACCACCTCGGGGATCAGCATGTAGATGGGCTGGCCGAGCATCACCGCCTCGGCCTCGATGCCGCCCACGCCCCACCCGACGACGCCGAGACCGTTGATCATCGTGGTGTGCGAGTCGGTGCCGACCAGCGAGTCCGGGAAGAGCACGGGATCGCCTTCGCGTGCGGGGTCGGCGCCTTCCCACACGACCTTCGCCAGGTACTCGAGGTTGACCTGGTGGACGATCCCGGTGGCCGGCGGCACGACGCGGAAGTTGTCGAACGCCTGCTGGCCCCACTTGAGGAACTCGTATCGCTCGCGGTTGCGCTCGAACTCCTTCTCGGAGTTGATCGACAGCGCCATGCCGCTGGCGAACGCGTCGACCTGCACGGAGTGGTCGATCACCATGTCGCAGGGGACGAGGGGGTTCACCCGCCGGGCGGCGTCCTCGCTGCCGGTCATCCGGATCATCGCGCTGCGCATCGCGGCGAGGTCGACCAGGGCCGGCACGCCGGTGAAGTCCTGCAGCACGACCCGGCCGGGCATGAACGGGATTTCCTGGGGTGTGACGTGACGGGCGTCGTATGCGGCCAGGGCCGCCACCGCCTCGTCGGTGACGACGAAGCCGTCGAGATGGCGGACGGCCGACTCGAGCAGGACACGGATGCAGTAGGGGAGGCCCGAGGGCGCGGGGTCGAGGGCGTCGAGCCGGTAGATGGTGCGCGGGCCGAGGGGGGTCGTGATCGTCGTTCGGGCACGGTCCCGAAGGGTCGGTCGGGTGCTCATGGCGGAATCCCAGTCCCGGCAGGCAGGTTCGGGTGGCGCCCGGGGACGGGTGGCGCCGAACGGTCAATAGTAGCGGGTTTCGGGGTTCGGGTCCCTCTGGAATCGTTCGCAGAGTGGGTGGCTGGGGTCAAGCGCAGCGAGCCCCAGCGGATGTCATGAACGCGCTGAGCCACTTGTCGCGTATCTCGTTCGAGGGCACGCTGCGCCACACCGGGCGAGACCTACAAAGATCTGCGCTGGGCCGTTTCGGTGTGCTCGCGTGCATCCGCTTCAGTCGTCGCACGCCCCCTTGGGGCTCGCTGCGCTCGACCCCAGCCACCCGATCCTCTGGAGCAATCTGAATCATGCCCGCGTCAGCCGTCATGCACCCAGCCGAAACAGCGGTGCGGCGCATCAGACCCGTGGGCTGACGCCTGGTTGACGCCCACGGTTCGCCACCCCGTCGCGCATTGGCGCCAGGGCGTGTGGGTGTCCTGACCGCTCGGCGAACTTCCGTCGTAAGCCGGGGGGGGCCGCGCGCCCGAATCCCAATCGAACGAGGGTTCTAGAATCAGCAATCCCATGCCGGAACTCCGCCCCATCCTCGTTCTCGGCCCGACGGCCGGTGGCAAGAGCGCGGTGGCCTATGAGCTTGCCCGTCGACTCGGTGCCGCCGAGATCGTCGGCGCGGACTCGATGCAGATCTATCGCGGCATGGACGCCGGCACCGCCAAGCCCGACCCGGCGTGGCGCCGCCAGGTCGTCCACCACATGATCGACGTCGTCGAGCCGACGGAGCGGTTCACTGTCGCGGACTGGCTGGGGCGCGCCGGCGCGATCATCGACGGCCTCCTCGAGCGCCGGGTCGTTCCGATCGTGGTCGGCGGCACGAATCTATATATCCAGGCGCTGCTGGAAGGGCTGTTCGACGGGCCGCCGGCCGACCCTGCGATCCGCGACGAACTCGAGCGGCTCGACGGGCCGCAGCTTTACGCGGGGTTGCGCGACGTCGATCCCGCGGCTGCGGACCAGATCCATCCCAACGATCGACGACGGCTGGTCCGCGCGCTCGAGGTGCATCGGACGACCGGTACCCCGATCAGTGCGTGGCAGCAGCAGTGGCGGGACGACGCGGCCGATCGCCCCTACCTGCGCGACCCGAGAATTATTGGACTTTCCTGGCCCACGGAGCCGCTCAACCTGCGGATCAACCTTCGGGTCAGAGCCATGTTCCATCCCGACCGGGTCCCCGACGAGGTCGCCCGGGCGGTGTTGCCGGCGGGTGAATCGCTGCCCGACGAGACGCGGCGGCTTCTGGACGCGGGCCGTCTCGGCGATCAATCGCGACAAGCACTTGGTTACAAGCAGGTTATAGAATTCATCGAAGGGCGGATGACCCTCGACACGGCGTTCGAGCGTACCAAGATCCTGACCCGCCGGTTCGCGAAAATGCAGCGGACCTGGCTGCGTCGATTTCGCTCCGTGAGCTGGCTCGACGCGGCGATCGAGGGCCCCGACGCCCTCGCCGGGGAGGCGGAACTCATTGTAAGGCAATAGTTTGCAGTTCCTTACGGTTAGTACTTGACAAAGCCCGGGCAGGCTGCTCAAGTTAGCCGCCGATTTTCTGTATTGCTTTGCGGCGTTTGCCGATTGCCGATGGGGGACGATGCGGGTTCCGGGATCAGATGCGGGATGTCGCCCGCGCCGCGAGGCCTGCGTCCACGGTTCGCGATCCAATGGCCAAGAAGAAGACAGGCACGACCCAGCGCTCCGGTTCGAAGACCAAGCGGTCCACCAAGGCATCCGCGGGTTCGCGATCCGGCCGTAGCACGAAGGCTTCGCCCTCGCGAAGCCGCCGGTCGTCCGCGCCGTCGGTCAGCGGCAAGCACCTCGTCATCGTCGAGAGCCCCACCAAGGCCAAGACCATCAACCGGTACCTCGGCCCGGACTACGTCGTCATGGCGAGCGTCGGGCACGTGCGCGACCTGCCGCCCCGGGCGCCGAAGGGGGTCAAGCAGGAGGTGCCCGGCGTCGACATCGACAACGACTTCGAGCCGACCTACGAGGTCCTCGCGAACAAGAAGAGCACGGTCAGCGATCTGAAGCGGGCCGCGAAGCAGGCCGACGACGTCTGGTTCGCGACCGACCTCGATCGCGAGGGCGAGGCGATCGCCTGGCACCTGGCCGAGGCCCTGGGCGTGCCGGTCGAGACGGCCAAGCGGGTCATGTTCAACGCCATCACCAAGTCCGAGATCGAGCAGGCGTTCAACCGGCCCCGCAACATCGACACCAACAAGGTCAATGCCCAGCAGGCGCGGCGGATCCTCGACCGCATCGTGGGCTACCAGGTGTCGCCGTTCCTCTGGAAGAAGGTGGCGGGCGGTCTCAGTGCCGGCCGTGTCCAGTCCGTGTCGGTGCGGGTCGTGGTCGAGCGCGAACGCGAGATCGAGCAGTTCCTTCCCGAGGAGTACTGGCGCATCACCGGCTGCTTCGCGACGGACCAGGGCGACGCGCCGGCGCTGGCGGAGCAGTGGCGCCTTTGGCTGAAGTCGAGCGAGGACGGCAAGGACCGCTCGATTCGCGAGCAGATCGCCTGGCTCAGCGAGCGCTCCTGCGTCCGGGCCGACCTGGTGGAGGTGGGCGGCCAGCCCTTCAAGTGCGACAACCGCGAGCAGGCGCTCGCGCTGGCGACGGGGCTCGGCTTCGTCCTGGAGAATCGTCACGAGTGGTCGGACGAGAAGGCGAAGGGCCCGGCGCGCGAGCTCGTTCGGTTCGAAGGCGCGGTGCAGGCCGCGGCCCCGGTCACGATCCGATCGATGACGACGAAGCGCACCACCTCGCGCCCGAGCGCGCCGCTGATCACGAGCACGATGCAGCAGCAGGCGGCCAACCAGCTGGGGTTCCATCTTCAGCGCACGATGCGCGTCGCCCAGCAACTCTACGAGGGCGTCGACATTCACGGCGCGGAAGGTCAGACCGGTCTGATCACCTACATGAGGACGGACTCGACGCACCTCACGGGCGAGGCCCTCGAGATGGCGCGGGACTACATCGGCAGCGAGTTCGGTGCCGACTACCTGCCCGACAAGCCGGCGAGCTACACCTCGTCCAACAAGTCGGCGCAGGAGGCCCACGAGGCGATCCGCCCGACCGACGTCCGCATCACGCCGAGCCGCGTCCGGCGCGATCTCAGCGAAGAGCAGTTCAAGCTGTATCGCCTCATCTGGGAGCGCTTCGTCGCGTGCCAGATGACGCCGGCGAAGTGGGACTCGACGACGGTGCTGATCGAGACGCAGGCGGGTGACCAGCCGGCGGTCTTCAAGGCGACGGGTCGTACGCTGGTGTTCGACGGCTTCTACAAGGTGACCGGCGTGCCGCGCAGCGGCGAGGACGCGATCCTGCCTCCGCTCTCGGAGGGCCAGCCCCTCGCCCCGATCGACGTCGCGCCGACGCAGCACTTCACGAGCCCGCCGGCGCGCTACACCGAGGCGTCGCTGCAGAAGAAGCTCGAGGAGGAAGGGATCGGGCGCCCGTCCACGTACGCCCCGATCATCCAGACGATCCAGGACCGCAAGTACGTGCAGCAGCTTGCCCCGCGCGATCGCCGTCTCATGGCGACCGATCTCGGCAAGGTCGTCACGGACATGCTCTGCGAGGCGTTCCCCCGGATCATGGACGTCGCGTACACGCGCGACATGGAATCCGAGCTGGACAAGGTCGAGGAGGAGCACCACGACTGGGTGACGATGCTCCGCGAGTTCTACGGGCCGTTCCGCAGCAACCTCGAGTCGGCGCACAAGCAGATGACGCACGCGAAGGCGGTGACCGAGCCGGCGCCGCACAAGTGCGCCAAGTGCGGGGCCGAAACCGTCTACCGCTTCGGGCGCAACGGCCGCTTTCTATCGTGCGGCACCTACCCGGACTGCGACTACGCGGCGCCGATCGACCGCGAGGGCAACCCGATGGAGCCGCTCGTCTCGGACGTGCTCTGTCCACTCTGCGAGGGGCCGATGACGCGCCGCGTCGGACGATTCGGCGCCTTTCTCGGTTGCGCGAACTATCCGCAGTGCAAGGGCATCCTGAACCTCGATCCGAAGAAGCACACGATCGTGCTGCCGAAGACGCCGCCGCTGCTGACCGACCTGGAGTGTCCCAAGTGCGGCAGCCCGCTCAATCTCCGTCGATCGAAGCGCGGTCCGTGGCTGAGCTGCTCGACGTTTCCCAAGTGCCGCGGCCGGCTGGGCTGGTCGACCGTCGAGGAGCCGAAGCAGAAGCAGCTCGAAGCGGCGCTCGGCGAGCACGAGGCGGCGCACCCGCGACCGGTGATCCGAAACACGGACGGCATGGTCGTGGGCGAGGACTACGTGCCGAAAGTGGGTGACGAGGCGCCGGACGATGGCGACGACTCGACTGCGACGATCGATTCGGACGCGGCGTGAGAGTCGGAAGGTCGGAAAGTGGGGAGGGACCGGGAGGTTGGTCCGGAGCGCCCAGCGAGGACAGGGGGCAATACGGGGGCGACACGATGCTGAAGGACACGACCGGGCACTCCGAGGTGGACCGGCAGGAGCGCCGGCCGGGATGGCGCCCCCGCGCGGTGCCCCGCGAGCGCCCCGAAGACCTGTCCTGCTCGCTCGGGCGGGTTCTGGACATCTCCGAGCACGGGCTGCGCGCGGCCGGCACCGGCAAGTGCGTGATGCTCGCGGGCCAGACGCTGGACGTCACGGTGGAGATGCCCGAAGGCCCCGAGGTCTTCCGGGGCATGATCCGATGGGTCAAGAAGACGGCCTATTTGCAGTACGAAGTCGGCGTGCGCTTCATCGACGACGCGTCGTCATCGGCGCGCTGATCCATTTCTGCGTTCCAGGTCCGTGACCCTGGGGGCTCGCTGCGCCCGACCCCAGCCACCCGGGTTCACAATAGAATTCCTTCGGACCTTCCGACTTTCCGACTCCTGAGTTGCCATGACAAGCCCGGAACGGATTCTCGCGCAGACGTTCGGCTTCGATGCGTTTCGCGGGCAGCAGCGGGCGATCATCGATCACGTGCTGGAAGGCGGGCACGCCCTGGTGCTGATGCCGACCGGCGGCGGCAAGTCGCTCTGCTACCAGGTGCCCGCGCTCGCGCGGCCGGACGACCTGACGGTGGTCATCTCGCCGCTCATCGCGCTGATGAAGGATCAGGTGGATGCCCTGGCCGGCCGCGAGGTCGACGCCGCGTACATCAACTCGTCGCTCACCGCTTCCGAGCGGAACCGGCGCTACCGGGAGGTCGGCGAGGGAAGGTTCCGACTGCTCTACGTCACGCCCGAGCGCTTTCGCAAGCCCGATTTCGTCGAGATGCTCGCGGCGCGGCAGATCAGCCTGCTGGCGGTGGACGAGGCGCACTGCATCAGCCAGTGGGGCCATGACTTCCGTCCCGACTACACGCGGCTCGCCGAGTTTCGCCGGATCATGAACGATCCGACGACGATCGCGCTGACCGCGACCGCGACGCCCGACGTGCAGCGCGACATCGTCGCGCAGCTCGGCCTCGAGCCCGGTGACGTGCGCACCTTTCACGAGGGCATCGATCGGCCGAACCTCGAGCTGACGGTGCAGGACGTCTGGGGTGAGAAGGAGAAGCTGGAAGCCATCGAGCAGGTGCGCCGCGACGTGCCGGGCAGCGGCATCGTCTACTTCACGCTCATCCGCACGCTGGCCGGGTTCAGCGAGCAACTGCGGAAGCGGAAGATCGAGCACCTCTGCTACCACGGCGAGCTGCCGCGCGAGAAGCGCCGCCGGATTCAGGACCTCTTCATGCAGGGACGCGACGTCCTGGTGCTCGCGACCAACGCGTTCGGCATGGGCATCGACAAGCCTGACATCCGCTACGTCGTGCACGCGGAGGTGCCTGGATCGATGGAGTCGTACTACCAGGAGATCGGCCGCGCGGGTCGCGACGGTCTGCCGTCCCGGTGCGCGCTGCTGTACGACCAGCGCGATCTCGCCACGCAGATGGAGTTCATGCGCTGGTCCAACCCTGATCGGTCGTTCTATGCGCGCGTGCATGACATGCTTCTGCATGACGCCGAGAAGGTGCGGTCGTTCGGATTCGAGTGGCTGCGCGAGAAGCTGAACTTCAAGAGCCGGTTCGATCACCGGCTGGAGACGGTGCTTTCGATGCTCGACCGTCACGGCGTGATCGAGGGCACGATTGACGTGGAGGGCGACCGGATCGACGTGGAGGCCGTGACCGGGCTTCCGCCGGCGCTGACGGATGAGAAGCTGCTGGCGGCGAAGCTCGACCGCGACCAGCGCCGCCTGTACGCGCTGGTGGAGTACTTTCGCTGCGAAGGCGACCGCAAGGCGTTCATCCACGAATACTTCGGGCTGCCGTACGGGGCCTAGGGTCTGGGGCTGGGGTTCTCTCGTGCCGTGGACGCGGTGCTTCATTAAGCTATTAGTCATTAAGCCAATCGTGATGTGTCAATTCGGATTCGGGTCGAAAGCTGCGTCCGAAATGACACATCACGATTGGCTTAATGACTAACAGCTTAATTCAATCTGTTTCCGCCCCCCCGATTTTCCCCCATGGCTCTCAAGCGTCAGACCTGTGTCAACCATCCCGACCGCGCGGCCATCGGCATCTGCGTCATCACGCGCAAGGCCATCTGCGCCGAATGCTCGACACGGTACGAAGGCGTCAACTACAGCAAGGAAGGCCTGCGCATCGTTCAGCAGCGGCGCGAGGCGGAAGCAGGCCGCGCGGGACGCGGCGGCTTCGTGGTCGTCCTGTCCATCGTCGTCTCGCCGCTTCTGCTGTACCTGCTTCACCTGTTCTACCTGCTCCTGTTCAACTGGTTCATCGACCTGAACCAGGTGGATACGTGGCTGACGCCATGACCGCCGGCACCGCGCACTTCCCCGCCGTCCTTGGCGGTCCGTCGGCGTTCGAGCCGATGGACGCGGCCTTCGACTACCTGCTGCGGCGCGGCTGGCGGGTGCTTCCCCTCTACGTCGTGGCCATGGCGCCGTTCTCGGCGGTGATGCTGCTGGTCATCGATTCGATCTCGAGCGAGCACCGTTCGGCGCTGCCTGCGTCCTGCGCCCTGCTGACGGCGGCGACGCTCTGGCGCTGGGCCTGGCTTGTCGCGGTCCAGCGGCGCGCCCAGGAGGACGTGCGCGGCGAACCGCCGCTGCCCCTGCGCCGGCGCCTGCTGACCATCCTCGTGGTCCGCCTGTTCAGCAACTCTGCGATGACCTGGGGCGGAATACTGCTCGTGCCGGCGTTCTTCGGCTTCTTCCTCGGCGGGATGGCCGCTCCCATGGCGCTCGAGCACGATCGCCGTGCCTGGCCGCTGATCAGGTCCACGCTCGGCTGGATCGGTGCCGCGGCGGGTCGCCTGGGGCGTGTCTCGCTGATCCTCGGCGTCCTGATCCTGCTGATGACGATCGGCGTGGCCGTCCTGCAGGCCCTGATGGTGGGCACGCTCCTGTCGTCGCTGCTCGGCCTGGACGTGGAGGATCTGAAGCTGACGATGGGCGGCTCGTCCTGGACGCTCTGCGTGCTGTACTTGCTGTACCTGCTCTACGATCTTTACTGGACGGTGCTCTCGGTGATGCTCTACTACGACCTGCAGGCGCGGCGTCTCGGCACTGATCTTCGGGCCCGCATCCGCGCGCTGGAGCAGACGGATACATGATGCGCATCCTTGTCCGCGCCATTGCGCCTTCGGTGCTCCTCGTCGCGGTGCTTTCCGCGACCGCCGCGATTCTTGCCGAGACGACTCCGGTCGCGGACGGACCCGACGTCGACCCGCACGATCAGCTGCGGCGCATTCTCGAGCAGCCGATCTATCGGCGCTGGCAGCTGCGCCAGATGCGCATCGAAACGCCGGTCGACAGCCCCTGGATGCAGCTTGTCCGTGAGCGCCTGGAGTCGTGGGCCGAGGCGATCGATCGTCTTCTCACTCGCCTGTTCCGCGGCGCCGGTCGGGTCAACATGCCCACCCCGGGCGACCCTTCGGGTTTCATGGCGATGTTGAAGGCGGCGGGCTGGATGATCCTGATCGTGCTTGGCGTCCTCCTGATCGTCGTCGCGGTTCACCTGCTGCGGCGCGCGCGGAATCATGCCGGCGGCGGACGCGTGCTGAGCCGCGAGCAGGTCCGCCATGCGCTCGACGACGGCCAGGCGCTCGCGATGGACAGCCCGCGCTGGCTCGAGCAAGCGGAGCGCCTTGCGGGCGAGCGCGACTTCCGGGCCATGTACCGGGCGCTCTACCTCGCGCTGCTATCGGGACTGCATGCGGCGGGCCGCATCGAGTTCCGTCGCCAGCGGACGAACTGGACGTACGTATCTCGCTTCGAGGGTCCTGAAGACGCTCGCGGGGTGTTCGCCGACCTGACTGGGCTGTTCGACAGCGTCTGGTACGGGCGGGTGACTCCCGCGGGCGCCGATGTCGACGATGTGCGCCGACGCGTCGACTTGCTGCTGCGGGCGGGAGACGACGATGCGTGACCGCCTCCCGATGATCGTCTCGCTCGTCGTATTCGTCCTCGGTGGTTGGGCGTTCTACGCGATGTCGCGCGTCGCCAGTCGCGGCGGCGAGCAGTCGCCGCTCTACTCGGTGCGGCGCCACGACCCCTTCGGCACGGCGGCCTTGCGGGAGCTGCTCGTGGCGCGCGGGCTCGACGTGCGCACGCTGGAGCGATCACGACCCGCGGCCGACGACGCTGGCGTGCTCATCCAGGTGCTCGAGACGCCTCCCGACTGGGAGTGGCCCGGCCGCAGGTCGCGCCTGCAGCCCGGGCCGCTGCTGGACTGGATTCGCGACGGCAACACGGTCATCCAGCTTGCGCCCGGACGAACCAAGCTCATGGACCGATGCGGCGTGCCGGCAGAGATCGCGCCATCCGGATCGTCCTGGAGCGGGCTCGAAGATCGCATGCGCGCGGGACGGAATCCCGATGATCCGGGTTGGTATGCCGTCGCGAGCACATGGAGCGACGAAGGCGAGGCGTTTCCGGGCCCATCGGCGAGACCGCGTCGGGGCCCGGTCGTGCATGCGCCCTGGACGCTGCCGGGCCAGGCGCAGGGCGGCTGGCTGCCGCTTGCGCTGATCCCCGCGGGAGGCACCTCGGAGGCCGTGGTGGGTGCGCAGCAGGTCGGCGCGGGGCGGCTCATCGTCGTGACCAGTCCGAGTCCGGCCCTGAACGGGACGCTGGGCGACGGCGGCAACCTCGAGATGCTGCTCGCCCTCGTCGGCGACGGCCCGGTGCTGATCGATGAATGGTCGCACGGCATCGGTCACGGCGGCACCATCGTGGGGTTGATCGCGAACGTCGGACTGCTCCCAGTGCTCCTGCAAACGGCGCTCGCCGTGCTGCTCTACGCGTGGAGCAACCGGGGATCCCGGCGGGCGTCGGTCGATCCGCCGCGGCGACGCCGCGCGGCCGCGGAGCAGATCGTGACGCTCGGTCATCTCTACCGGCAGGTGCTTTCGTCGGCGGATATCGCCGCGCGCAGCCGCCAGGAGGCGCGCCGTCGCGCCGCGGCAGCGCTTCGTTGTCCGGTGTCGATGCTCTCCGAGCGGCTAGGGAGCCAACAGGACCAGGCATGGGCGGCCGCCGTCCGCGCGGAGATCGATGACGACGGATTGCTGGCGCGGCCGCTCTGTCCGCAGTGCAGCTACGATCTGACCGGCAACGAAACCGGCACGTGCCCGGAGTGCGGCACGCCCGTTGCGCCGGCGCTTGCGCGCCACGTCGCCGGAGGCCGATCGAAGGCATCGGACAAGGATGCGGGGCGGCGGCGCGTCGAGATGGACGCCGTGCGGCGACTGCATCGCATCGATGAGCTGATCCGGCGCAAGGATCTCGGGGCCGGGGCGGACCTGAGTTCATTCGGCGAACGGGCGCGAAGCATCTAGAATCGCGGCACGATCGAATCCGGCCAGGAGTGAACGCCTTGAACGACAGCATCGGCACCTCGCAGGAGACTTCCGCGGATGCGGAGCTTGCCGACCTGCAGCAGCGGCTGGCTCGACTTCAGCAGAATCTCGCTCGCATCGTGATCGGCCAGGAGCGCGTCCTGCGCCAGATGATGATCACGATCCTCTGCGGTGGTCACGCGCTGCTCGAGGGCGTCCCCGGCACGGCGAAGACGCTGGCGGTGCGCGCCCTGGCGATGTCGCTGTCGTGCGACGCGAAGCGCATCCAGTTCACGCCCGACCTGATGCCTTCGGACATCATCGGCACCAACGTGTTCAACCTCGCCACCAACGAGTTCAACCTGCACAAGGGCCCCGTGTTCACCGATCTGCTCCTGGCCGACGAGATCAACCGCGCGCCGGCCAAGACGCAGTCGGCGCTGCTCGAGGCGATGAGCGAAGCACACTCGACGATCGACGGCGTCCGCCACCGGCTGTCCGAGGTGTTCACGGTGTTCGCGACCCAGAACCCGATCGAGTTCGAGGGCACCTATCCGCTGCCCGAGGCGCAGCAGGACCGGTTTCTCCTGAAGATCGACGTGGACTACCCGGACGAGGCGTCGGAGATGGCCGTGCTCGAGGCGTTCGACCGCGGCGCGCCGCCCGATCGGCTGGCGCCGGGCAGCGTCGAGGAGGTGATGGACGTCGCCGGTCTCCGGACTGCGCGTTCGATGCTGAGCCGGGTGCGGATCGACGAGACGGTGCGGCGTTACGTGCTGACGCTGGTGCGCGCGACGCGCGGCTACGACTCGATACTCGTCGGTGCCGGCCCGCGCGGATCGATCAACCTGCTCGTCGCGAGCAAGGCTCAGGCGCTGCTGGAAGGCCGGGATTACGTGATTCCCGATGACGTGGTGGCGATGGTCGCGCCGGTCCTGGGCCACCGCATGACGCTCGCGGCGGACGCGGAGATCAGCGGCGCCACGACGGGCGAGGTGCTTCAGTCGATCCTGGACGGCGTGGACGTGCCGAGGTGAAGGTGTCGAGCGTCAAGGGAAAGGGGGGCGCGCCGCAATCCTGTTCGGCACGGCATTCGCGGTGCGTTCATGGGGATCGCATCACCGAGCCGGGCCGTCTCGGCCCGGAGAGCGTTGCCGACTCCGGGTCGGGGACGACCCGGCTCGGCAACGCAATTCGAGCAACCACGGACGCGGACGCAGCAGTTGGACCAAGCGAAATCCGTGCCGAACAGCATTGGCGCGCGCCGGCTGCGCCGGTAAGACGGTTGGTCCCAGGGTTTCTTCGCCGATGATCGTTCCCGGACGCACCGCGATCTACGCCGCGACCGTGGCGGCGCCGCTGCTTGTCGGTGCCGTGGTCTTGCCGGCGCTGCGCCCCGCCGTTCTGGTCGGCGACCTGATCCTGCTCGCGGCGATCTGCTGGCAGGGGGCGTCGCTACGTCGCCTGCGCGTGATCGTGGAGCGCGAGTCGTGGACCCGCGTCGAGATCGACTGCCCGGTGCGCCTGCGTTACCGGATCGAGAACGTGGGTCGGCGGCGCGTGCGCGTCGGCCTGCGCCAGGTGTGGCCGGCTTCGTTCGAGAGCACCGAGCGCCGGGTGGACGTCACGGTGGCCCCCTCCGAGGTCGTGCGCGTCGATCTCGAGGTCGTGCCCCGCCGGCGCGGCCGCGTCACCATCGCGCCGGCCGAGGTCGACGTCCGCTACGGGCTGGAACTGGCCCGGCGCCGCGACCTGCTCGATGCGACGACCGTCACCGTGTACCCGAGCCTGCGGCTGGTCGCTCATTACGACGTGCTGCGCCGTCACCGCGCGCTGAACCAGTTCGGCATCCACCGGATGCGGCGGGTGGGCTCGGGCCGCGAGTTCGATCAGCTTCGCGATTACCTGCCCGACGACGACTACCGTGACGTCAACTGGAAGGCGACGGCGCGGCGGCG